>NZ_CP117439.1:5327500-5663164 GCF_030687575.1 Pseudomonas sp. FP2309 | reverse complement strand
GCACTGCTGCCAAAGTTCCACTGACACGGATATCCCCTAAGTTGAAAGCCGGTGAGGCAAAAACAGCCGCCATTGTAGCGACCGGCAGCCCACTTATCCACATGTAGGTTGCTCACAGGCCAGCCAAAATCAACGTCTTATCTGTAAAAAAGGCGACCAATGGTCTGTGCATAAGCTCTGTGGATAAGCGCACCTGAGCTCGTTGCACAAGTGGGGGAGAAAGTCTGTGGGTAACCCGCCTGTGGATAAAATGTCATTCCACACACAGGTTATCCGACAGCGCAGCACAGGCAGAACACCGTTTCTCCCCCGTGTTGTCATCCTCTGTACACAACGTAAAACAAGGCCTTAAGGCAGTTATCCACAGAGGAATGGCTGCCTAGCTTTTATAAGCTTTACAGAAAAGCTTTAAATAACTTCCTTCTTTATTTTTATATCTATGGCATTGCCCATGGAAGGTAGGCTGATAGAAACGGTCGCTTTCACCTGTAGAGATCTAATTGAAGGAAAAGCTGGTTGGAAATTGACCTAGAGGCTTGCTTTCTCTAGAATCGCCGGTCTCTTAAAACGGGGGCCATTCCGGCCCGTTGTGGACGAACCAGGTAACAACGCCATGAAACGTACTTTCCAACCAAGCACCATCAAACGCGCCCGTACTCACGGCTTCCGTGCTCGCATGGCTACCAAGAACGGCCGTGCTGTCCTGTCGCGTCGTCGCGCCAAAGGTCGTGCGCGTCTGGCAGTTTGATAATCCGGTACTGGTGGTGAGTCAGGACTTCAGTCGGGAAAAGCGTCTGCTAACCCCCCGGCATTTCAAGGCAGTCTTTGACTCCCCCACCGGCAAGGTTCCGGGGAAAAATCTCCTGCTCCTTGCGCGTAACAACGATCTTGATCACCCCCGTCTCGGACTGGTGATCGGCAAGAAGAGCGTAAAGCTCTCCGTTGAGCGCAATCGCCTCAAGCGTCTGATGCGCGAATCGTTTCGCCTCCACCAGGACACTCTGGTTGGTTGGGATATTGTTATCGTCGCGCGCAAAGGCTTGGGGGATGTAGAAAACCCCGAATTGATTCAGCATTTCGGCAAGCTCTGGAAACGTTTGGCGCGTACCAACAAGCCAGCACCAGCAGTCAGCACCGAAACTGTAGGGGTAGACAGCCTTGATGCGTAAACTGGCCCTCGTTCCGATCCAGTTTTATCGCTATGCCATTAGTCCTCTGATGGCCAGCCACTGTCGTTTCTACCCCAGTTGTTCCTGCTACGCGTTAGAGGCCATAGAAAATCATGGTCTTCTGCGCGGTGGCTGGCTGACCTTTCGTCGTTTAGGTCGCTGTCATCCGTGGAATCCCGGTGGTTATGACCCGGTTCCGCCTATCCCTACCTCCCGTTCTTCTTCGATGGCCGAGTAATCATGGATATTAAACGCACGATCCTGATCGTCGCCCTGGCAATCGTGTCCTACGTCATGGTCCTTAAATGGAACCAGGACTACGGCCAAGCTGCCCTGCCGACTCAGAATGTTGCTGCCAATGCTGTTCCAGCGGGGCTTCCCGATACAGTAAGTGGCACCAATACTGCCGCCAGTGATGACATTCCACGCGCAGCGGGCGAAACAAAAGCACCTGCCGAAGTTGCAGTGGCCACAAGCACCGACCTCATCCAGATCAAGACGGATGTGTTGGACTTGGCGATCGACCCGCAAGGTGGCGATGTTGCCAAACTGACACTGCCGCTCTATCCGCGCCGTCAGGACCATCCGGAAATTCCTTTCCAGTTGTTCGATAACGGTGGCGAACGTGTTTACCAGGCGCAAAGCGGCCTGATCGGCACCAACGGTCCCGATGCAAGCGCAACCGGTCGTCCGATTTTCTCTTCGGAAAAGAAGAGTTATCAACTGGCTGAAGGCCAGGACCAATTGGTCGTGGACTTGAAGTTCAGCAAGGACGGCGTCAATTACATCAAGCGCTTCACACTCAAGCGTGGCCTGTACGACATCGTTGTCACCTATCTGATCGACAACCAGAGCGCTCAACCTTGGACCGGTGCAATGTTTGCCCAGCTCAAGCGTGATGCCAGCTCTGATCCTTCGTCCAGCACCGCGACCGGCACCGCGACTTACCTGGGCGCAGCCCTGTGGACAAGTTCGGAGCCGTACAAAAAAGTATCCATGAAAGACATGGATAAAGTGGCCGAAGATAAAACGAAAGCGCCGATCACTTATAACGTGAACGGTGGCTGGGTAGCTTGGCTGCAGCACTACTTCGTGACCGCCTGGATTCCTCAGCCAGGCCAGAACAATGCAGTACTGGCGCGCAAAGACAGCAAAGGTAACTACATCATCGGCTACACCGGCCCGGCGTTGACCGTTGCGCCAGGCGCCAAGGCTGAAACCAGCGCTACCCTGTACGCCGGCCCAAAAAGCCAGGCCGTGCTGAAAGAGTTGTCCCCAGGTCTGGAACTGACTGTGGATTACGGGATTCTCTGGTTCATTGCCCAGCCGATCTTCTGGTTGCTGCAACATATCCACAGCATTGTCGGTAACTGGGGCTGGTCGATCATCTTCCTGACCATGCTGATCAAGGGGATCTTCTTCCCACTGTCGGCTGCCAGCTATAAGTCGATGGCGCGCATGCGTGCCGTAGCACCGAAACTGGCCGCTCTTAAAGAGCAACATGGCGACGACCGGCAAAAAATGTCGCAAGCCATGATGGAGCTGTACAAGAAAGAGAAGATCAACCCGCTGGGTGGATGCTTGCCGATTCTGGTACAGATGCCAGTATTCCTGTCGCTGTACTGGGTGCTCCTGGAAAGCGTAGAAATGCGCCAGGCACCGTTCATGCTGTGGATAACTGACCTGTCGATCAAAGACCCGTTCTTTATCCTGCCGATCATCATGGGCGCGACCATGTTTATCCAGCAGCGTCTGAACCCGACTCCGCCGGATCCGATGCAGGCTAAAGTGATGAAAATGATGCCAATCATCTTCACCTTCTTCTTCCTGTGGTTCCCAGCTGGTCTGGTGCTGTACTGGGTGGTCAACAACGTATTGTCGATCTCTCAACAGTGGTACATCACACGTAAAATCGAAGCGGCTACCAAAAAAGCCGAGGCGTAATTTACTCTGTGGGTAACCACTCAAGACGCCCCCTAGTGGGGCGTTTTGCTTTCCGTCACTTTTGTCCTGGAACCTGCTGATGAGTGCTCCTCGTGAAACCATCGCCGCTGTCGCAACCGCTCAAGGTCGCGGCGGGGTCGGTATTGTGCGTATTTCCGGACCGCTCGCAGGCCACGCGGCGAAGGCCATCAGCGGCCGTGAGTTAAAGCCGCGTTACGCCCATTACGGCCAATTTCTGGATGCGGATGAAAGCGTGTTGGACGAAGGGCTGGCCATCTACTTCCCAGGGCCAAACTCGTTCACCGGTGAGGATGTGCTGGAGTTGCAAGGGCACGGTGGCCCAGTGGTATTGGATATGTTGCTGCAACGCTGCCTGCAGTTGGGTTGCCGTCTGGCCCGCCCAGGAGAATTCAGCGAACGCGCCTTCCTCAACGACAAACTCGACCTGGCCCAGGCCGAGGCCATTGCCGACTTGATCGAGGCCAGTTCTGCGCAGGCTGCGCGCAATGCACTGCGCTCGTTGCAGGGTGCTTTTTCCCTGCGTGTGCATAACTTGACCGAGCAACTGATCAGCCTGCGTATCTACGTTGAAGCGGCGATTGATTTTCCGGAGGAAGAAATCGACTTCCTCGCCGATGGCCATGTATTGGCGATGTTGGACAAAGTCCGCGATGAGTTATCCACAGTGCTGCGTGAGGCCGGGCAGGGTGCCTTGCTGCGTGACGGTATGACAGTGGTCATCGCAGGGCGTCCCAATGCTGGTAAGTCCAGCCTGCTAAATGCCCTGGCAGGGCGTGAAGCGGCCATCGTCACTGAGATTGCCGGCACCACACGGGACATCCTGCGCGAACATATCCACATTGATGGTATGCCGTTGCACGTGGTTGACACCGCGGGCCTACGCGACACCGATGACCAGGTGGAAAAAATTGGCGTGGAGCGTGCGCTCAAGGCCATCAGCGAAGCAGACCGAGTACTGCTGGTGGTAGATGCAACAGCGCCGGAAGCTGCGGATCCGTTTGCTCTGTGGCCGGAATTCCTCGAGCAACGGCCGGACCCGGCCAAAGTCACGTTAATCCGCAATAAAGCTGACCTGACGGGTGACGATATCGCCTTGGAAACCAGCGGCGATGGCCACGTGACTATCAGCCTGAGCGCCAAATCGGCCGGAGAGGGTCTGGAACTGCTGCGCGATCATCTCAAAGCCTGCATGGGCTACGAGCAAACCTCGGAGAGCAGCTTCAGTGCGCGTCGCAGGCACTTGGAGGCCTTGCGCCATGCAAGTGCTGCCTTGGAGCACGGTAGAGCCCAACTGACCCTGGCAGGCGCAGGAGAGCTGCTGGCTGAAGATTTACGTCAGGCTCAGCAGTTGTTAGGAGAAATCACCGGTGCATTCAGCTCGGATGATCTGCTGGGACGGATCTTCTCCAGTTTTTGCATCGGTAAATAGCCCTTTGCTGATCCCAGGCAGGCCATTCGCGCCTGCCTGTTCTGTTCGTTTCAGAGCATTCGAACACCTCACCTGAGAAATCACATCGATCGATACGGCTTTTCCGTGGGCGGCTTTGGCGGCTACGGACGCTTTTCTGTGGATTAAGCCCTGTGAATAACCCCCCGTAGGCTCGGTTGATAACAAGGCTCGAAACCTGAGTAAAAACCTGCCTGTGGATAAGCAGTCATTTAATCCACAGGCTTAAAGCACTTATCCAACGGCCTCATTGGCACATGACCACAGACTTTTGAATCTCTGTACAATCCGTAAAATAAGGCCTGTAGAGATCTATCCACAGAAACGTGGCTCAGTAGAAATAAACATAAAAACAAAGATCTTATAAATTTCTTTCTTTTTAATTTCTATTGTCCGTGATTCGTCCACAGCTGGTTAAATTTTGTGCAAAGGGTTCTTTAGGAAGGGCTAAGTCCCTATACTTGCCGCCAAAGCTCTAAAACCAGCTCAACCAATCAATTCCTAATTACCTACATAAGCAGGCACGAGGTGCGTGGTGGATTTCCCTTCCCGTTTTGAAGTGATCGTCATCGGCGGCGGTCATGCCGGTACCGAGGCAGCACTGGCGTCAGCACGAATGGGTGTAAAAACCCTGTTGCTGACGCACAACGTGGAAACCCTCGGCGCCATGAGTTGCAACCCCGCTATTGGCGGGATCGGCAAAAGCCACTTGGTCAAGGAAATCGATGCCCTCGGCGGCGTCATGGCCATGGCTACTGACAAGGGTGGCATTCAATTTCGCGTGCTCAACAGCCGCAAAGGCCCGGCCGTACGTGCAACTCGGGCACAAGCCGACCGCATCCTGTACAAGGCGGCGGTGCGTGAAACCCTGGAAAACCAGCCGAACCTGTGGATATTTCAGCAAGCAGCGGATGACTTGATCGTTGAGCAAGACGAGGTACGCGGTGTTGTCACCAAAATGGGTCTGCGTTTTTTCGCAGAATCCGTGGTGCTGACCACCGGCACCTTCCTTGGCGGACTTATCCACATCGGGATGCAGAACTATTCCGGCGGCCGCGCTGGCGATCCGCCGTCGATTGCCCTGGCAAACCGTCTGCGTGAATTGCCGCTGCGTGTCGGCCGCCTGAAAACCGGAACCCCGCCGCGTATCGACGGACGTTCTGTGGATTTCTCGGTGATGACCGAACAGGCCGGTGATACACCGATTCCCGTCATGTCGTTCATGGGCTCCAAAGAGCAACACCCTAAGCAGGTGAGCTGCTGGATTACGCACACCAATGCCCGCACCCACGAAATCATTGCGGCCAATCTCGACCGTTCGCCCATGTATTCCGGGGTGATCGAAGGCATTGGCCCGCGTTATTGCCCATCGATCGAAGACAAGATCCACCGCTTTGCCGACAAGGAAAGTCACCAGGTCTTTATCGAGCCCGAAGGACTGACTACTCACGAGCTTTACCCGAACGGGATTTCTACTTCCCTGCCGTTCGACGTGCAGATCCAGATCGTGCAGTCGATCCGCGGCATGGAAAACGCGCATATCGTGCGCCCTGGTTACGCCATCGAGTACGACTACTTCGACCCGCGCGACCTGAAATACAGCCTGGAAACCAAAGTGATCGGCGGCTTGTTTTTCGCCGGCCAGATCAACGGCACTACCGGTTACGAAGAGGCCGGCGCGCAAGGTTTACTGGCTGGGACCAACGCGGCATTGCGTGCACAGGGCAAAGACAGCTGGTGCCCGCGCCGTGATGAGGCGTACATCGGGGTATTGGTCGACGACCTGATTACCCTGGGTACCCAGGAACCGTATCGGATGTTCACTTCGAGGGCGGAATACCGCCTGATCCTGCGTGAAGACAATGCCGACCTGCGTTTGACCGAAAAAGGTCGCGAGCTGGGTCTGGTCGACGACGAGCGCTGGGAAGCCTTCTGCAAAAAACGCGAGAGCATCGCGCTGGAAGAACAGCGTCTGAAAAGCACGTGGGTTCGTCCAGGCACCGAACAGGGCGACGCAATCGCTGAAAAATTCGGCACGCCGCTGACCCACGAGTACAACTTGCTCAACCTGCTGTCCCGTCCGGAAATCGACTACGCAGGTTTGGTCGAAGTGACGGGCGGCGGCGCAGAAGATCCCCAGGTCGCCGAGCAGGTTGAAATCAAGACCAAATATGCCGGTTACATTGACCGTCAGCAGGACGAAATCGCCCGGCTGCGCGCCAGTGAAGACACCAAGCTGCCTGTGGATATCGACTACACCGGTATTTCCGGGCTGTCGAAAGAAATTCAAAGCAAGCTGGGGATAACTCGTCCGGAAACCCTTGGCCAGGCGTCACGTATCCCTGGTGTGACCCCGGCAGCCATCTCGCTGTTGATGATTCATTTGAAAAAACGCGGCGCGGGCCGTCAGTTGGAGCAAAGCGCTTGAGTTCGTCTGTCACCTCGCAACACGCCGAAGAGTTATCCACAGGTGCACGCCAGTTGGGCGTCGACCTGACCGCCGCCCAGCACGACCTGCTGTTGGGCTACCTGGCCCTGTTGATCAAATGGAACAAGGCTTACAACCTGACGGCGGTGCGTAATCCGGACGAGATGGTGTCGCGGCATTTGCTCGACAGTTTGAGCGTAATGCCCTTCGTCGATAATGGTCGCTGGTTGGACGTTGGCAGTGGCGGCGGCATGCCGGGTATACCCCTGGCTATCCTGTTTCCCGAGTCGCAAGTGACCTGTCTGGACAGTAACGGCAAGAAAACCCGCTTCCTGACCCAGGTCAAGCTCGAGCTCAAACTCGATAACTTGCAGGTTATCCACAGCCGGGTCGAAGAATTCACACCTGAACAGCCGTTCAACGGAATTGTTTCCCGTGCGTTCAGCAGCATGGATAACTTCAGCAACTGGACCCGCCATCTGGGCGACTGCGATACCCGCTGGCTGGCAATGAAGGGCGTCCATCCAAGCGATGAGCTGTTAGCATTGCCGGCAGACTTCCACCTCGATAGCGAACACGCCTTGGCCGTACCCGGTTGCCAAGGCCAACGCCATCTGCTGATACTGCGCCGCACGGCATGATTGGGAACACAAGCAAGAATGGCTAAGGTATTCGCGATAGCGAACCAGAAAGGTGGCGTGGGTAAAACCACCACCTGCATCAACCTCGCAGCATCCCTGGTCGCCACTAAGCGCCGGGTGCTGTTGATCGATCTCGATCCACAGGGCAACGCTACCATGGGTAGCGGTGTGGATAAACACGGTTTGGAAAACTCGGTCTACGACTTGCTGATAGGCGAGTGTGACCTGGCCCAGGCCATGCATTACTCCGAGCATGGCGGCTACCAATTGCTGCCGGCCAACCGCGATTTGACCGCGGCTGAAGTGGTGCTGCTGGAAATGCAGATGAAAGAAAGCCGTCTGCGCAGCGCCCTGGCGCCGATTCGCGAGAACTACGACTACATTTTGATCGACTGCCCACCGTCGCTGTCGATGCTCACGCTGAACGCATTGGTGGCCGCTGATGGGGTGATTATCCCCATGCAGTGCGAGTACTACGCGTTGGAAGGTTTGAGCGACCTTGTGGATAACATCAAGCGTATCGCCGAATTGCTCAACCCGAACCTGCAGATCGAAGGCCTGCTGCGAACCATGTTCGATCCGCGCCTGAGCCTGATGAACGATGTGTCCGCGCAGCTCAAGGAACACTTTGGTGAGCAGTTGTACGACACGGTGATCCCGCGCAACATCCGCTTGGCCGAAGCGCCAAGCTACGGCATGCCGGCCCTGGCCTACGACAAGACTTCGCGTGGCGCCATTGCCTACCTGGCTCTGGCCGGCGAGATGGTTCGCCGTCAACGCCGCAACCCACGCACCGCTGCAGCCCAGCCAACTTAAGGAATCCCCATGGCCGTCAAGAAACGAGGTCTCGGACGTGGACTGGATGCACTGTTGAGTGGTCCGACCGTCACATCGCTTGAAGAACAAGCGGTGCAGGCCGATGAACGCGAGCTGCAACACCTGCCCCTGGACCTTATCCAGCGCGGCAAATACCAGCCACGCCGCGACATGGACCCCCAGGCGCTGGAAGAACTGGCCAACTCGATCAAGGCCCAGGGTGTGATGCAGCCGATCGTGGTTCGCCCGATTGATGGCGGGCGCTTTGAAATCATCGCCGGTGAACGCCGCTGGCGCGCCAGCCAGCAGGCCGGCAAAGAGACCATCCCGGCGATGGTGCGCGATGTGCCGGATGAAACCGCTATCGCCATGGCGTTGATCGAGAACATCCAGCGTGAAGATCTCAATCCGATCGAAGAAGCGATCGCCTTGCAGCGCCTGCAGCAGGAATTCCAGCTGACCCAGCAACAAGTGGCCGAGGCCGTGGGGAAATCCCGCGTGACCGTCTCCAACTTGCTGCGCCTGATTGCGCTGCCCGAAGTGATCAAGACCATGTTGTCCCACGGCGACCTCGAAATGGGTCATGCCCGTGCGTTGCTCGGTCTGCCCGAAAATCAACAGGTTGAAGGGGCGCGACACGTTGTCGCACGAGGGCTCACCGTTCGTCAGACCGAAGCCCTGGTTCGCCAATGGCTCAGCGGCAAACCTGCACCGGTCGAAACCGTCAAACCTGACCCGGATATCGCGCGGCTCGAGCAGCGACTGGCCGAGCGCCTGGGCTCTGCGGTGCAAATTCGCCATGGCAAGAAAGGTAAAGGTCAATTGGTCATCGGATATAACTCGCTCGATGAGCTTCAGGGCGTCCTTGCCCACATCCGCTGAAACATTTGCTTATGTAGCGTGTGATCGGAAATGACTACCTGACAGTTGAATAGGGGCAGAACCGCCCCTATACTCTGCGCGCATTTTGTCGGCACAAATTATGCCAAGTTATTGATTTCCGGCAGCCGACCATTGAGGAGCAAGAGTGATGGAAACCCGCACGCCAAACACGTTGCCGTTCCATCGCTTGGCCGTTTTCCCGGTTTTATTGGCTCAATTTGTCACGTTGCTGATTGCCGCATTGGCGCTTTGGTACGGGCATGGAGTCGTAGCCGGATATTCAGGACTCTGCGGAGGCCTGATAGCCTTGCTGCCCAATATGTATTTTGCTCACAGGGCCTTTCGGTTTTCCGGCGCCCGGGCAGCCCAGGCTATCGTCCGGTCTTTTTATGCCGGTGAGGCAGGGAAACTGATTTTGACGGCAGTGCTGTTTGCACTGACCTTTGCAGGTGTGAAGCCATTGGCGCCGCTGGCTGTATTCGGCGTCTTCGTGTTGACCCAACTGGTCAGCTGGTTCGCTCCCCTGCTAATGAAAACAAGACTTTCGAAACCTTAGGGCGTTTGAGGCAACCATGGCAGAAACAACCGCTTCGGGCTATATCCAGCACCACTTGCAGAACCTGACCTTCGGTCAGCTTCCCAACGGCGGCTGGGGCTTTGCCCACACCGCAGCAGAAGCCAAAGAAATGGGCTTCTGGGCCTTCCACCTGGATACTTTGGGTTGGTCGGTCGCATTGGGTCTGATCTTCGTCCTGATTTTCCGCATGGCGGCAAAGAAGGCGACTTCCGGTCAACCAGGCGCCCTGCAGAACTTCGTTGAAGTACTGGTCGAATTCGTCGATGGCAGCGTGAAAGACAGCTTCCATGGTCGCAGCCCGGTGATTGCGCCGCTGGCACTGACCATCTTCGTCTGGGTGTTCCTGATGAACGCCGTCGACCTGGTACCGGTCGACTGGATTCCTCAACTGGCCATCCTGATCTCCGGCGATCAGCACATTCCATTCCGTGCGGTTTCCACCACGGACCCTAACGCCACCCTGGGCATGGCCTTGTCGGTGTTCGCGTTGATCATTTTCTACAGCATCAAGGTCAAGGGCATCGGCGGCTTCATCGGCGAACTGACCCTGCACCCGTTCGGCAGCAAGAACATTTTCGTTCAAGCCCTGCTGATCCCGGTGAACTTCCTGCTGGAATTCGTCACTCTGATCGCCAAGCCGATTTCCCTGGCTCTGCGACTGTTCGGCAACATGTATGCCGGTGAGCTGGTGTTCATTCTGATCGCTGTGATGTTCGGCAGTGGTCTGCTCTGGCTTAGCGGCCTGGGCGTAGTTCTGCAGTGGGCGTGGGCGGTGTTCCACATCCTGATCATTACCCTGCAGGCGTTTATCTTCATGATGCTGACCATCGTCTACCTGTCGATGGCGCACGAAGAGAACCATTAAGACCAGTCTCGACTAGTCTGATGTCCTTCCCGGTGAAACGGGAAGGTGGCCTGAAAGGGCTATGAAACGATTTGTTTTACCGCTTTAAAATCTAAAAAACCTAAACCATACGACGTAAAAGTCGGGAGGAAAGATGGAAACTGTAGTTGGTCTAACCGCTATCGCTGTTGCACTGTTGATCGGCCTGGGCGCCCTGGGTACTGCCATTGGTTTCGGCCTGCTGGGCGGCAAATTCCTGGAAGGCGCAGCGCGTCAGCCAGAAATGGTCCCAATGCTGCAAGTTAAAATGTTCATCGTTGCCGGCCTGCTCGACGCCGTAACCATGATCGGCGTTGGTATCGCTCTGTTCTTCACCTTCGCGAACCCCTTCGTTGGTCAACTCGCTGGCTAATCACTCGAATTTTCGAGTTGATTGGGGTGATGGACAACGAATGAGCGAGGTGTTGGCGTGAACATTAATGCAACCCTGATTGGCCAATCCGTTGCGTTCTTCATTTTTGTAGTGTTTTGCATGAAGTTCGTGTGGCCTCCGGTCATCGCGGCTTTGCACGAACGTCAGAAGAAGATCGCAGACGGTTTGGACGCTGCCAGCCGTGCAGCTCGCGACCTGGAGCTGGCCCAAGAAAAAGTGGGTCATCAACTGCGCGATGCTAAAGCACAGGCAGCTGAAATCATTGAGCAAGCCAAGAAACGCGGTAACCAGATCGTCGAAGAGGCTGTTGAAAAAGCCCGCGTCGAAGCTGACCGTGTGAAGGCTTCGGCTCATGCCGAGATCGAACAGGAACTGAACGGCGTCAAAGACGCGCTGCGTGCCCAACTGGGTGCTCTGGCGGTCGGCGGTGCTGAGAAGATCCTCGGTGCCACTATCGATCAAAACGCGCACGCGGAGCTGGTTAATAAACTGGCTGCTGAAATTTAAGCGAGGGCGATCATGGCAGAACTGACCACGTTGGCCCGACCTTACGCTAAGGCAGCCTTCGAGCACGCCCAGGCCCACCAGCAACTGGCCTCTTGGTCAGCCATGCTCGGCCTGGCTGCAGCAGTGTCGCAAGATGACACCATGCAGCGCGTGCTCAAGGCCCCGCGCCTGACGAGCGCAGACAAGGCCGCCACTTTTATTGAAGTGTGCGGCGACAAGTTTGATGTGAAAGTGCAGAACTTCATCAACGTCGTTGCCGAAAACGACCGTCTCCAGCTGTTGCCGGAGATCGCCGCTCTGTTCGACCTGTACAAGGCCGAAGCAGAGAAATCGGTAGACGTTGAAGTGACCAGTGCTTTTGCATTGAACCAAGAACAGCAAGACAAACTCGCCAAGGTTCTCAGTGCACGACTCAATCGGGAAGTGCGCCTGCAAGCTTCGGAGGACGCATCCCTGATTGGTGGTGTTGTTATCCGTGCCGGCGACCTGGTTATCGATGGCTCGATTCGCGGCAAAATCGCGAAACTTGCCGAAGCATTGAAATCTTGAGTTTGAAGGGGCAGCAGAGCAATGCAGCAACTCAATCCTTCCGAAATAAGTGAAATTATCAAGGGCCGCATCGACAAGCTCGATGTGACCTCCCAAGCCCGTAACGAAGGCACTGTCGTCAGCGTATCTGACGGCATCGTGCGGATTCACGGTCTGGCCGACGTAATGTACGGCGAGATGATCGAGTTTCCGGGCGGCGTCTACGGTATGGCCCTCAACCTGGAGCAAGACTCCGTAGGTGCCGTTGTATTGGGCGCTTACACCAGTCTGGCTGAAGGCATGAGCGCCAAGTGCACAGGCCGCATCCTGGAAGTTCCGGTTGGTAAGGAACTGCTGGGTCGCGTAGTCGATGCACTGGGTAACCCTGTTGACGGCAAAGGTCCACTGGGCAACACCGAGACCGACGCGGTCGAGAAAGTTGCTCCAGGCGTGATCTGGCGTAAGTCGGTAGACCAGCCTGTACAGACTGGCTACAAGGCTGTCGATGCCATGATCCCAGTCGGCCGTGGCCAGCGTGAGCTGATCATCGGTGACCGTCAGATCGGTAAAACCGCTCTGGCGATCGACGCGATCATCAACCAGAAGAACAGCGGCATTTTCTGCGTCTACGTAGCCATTGGTCAGAAGCAATCGACCATCGCCAACGTGGTTCGCAAGCTGGAAGAAAACGGCGCCCTGGCCAACACGATCATCGTGGCTGCCAGTGCTTCGGAATCTCCTGCGCTGCAATTCCTGGCACCGTATTCCGGTTGCACCATGGGTGAATTCTTCCGCGACCGCGGTGAAGACGCGCTGATCGTTTATGACGATCTGTCCAAGCAGGCAGTGGCTTATCGCCAAATCTCCCTGCTGCTGCGCCGTCCACCAGGCCGTGAAGCTTACCCAGGCGACGTGTTCTATCTCCACTCCCGTCTGCTGGAGCGCGCATCCCGCGTTTCGGAAGAGTACGTCGAGAAGTTCACCAACGGCGCAGTGACCGGCAAAACCGGTTCCCTGACCGCACTGCCGATCATCGAAACCCAGGCTGGCGACGTTTCCGCGTTCGTTCCGACCAACGTGATTTCCATCACTGACGGTCAGATCTTCCTGGAATCGGCCATGTTCAACTCGGGCATCCGCCCAGCAGTGAACGCCGGTGTTTCGGTATCCCGTGTGGGTGGTGCCGCTCAGACCAAGATCATCAAGAAGCTCTCCGGTGGTATCCGTACCGCTCTGGCTCAGTACCGTGAACTGGCGGCATTCGCCCAGTTCGCTTCTGACCTGGACGAAGCGACCCGTAAGCAACTTGAGCATGGTCAGCGCGTTACCGAGCTGATGAAGCAGAAGCAATACGCCCCAATGTCGATCGCTGACATGGCGTTGTCGCTGTATGCCGCTGAGCGTGGGTTCCTGACCGACGTTGAAATCACCAAGGTCGGCAGCTTCGAACAAGCGCTGATTGCTTACTTCAACCGCGATCACGCCGAATTGATGGCGAAGATCAACGTGAAGGGTGACTTCAATGACGATATCGACGCTGGCATGAAAGCCGGTATCGAGAAGTTCAAGGCCACCCAAACCTGGTAAGCCGCAGCGGGAGCCGCAAGGCTCCCGCTTGCTAACCTGATAGGTGTTACATGGCAGGCGCAAAAGAGATTCGCAGTAAGATTGCGAGCATCAAAAGCACGCAAAAAATTACCAGCGCCATGGAAAAAGTGGCGGTCAGCAAAATGCGCAAGGCACAAATGCGCATGGCTGCTAGCCGTCCTTATGCGGAACGTATCCGCCAGGTAATTGGGCATCTGGCCAACGCCAACCCGGAATACCGCCACCCGTTCATGATCGAGCGCGCCGTCAAGCGTGTAGGTTATGTGGTAGTGAGCAGTGACCGTGGTTTGTGCGGTGGCCTGAATACCAACCTGTTCAAGGCCCTGGTCAAGGACATGGCGGTAAACCGCGAAAACGGCGTCGAGATCGATCTGTGTGTTGTCGGTAGCAAGGGTGCGGCCTTTTTCCGCAACTTCGGCGGTAACGTCGTTGCAGCTATCAGCCACCTGGGTGAAGAGCCGTCGATCAATGATTTGATCGGCAGTGTGAAGGTGATGCTGGATGCGTACCTGGAAGGCCGGATTGACCGCCTGTCCGTGGTATCCAACAAGTTCATCAACACCATGACCCAGCAGCCAACCGTGGAGCAATTGATTCCACTGGTGGCGACCCCGGATCAGGAACTCAAGCACCACTGGGACTACCTCTACGAACCAGACGCCAAAGAGCTGCTTGACGGCTTGATGGTGCGCTACGTGGAGTCGCAGGTGTACCAGGCGGTGGTCGAGAACAACGCAGCTGAACAAGCGGCGCGGATGATCGCGATGAAAAACGCTACCGACAACGCCGGTGATCTGATCAGCGATTTGCAGCTGATCTACAACAAGGCGCGTCAGGCTGCGATCACCCAAGAGATCTCGGAAATCGTCGGCGGCGCTGCCGCGGTTTAACGGTTCAAATATTCAGAGGATCCAGCTATGAGTAGCGGACGTATCGTTCAAATCATCGGCGCCGTTATCGACGTGGAATTCCCACGCGACAGCGTACCGAGCATCTACAACGCGCTGAAAGTACAAGGCGCGGAAACTACTCTGGAAGTTCAGCAGCAGCTGGGCGACGGCGTAGTTCGTACCATTGCGATGGGTTCCACCGAAGGCTTGAAGCGCGGTCTGGACGTTATCGACTCTGGCGCAGCCATCTCCGTACCGGTCGGTAAAGCGACCCTGGGCCGGATCATGGACGTACTGGGCAATCCGATTGACGAAGCCGGTCCGATCGACACCGAAGAGCGTTGGGGCATTCACCGCCCAGCACCTTCGTTCGCCGAGCAAGCGGGCGGCAACGATCTGCTGGAAACCGGCATCAAGGTTATCGACCTGGTTTGCCCGTTCGCCAAAGGCGGTAAAGTCGGTCTGTTCGGTGGTGCCGGTGTAGGCAAGACCGTAAACATGATGGAACTGATCCGTAACATCGCCATCGAGCACAGCGGTTATTCCGTGTTCGCCGGTGTGGGTGAGCGTACTCGTGAGGGTAACGACTTCTACCACGAGATGAAGGACTCCAACGTTCTGGACAAAGTGGCACTGGTTTACGGTCAGATGAACGAGCCGCCGGGAAACCGTCTGCGCGTGGCACTGACCGGCCTGACCATGGCCGAGAAGTTCCGTGACGAAGGTAACGACGTTCTGCTGTTCGTCGACAACATCTATCGTTACACCCTGGCCGGTACTGAAGTATCCGCACTGCTGGGCCGTATGCCTTCTGCAGTAGGTTATCAGCCGACCCTGGCTGAAGAGATGGGCGTTCTGCAAGAACGTATCACTTCGACCAAGGAAGGTTCGATCACTTCGATCCAAGCGGTATACGTACCTGCGGATGACTTGACCGACCCGTCGCCTGCGACCACCTTCGCCCACTTGGACGCAACTGTCGTACTGTCCCGTGACATCGCTTCCCTGGGTATCTACCCAGCGGTCGATCCACTCGACTCGACTTCGCGCCAGCTGGACCCGAACGTGATCGGCCAGGAGCACTACGACACCGCTCGCGGCGTTCAGTACGTGCTGCAGCGTTACAAAGAACTGAAGGACATCATCGCGATTCTGGGTATGGACGAGCTGTCGGAAGCCGACAAGCAGTTGGTAAACCGTGCTCGTAAGATCCAGCGCTTCTTGTCGCAGCCGTTCTTCGTGGCTGAAGTCTTCACCGGTGCTTCGGGTAAATACGTTTCCCTGAAAGACACCATTGCTGGCTTCAAAGGCATCCTCAACGGTGACTACGACCACCTGCCAGAACAAGCGTTCTACATGGTCGGCGGCATCGAAGAAGCGATCGAGAAAGCCAAGAAACTGTAATCCAAGCGCCCGGAAACGGGCGCTCATCAGGTTGAGGCAATCAGATGGCTATGACAGTCCATTGCGATATCGTCAGCGCGGAAGGGGAAATCTTCTCCGGTCTGGTAGAAATGGTGATTGCACACGGCGAACTCGGTGACCTGGGTATTGCCATGGGCCACGCGCCGTTGATCACCAGCTTGAAGCCAGGTCCGATCACGTTGACCAAGCAAGGTGGGGACAAGGAGGTGTTTTACATCTCCGGTGGTTTCCTCGAGGTTCAGCCGAACATGGTCAAGGTACTTGCCGACACCGTGCAACGTGCTGGCGACCTGGATGAAGCCTCCGCTCAGGAAGCCGTCAAGGCTGCTGAGAAGGCCCTGAACGAAAAGGGAGCGGACTTCGACTACAGCGCTGCTGCTGTACGTCTGGCCGAGGCTGCAGCCCAGCTGCGCACGCTCCAGCAGATCCGCAAGAAGTAAGCGGCCATGCCGTCATGCTTCAAGCGCGATTGATTAAAAAGGGTAGCCTCGGCTACCCTTTTTCTTTTTTTGCAAAACACTTCTCTGGTCTGAACCCGGACCGCCCAGGATTGGTAGCCATTCATGTCTCTTGAAATCGTCATTCTCGCCGCAGGCCAGGGCACCCGCATGCGTTCGGCCCTGCCTAAGGTGCTGCACCCGGTGGCCGGTAATTCCATGCTTGGCCATGTTATCCACAGCGCCCGGCAGCTGAGTCCGCAACGTATCCACGTGGTCATCGGCCACGGTGCCGATGTGGTGCGTGAGCGTCTGGCGGCGGATGACCTGAATTTCGTCCTGCAGGACAAGCAACTGGGCACCGGCCACGCCACCGCACAAGCCGTGCCGTTCATCACCGCTGACACCGTGCTGATCCTCTACGGCGACGTGCCGCTGATCGAAGTGGAAACCCTGCAACGCCTGCTCAAGCACGTGGTCCCAGGCCAAATGGGCCTGCTGACCGTCGAACTGGATGACCCCACCGGCTACGGCCGCATCGTGCGCAACGCCGACGGCAAGGTCGCCGCCATCGTCGAGCACAAAGACGCCAGTGAAGCCCAGCGTGCCATCACCGAGGGCAACACCGGGATTCTCGCGGTGCCTGCCAACAAGCTTGCCGACTGGATGAGCCGCCTGTCGAACAACAACGCCCAAGGCGAGTACTACCTCACCGACGTGATCGAGATGGCCGTGAGTGACGGTTTGCTGGTCGCCACCGAGCAGCCCCACGACCCAATGGAAGTGCAGGGCGCCAACGACCGCAAGCAATTGGCCGAGCTGGAGCGTCACTACCAACTGCGTGAAGGCCGTCGCCTGATGGCCCAGGGCGTAACCCTGCGCGATCCTGCCCGCTTCGATGTACGCGGTGAAGTCAGCGTGGGCCGCGATGTGCTGATCGACATCAACGTAATCCTCGAAGGCCGCGTGATCATCGAAGATGACGTGGTCATCGGCCCCAACTGCGTGATCAAGGACAGCACCCTGCGCAAAGGCGTGGTGATCAAGGCCAACAGTCACATTGACGGTGCGGTGATGGGCGAGGGCAGCGATGCCGGGCCGTTTGCGCGGTTGCGTCCTGGCAGCGTGCTGGAAGCCAAGGCCCATGTGGGTAACTTCGTCGAACTGAAAAACGCCCACTTGGGCGAGGGCGCCAAGGCGGGTCACCTTACCTATTTGGGCGATGCCACTGTCGGTGCACGTACCAACATCGGCGCCGGCACCATCACCTGCAACTACGATGGCGCCAACAAGCACCAGACTGTCTTGGGTGAAGACGTGTTTATCGGCTCCAACAATTCGTTGGTGGCGCCGGTGAGCGTAGGCGACGGTGCCACAACGGCGGCCGGCTCCACCATCAACCAGGATGTGGATAACTTGCAGTTGGGTGTCGCCCGCGCCCGCCAACGCAACATCGACGGCTGGAAACGCCCGGTTAAAATCAAAAAGACCTGAGTTATCCACAGCTTCACGACCAGCAAATCTCCAATGTGGGAGGGGGGAAGCCCCCTCCCACGCTTGTTATGTAACGTATAAAAAATGAAGCCCACCGCTTGACGATCTTTCGCCAATAGGTTTTGATTGCCTTCGTTATATTTCGAAACGAAACTTATCAATATCATGTCGAAACGAAATACCCCCCAACGACGCCACAACATTCTGACCCTGCTCAACGAGCAGGGCGAAGTCAGCGTGGACGAATTGGCCAAGCGTTTCGAAACTTCGGAAGTCACCATTCGCAAAGACCTGGCCGCCCTCGAAAGCAACGGCCTGTTGCTGCGCCGCTACGGTGGCGCAATCACCATGCCCCAGGAACTGGTCGGCGACGCCGCGCAGCCGATCTCGGCCTACAAGCGTGCCATCGCCCGTGCCGCCGTACAGCGCTTGCGCGAACACGCACGCATCATCATCGACAGCGGCAGCACCACCGCCGCCATGATCCCCGAACTGGGCCACCAGCCTGGTCTGGTGGTGATGACCAACTCCCTGCACGTGGCCAGCGCCTTGAGCGAACTGGAACACGAGCCGGTGCTGCTAATGACCGGTGGCACCTGGGACCCGCATTCGGACTCGTTCCAGGGCCAGGTCGCCGAGCAAGTGCTGCGTTCCTACGACTTTGATCAACTGTTCATCGGCGCCGACGGCATCGATCTGCAGCGCGGTACCACCACCTTCAACGAACTGCTGGGCCTGAGCCGCGTGATGGCCGAGGTCGCTCGCGAAGTGGTGGTGATGGTCGAATCCGACAAAATCGGCCGCAAGATTCCCAACCTGGAACTGCCCTGGAGCAGCGTCCATACCCTTATTACCGATGATCGCCTGCCGCTTGAGGCCCGCGACCAGATCCAAGCCCGCGGCATTACGCTGATATGCGCGGCAATCATCTAGGAGAAACACCATGTGTGGCATCGTAGGCGCAGTCGCTGAACGCAACATTACCCCTATCCTCATCGAAGGCCTCAAGCGCCTGGAATACCGCGGCTATGACAGCGCCGGCGTAGCCGTCTTCACCAATGCCGGCAAGCTTGAACGCGTGCGGCGCCCAGGTAAGGTCAGTGAGTTGGATCAGGCCCTGGCCGGCGAGCCGTTGGTCGGTCGCCTCGGCATTGCCCACACCCGCTGGGCCACCCACGGTGCGCCGTGTGAACGTAACGCCCACCCCCACTTCTCCGGCGACCTGGCGGTGGTGCACAACGGCATCATCGAAAACCACGAGGCGCTGCGTGAACAACTCAAAAGCCTGGGCTACGTGTTCACCTCCGACACCGACACCGAAGTCATCGCCCACCTGCTCAACCACAAACTCAAGGACCACAGCGACCTGACCACCGCGCTCAAAGCCACGGTCAAGGAACTGCATGGCGCCTACGGCCTGGCGGTAATCAGCGCCAGCCAGCCTGACCGTGTGGTCGCCGCCCGCAGTGGCAGCCCGCTGGTGATCGGCCTGGGCCTGGGTGAGAACTTCCTCGCCTCCGACCAACTGGCCCTGCGCCAGGTCACTGACCGCTTCATGTACCTGGAAGAAGGCGATATTGCCGACATCCGCCGTGAAAGCGTGGCGATCTGGGACGTAAACGGCAATTCCGTCGAACGCGAAGCGGTGCAATATCGCGACGGCGCTGAAGCGGCCGACAAGGGCGAATACCGCCACTTCATGCTCAAGGAAATCCACGAGCAACCGGCCGTGGTGCAACGCACCCTGGAAGGTCGCCTGGGCGACAAGCACGTGCTGGTCAACGCGTTCGGCCCACAAGCCGCCGAACTGTTCGCCAAAGTGCGCAATGTGCAGATCGTTGCTTGCGGCACCAGCTACCACGCCGGCATGGTTGCCCGTTACTGGCTCGAAGAGCTGGCCAGCATCCCGTGCCAGGTCGAAGTGGCCAGCGAATTTCGCTACCGCAAAGTGGTGGTGCAGCCCGACACCCTGTTCGTGACCATCTCCCAGTCCGGCGAAACCGCCGACACCCTGGCCGCCCTGCGCAACGCCAAAGAGCTGGGCTTCCTCGCCAGCCTGGCGATCTGCAACGTCAGCATCAGCTCGCTGGTGCGTGAGTCCGACCTCACCCTGCTGACCCAGGCCGGTCGCGAAATCGGTGTGGCCTCCACCAAAGCGTTCACCACCCAACTGGTTGGTCTGTTGTTGCTGACCCTGTCCCTGGGCCAAGTGCGCGGCACCCTGGCCGACGGCGTCGAAGCGACCCTGGTTGAAGAACTGCGTCGCCTGCCGACCCGCCTGGGCGAAGCCCTGGCCATGGACAGCGTGGTGGAAAAAGTCGCCGAACTGTTCGCCGACAAGAACCACACCCTGTTCCTCGGCCGTGGCGCGCAGTACCCGGTGGCGATGGAAGGCTCCCTCAAGCTCAAGGAAATCTCCTACATCCACGCCGAAGCCTACCCGGCCGGCGAGCTCAAACACGGCCCACTGGCCCTGGTGGATGACGACATGCCGGTAGTCACCGTCGCGCCGAACAACGAACTGCTGGAAAAGCTCAAGTCCAACCTGCAGGAAGTGCGCGCCCGTGGCGGCCAACTGGTGGTATTCGCCGACGAGAAAGCCGGCATGACCAACGGCGAAGGCACCCACGTCATCAACATGCCGCACATCAACGACACCCTGTCGCCGATCCTCTACACCATCCCGCTGCAGTTGCTGTCGTACTACGTAGCGGTGTTGAAGGGCACCGACGTTGATCAGCCGCGTAACTTGGCTAAGTCGGTGACGGTGGAGTAATCGGGAGCCCGGCCACTGCCCAAGCAGGTAATGGCCGGGTCATCTGTTCACTCAAGGCACAAACTCCACCCTCAACCCGCGACTCGCAGTGCGCCCCTGATCATCGCTCACCCGCAACCGATACTCCCCGGACTTGCCCGGCCGCCAGTTCAGTGTGGTTTGCGGCGGGCCCTGGCCGATCAAGGTTTGATCAGCAAACCAATACAGCGTCGCTGCATCGCTGGCGGCGTTGGCGTTCAGCGGGATGCTTTCCTGGGGCTGGGAGAGGCGCAACTGATAACTCACCTGCGTCAGCGGAGAGCGAATCTGCGGGGCTTCGCTCTGGTCGGTGATGCGGTTGGGCTGGCAGTTTTTCATCACGCTGGGTGGCGTTCGGCGCGGCAGGCCGGCGGCTCGGTACAGGCGTTGGACGTCACTGGGCCAGAACTCAAAGACTTCTTCGCGGGTGTACTGCGCCTCGAAGGGCGGGCACGCGGCCTTGCCGGTGCGGGTGTCGATCAGCACCGGGCGGTGCAGGTTGGACACGCGAATCGGTGAAACGCCGGGGATGTACCAGGTCTTGCGGGTTTGCGGACACCAGCGGTTGGGCAGCTCGCCCGACGCCGCGCAGACGTCGATGCGCACCAGCCCGGCCGGCGGTTTGTCGGCTTTGATCGCGACGGTGGGCAGGGCCAGGGGCAGGGCGTCGGCGATGCGAAAAAACAGCGGCGCAGCGGTTTTGGCGCCGATAAACGCCGGGTTCGGCCGCCCATCGAAGTTACCCACCCACACCACCAGCACATACGGGCCGACCAGGCCTGCGCTCCACGCATCGTGAAACCCCCACGAGGTGCCGGTTTTCCACGCCGTACGCCAGTGACGGCCCGGCAGCCCGTCCGGGCGCGGGTTGCGGCGCAGCATGTCACGCACCATAAACGCGGCCTGGGGCGTGAGCAGCGCCGCGCCGGTGGTTTGCGGCTGTTCCTGCACATAGCGCAACGGCCGCAGGTGCCCGTCGCCGGCCAGCATCACATACAGCCGCGCCAGCTCCTCGGGGGTCATCTCACCACCGCCAAGCGCCAGGGCCAGGCCGTAATGGCTTTCATCGCGCAGGCCTTTGATACCGGCGCGTTGCAGCAACCCATACAAGGACGGCGATTTAACCTGGCTGGCCAGCCACACCGCCGGGATATTGCGGCTACGGATCAACGCATCGCGCGCCGTCAGGGGCCCGACAAAACTGCCGTCGAAATTTTCCGGCTGGAAGTAGCCGAAGTTACTCGGTAAGTCCTTGAGGATGCTCATGGGGTGGATCAGCCCCTGATCCAGCGCCAGCCCATAGAGAAACGGTTTGAGCGTCGAGCCCGGCGAACGCCGCGACAGCACGCCATTGACCTGGCCCTGGATGCCTGTGGATAAGTAATCGGCCGAACCCACCAGGGCCTTGACGCTCTGGTCACGGCTGTCGATCAGGATCGCCGTGGCGTTTTCCACGCCGGTGCTGCGGCGCTCGGCAATAAAGCCGGTGATCAGGCGTTCGAGCAATTGCTGCAAGGGCAGGTTAAGGGTGCTGTGGAGTTCGTTGCCGGCCTGGGACGCCAGCAGCTGTTCACTCAGGTGCGGCGCCAGGAACGGGATCTGCTGGCGGTTGCGTGCTTCGAGGGGCAAGTCGAGCAAACTGGCATTGCGCGGGTCGTGTGGATAAGTCTCACGCCAATCTTTCATCAGGCGCAGCCGCGCGTTTTGCAGTGAGGGTCCGAAGCGCGCGCGCCGGCCCGGTTGTTGCGGGATCACCGCCAGCGCCAGGGCCTCGGACAATGACAACTGCGCCGCCGCCTTGCCGAAGTAAATACGGCTGGCCGCCTCGGCACCTTCGATATTGCCGCCCATGGGCGCCAGGTTCAGGTAGGCCTCGAGGATGTCGTGCTTGCTGTAGCGCGCCTCCAGCCACAGCGCCAACGCCATCTGCTGCAATTTGCCCGGGACCTGCCGGGTGTTCAGGTCCCACAGGCGGCGCGCCAGCTGCATGCTCAAGGTTGAGCCACCCTGGCGCTGGCCACCGCTGTAGGTGGCCAGCGCCGCGCGCAGCAACGCCGGGGGATTGATCCCCGGGTGCCAGTAGAAATTGCGGTCTTCCTTGAGCAACAACGCTTCGACCAGCGAAGGCGAAATGCGCTCCAGCGGCAGCCACAGGCGGTATTGGCCGTCCTGCGCCAGGGTCATGCGCAGCAACGCGCCGTCGTCGGCCAGCACCACCCTGGAGGAGGTCGCTGCCTGCTCCAGCGGGGCATGGGGCCACACGCGCAGCCCCACGAGCACCACCACTGCCGCCAGCAGCGGCGTCAGGCGTTTAAGGCTTGGTAATTTCAAGCTGGCCTACTTTGCCACGGCCTTGCAGGGTGGTTTCGTACATGCCTTCGGCGTAGGCCGGTGGCGTATTGAAGGTCCCGGCGTTGGTGGCGCGCACGCGGTACACGAAGGTGCCTACATCGCGCAGCGCAGTGCCGTACAACACCACGCGGTCATCGCGCACATCCACGTAGTCCGGCTGCCAGTTGCTCAGTTCGGTTTCGCCGATGGGCGCTTGCCAGGTGTCGGCTTCTTCACTGTCTGCGGTTTCCACGTACTCAGAGTCATCACCTTCACTGTCCTCGGTGCTGGCCGCTTCCGGCTCCGGCGGCAAGTTATACACAGGCTCGACGCCACCGGGCAGCAAATCGACCACGGCCACTTGCTGCACCTGATCACGGTCGGTGGCGCGCAGGCGCAGGCGCACCAGGAACTCATCGCCCACCGCAACCTTGCTCACGGGCTCGCCTTTGAGGTCGAGGTATTCGTGGATGATTTCCAGGCCATTGTTGATGGCCTTGAGCTTGGCGCCTCTATCAAACCCGGCCTCACTGAGCATGTAGAACGCGGACGGGCCGTCGGATTTCTCCATCACCAGCTTTTGCGTGCCACCCGGTACGGCGGCGCGCGGTGGCTGGCCGGCCATGTCCAACAGTTGTTGCTGTTTGTCACCCAGCCAGGCGGTGGCCTTGAGGGTCATGTCGCTCTGCGCGCGCTGGCCATAGTTGTCCAGGGCGCGCAGCAACAGCGCCGCCGACAGCGAGTTGTAGCGTTGCTCGTTGAGGCGTTTGCCGAGCTTATCCAGCAGCGCCGCAGGGACGTCGTCCATCAGCTCAGGGAAGTGGCGCGCCAGCAGGTGCAAATGTTCGGCATCGTGCACCAGCGGGTCGTAGTACAGACCGTCGCTGTCCCACTTATCCACAAGCGAGCGCCATGGGATTTTGCGGAACAGGGTGTCAGCCTGGCGATCCTGTTTGAGCAGTTTGTAGCTGCTCGCCAGGTACGCGGCGCCCAGGTCGTTCTGCCAGCTGTCCTTGAAGTAGGTTTCGTAGCGTTCGCGGATATCGCTCAAAGCGCCGCTCACCAGAACCCCCTGACGGCTCAGCAAGTAACCGGCATAGGCACGGTTGCGCAGTTCCGACAGGCCTTCGCTCGGGCCGTTGGCCAGCTCGGTCAGGTACGCGTTGGCGCGCACCAGCAGATCTTCCGGTACCGGCAGGCCGCGCTCCTTGGCTTCGATCAGGAAGTCGGTGGCGTACAGGCTGGCGTAGGGCGCCACGTCCGGGTTGGCCGCCCACAAACCAAAGCCACCGGCCGGGTTCTGGCGCTGGCGCAACATGCGCACCGCGTTGCCGAACGCCTGCTCGGCCTCGGGTGCGGTGCCGCCCCAGATCAACGCCGGCATCGCCTTGGACACCAATTGCTCGGTGCACGCATAACCGTAGTCATCCAGGTAATGCTTGAGGCCGTTGGCCCAGACCAGTGGCGAAGCGGCCACGCCCAGTTGCACGTCGCGCAGTTGGCTGTACAGCTCGCGCGCGGGTTTGAGCTCTTTGCTGGCGTTGTCGAAACGGCCCAGGCTCAAGGCGACGCGGTGCTCGCTCAGCGGTCGGATCGAGGTGGTTTCCGCCACCTGGACCCGCTTGCCATCCGGCAGCACCGCGACAAAACGCAGGTCTGCCGAACCGAGGGTGTCACCGACCTTGATCTTGAATTCGGCGGTGCCTTCCTTGCGCGGTTGCAGCGACAAGGTACTGCCCTTGTCGCCCTGCACCACAAGGCCATTGCTGGTTTGCACTTCAAATTTCACGTCCGCCGCCGCGTCGAGGTTGCTGAACACCCCGGCGCTGACCGTGAACACATCCCCCGGTGCGACGAAGGCCGGTACGTTGGGCGTGATCACAATCGGCCCACGCACGTCGGTCGTGGCCTCGCTGACGCCGACGCTGTCGGCATCCACCGCCACCGCGAACAGGTGCAACTTGCCGTTGAAGCTGTCCGGTACTTGGTAATGCAACACGGTTTCGCCGGCCGGCAAATCCACCAACCCGGACCACCAGGCCACCGGTGGCTGGTGTTTACGCTTGAACGGGTTCAGGTGGTTGGCCAAGGCGCCTTCCGTATCGCCACCGGGCGCCGCCCCACTGAGCAGGCGGGAAAATTCCGGCAGGATCAGGTCAAGGATCTGACTGGTGCCGACCTCCAACGCGCGTTTCTGGAAGAAGAAACCCAGCGGATCCGGCGTCTGGTAGCGCGCCACCTGCAGAATGCCTTCGTCCACGGCGTACACCACGGCGCGGCCCGGTCGGTCGGCGTTGAGCTTGATGTCCAGCGTCTGCCCCGGCTCGATCTTCGCCGGGCCTTCGACCTTCAGCGCCATGCGTCGCGCATCCAGGTTGATGCTGAACGGCACCACGCCGTAGGACAGCGGGCTCATGTAAACCTCAGCCGAGCCGATGTCGCGCACGAACTGCACGTTGACGTAGGCATTGCCCTCAAGGCCTGCCGGCACGCGGATATGTTGCACGCTGTTGGTGCTGTCGGCCTTGAACCACTGCTGGGTGTAGACCTTGTCGCGCTCAATGGTGATCAAGCCCGCGCCGGTGTACGGCGCGCGCAGGCTGATGGCGATCTCATCGCCGGTGGCGTAGCTGTGTTTATCCAGGCGCAGTTGCAGTTCGGCGTTGCGCTCCAGGGAGCGCGAGGTGTTGCCGCGCCCGGCCACGCTGTAGTCGATCTGGTTGAGCAGGTTGCCGTTGGCGTCTTTCAGTTGCAGGGTGAAATCCCCCGGCGTAGCGGTGTTCAGGCTCTGCTTGGCGCCGTCCTTGGTCATCACCAGCGGCGTGGCCGGTTGGCTGATGTTCTTGATGCGCGACTCGTACTTGTAGGTGCCGTTGGACTGCTTCACCAGCACCGACACATAACGGTGCTCGACCACCTCACTGGTCAGGCCGTCCACCGCCAGCGGCGTCAGGTCCGGTGCGACGGCCAGCCAGTGCACCTGGCGCGGCGCATCCTTGGCGACGTACGACAGCGAGTCCTGACTTTTCACACCCACCAGGTACGGCGCGGACGACACCAGCAATGCACTTTGCGCCGCCACATTGCGGCCGCCTTCGGCTTCGAACACCTGCGTCATCACCTGCAAGCGATAGGTGCTGTTGGCGAAGCGTTGCAGGTTGAGGTCGAGTACGGCCTGCCCATTATCGTCAAGGCTGGTTTCAGCCAGGTCTTCGCTGCTGGCGTCTTCCAGGGCGTCGTTAAGGCGGAAGCGGTAATCGGGGTAGCGCTCGAATGCCGCCAGCGTCGGGCTCAGAGACATCTTCGCCGTGACACGACGGCCTGATGCCGGGGCGCCGAACAAGTGCATCGCGGTGACATTGGCCACCACCTGGTCCGGGGCAATCCAGCCCTGCACCGGGGTGTTGTGCAGGCTCAGGCTGACCTTCATGCGGTCCGGTTCGAAGTCGCGCACCTTGAAGCTGACACTGCCCAGGTCGGTGCGGGTCTGCTTTTGGCCAATCAACTGCAACGTCGCGGTGTATTCCCCGGCGGGGGCCACGTCGCTGCTGGGGAAATCGAAGGTCTCAAAGCCGCTGGCCGACAACTTCAGCGGCTGGCGGATCACTTCCAGGCCCCGCGGGTCGGTGATTTGCAGCTCAACCGGCAGGCCCTGCAAGGCGCCTTTCCAGTTGCCACTGCGTACGATCATGCCCAGGTGTGCGGTCTCGCCGGGCCGGTACAGGCCACGATCGGTGAACAGGTAGGCGCTGAGGCGATCAATCGCACCGTCTTCTTCCAAGCCGCCTACATCGAAGCGCGACAAATCCAACTGCTGGGACTGGCGGGCAATCGGCAGGAACGACTGATCGTTACCGCGACTGACGACGTACATCAGCGGCGTTTTCTCACGGCGCAGTTCATCCAGCTTGGCGAAATGCACATGGCCTTCGCCGTCGGTGCGGCCGCTGCTCACCGGCAGGCCGTTGCGACCGATGATGTCGACCTGCGCGTCGGCCACCGGCGAACCGTTGCCGATGGACTGCACATACACGTCATGGCTGCCGTCGCTGGAACGCTTGGCGATGATGCCCAGGTCGGTGACCACGATAAACCGCAGGTCGCTGGTGCTGCTGCGGTTGTAGTCGAAGGTGCGTTCGGCCGGCTCATCCTGGGGGCTGAGCTTGAGCACGAAAATACCGCGCCGGCCGCCGTTGGCGGTGAGGTAGTGGCTCAGGTCCACGTTGTCGTAGACGGTTTTGGCCGGGTCATTGGACGACAGCGGGATATCCAGCGTCTGGCGCTCGACCATGCGATCGAAGTATTCATTGCCGAAGTTGGGCCGGGCAAAGCTGCCGCTGCTCTGGTCCACCAAGTGTTGCAACTGGTTGGGCAGCAGGCGGGCGATTTCCACATGGGCGCCGGGCACGCCACGGGCCATGAAGCCCAGGCGTTTTTCGCCATTGAGGCTAAGCAGGGCGCCGTCGGACAGGAACTGCAACGTCCGCGGATACGCCGGCATGCTCACCAGGGACGCCGTGGGATGCTTCGCCAGATAGCCGCCGATGGCTTCCAGGTTGGCGGGCACGCGCACATACAGCGCGCGACCGGCCGGAGCCTTGAACTTGAAGGCGTGCAGGGTATTCAGTGGTTCGACGCTGGGCACGTGGGTCAGGTTGACCTTGGTGCTGCGGGCCAGCAGGGCGTCGTCGATGTCGTTGGCGGAGTAAGGACGGGTGTCGTCCTCGGCTTTTTCCGGCAACAGCCAGGCCTGGACCTTACCGGCGATGGTTTCATCGGCCACGGCGCTGGAGCTGCTGAACATCAGGACCGGCTCGGGCTCGCCGCGGGCGTTATCCACAAAGCTGACTTCGGCTCCCGTAAAGGTCAGGCGGTAGCGGCCGGGCACGGTGACTTGCGCCACCAATGGCGCGTTGCTGGCATTGCCGCCATCACGCGCCTGCACGCCTTCGTCCAGCCTGGCGCTGACCGGCGTGCTTTCCAGTGGCGTGGCCAGTGCGGCGGAGCGCACGTAGGCGTTGAGTTTTTTCTCGTCGAAGGTGATTTCCGGGCGGTTGGGTAACTGGGCGTCGCGGTAGGCCAAGCCTTTGCCCAGGGTCACGGAAACGCGCTTGCGCAGGCTGTCTTCATCGACCGGGTGGGAAAAATGGAAGGTCGCCACCAGCTGTTTCAGCGTTGGGTTGGACGGGTCCTGATACAGCTCGTTTTGCGCCAGCGTGGCGCGGAACGGTTGGGTGGAGAACTGAGTGCTGTACTGGTCCAGCAGCACACCGTCGGCCAGCAGGTTTTTCTTAGCCAGGTCGAGGGTGTAATGGGCGTCGATGGGCCAGTCTTTGTCCGGCACGAACAGCAGGCTGCGGTCATCCGCCCAGCGCCAGGTGCCTGCAACCTCGGGTTTGAGAGTGATGCCCTCGGTTACCGGTTTACCGATGGCCGCCAGTGGCGCCACGGATTCGCTGAAACGCACCTGCACGTTATCCACAACCGGCGTTGGCTGGCTGTAGTCGGTCAGGTTGGGTTTATGCAGGGAGTAGCTCGCGGTATGCGGCTGCGGCAGGTTGGAATACCAGTGCCAGCCGTAGACACCCGCACCGGCCAGCAGCGCGAGGCCGAGCACACCGGCTCCGGTCTGACGCGGATAAGCGCGTGCTTTACCCCCCAGGTTCGCCACGCCACGGCCAACGGCACGCAGCCATGACGGCGGCTGCCATTGGCCGAAAACGGCGCCCACCACGGTCAGAAACACGCCGGCAACACGACGGCTGATGGCTTTGAGCGAATCGAACATGGTGAGCATCCCTGGCTAAGTGCGGCGTATCTTACACGCGTCTTTGCTACAAAAGATGTCGTCGATACGCCGCACCGTGGGAGGTTGGCGGGGTTAGTGAGCGCCCATGCATTCCAGTGAACGATCCACCATCACTTTGGCCATTTCCATGAGGTGTCCGGCGGCCTTGGGTGAGTCGCGCAACTGTTCGGCACAGTGGAGCAGGTCTGAGGCGTAGACCAGTGCGTCTTCGAAGCTGATGTCGGGGTGGGGGATGAAAAAGGGCTGGGGTGGACCGGGTTTCACTTTGCTCATTGCGGTAACTCCAATGTCGGTAATTGGAGCTGACAGCCATCGCTGCTAAACAATGGGTGGCAGCTGTACGCAGGTTAGCAGGCCGGAACATTGGGAATCCGGCGCACCCGAAGGTGCCCTGCGCACAGCCACCATAAAGCGTTGGCGAAAAAAAACGCCAGGCTTGCGATGGCGCTTGTGCGCCCAATGTTCAACGTTCGAGCTGCTAAACCCGGTCACTGAATTGGCAGTGACGAACGCAGACTAGCCATCGAAAAGGCAGGGCACAAGCGGCTGGGATTCTCTCGGAAATGTCCTGCGAAAGAAAGGGACGCGGGATGTAGGAGCGGTAGTTTCAGACTTTGCCTCAGCACCAAGGCATCGGCTGTTACTGACTCGCTTCATTGGGTTTTGGGGCGGTGTGGGTCAGGTCCACCAGTACCGCACCAGATGAAAGAAAATCGGTGCCGCAAAACACACCGAATCCAGCCGATCCAGCATGCCGCCGTGCCCTTCGATCATGTGCCCCCAGTCCTTCACGCCCCGGTCGCGCTTGATCGCCGACATCACAATCCCACCGGCAAACCCCAGCAGGTTGATCAACAGCGCAATCAAAAACGACTGCCACGGGTTGAACGGTGTGGTCCACCACAGCGCCGCGCCGATCAACGATGACAGCAAGATCCCGCCGACAAAGCCTTCCACGGTTTTCGACGGCGACAGGTTGGGCGCGATCTTGTGTTTGCCGAACAGTTTGCCGCACACGTACTGCAACACGTCCGACAGCTGCACCACGATCACCAGGTAGGCGATGAGCAGCAGGTTGCGGCCTTCGTAGCCGGGGATGTCCAGGGTCAGCAGCGCGGGGACGAACGACACGCAGAACACCGCGATCATCAAGCCCCATTGCACCTTGGAAGCGCGCTCGAGGAAGTGCGTACTGTCGCCGCCCAGTGAGGCGAGGATCGGCAGCAGCAGGAACACGTACACCGGGATAAAGATCGAGAACAGCCCGTACCAGTCGGCATAGATCAGCACGTATTGCAGCGGCAAGGCCAGGTAGAACGCGGCCACCAGCGCCGGGTAGTCGCTGCGGCGGGTTGGCGTGAGGGTGAGAAATTCACGCAGGGCGTAGAACGACACCGCGTAGAACAGCAGGATCACCGCACCGGTGCCGAGCCAGAACGCAATGCCGATCACCACCACCATGACCCACCAGGCGTTGATGCGCGCGTTGAGGTTGTCGATCACCGCATTCGGCGTGCCACGGGTGCGCAGTTTGAGGATCAGGCCGATCAGCGAGGCCAGTACCAGGATCGCGCCGATCCCGCCGAACAACATCAGGGTTTGGCTATCCATGTCAGAAATGCTCCGGGGCGAGGGCGAGCAGGGCGTCGCGGGTACGGGCGAGGAACAGCGCCTTGTCTTCACCTTCTTCCAACTGCAGCGGTGCGCCGAAGCTGGTGGTGCATAACAAGGGCAACGGCAATACGCGGCCCTTGGGCATCACACGGTTGAGGTTGGCGATCCACACGGGGATCAACTCGGCCTGTGGGTAACTTTTTGCCAAGTGATACAGCCCGCTTTTGAACGGCAGCAAGCCGTCTTCCAGATTGCGCGTGCCTTCGGGGAAGATGATCAGCGAATCGCCACCCTCCAACGCCGCGAGCATGGGCTGCAACGGGTTATCCACAGGCTCTTTGCGTTCGCGGTCGATCAGTACGCCGTTGAACACCCGGTTGATGATGTAGCGGCGCAGCGCACTTTTGTTCCAGTAATCGCTGCCGGCCACCGGGCGCGTGAACTTGCGCAGGTTTTGCGGCAGCGATGCCCACAGCAGGACGAAGTCGCCGTGACTGCTGTGGTTGGCAAAGTAGATGCGTTGCACCGGCACCGGCGCGCACCCCAGCCACAGGCTGCGGGCGCCGGTGACAGTGCGGGCCATGGAGGTAATCAGCGTGGCAACCACGGGTTCGAACATGGGGATTCCTTATCCGGCGAAAGGCAGCCAAGGGCTGGCGAGGATCACGCCCAGGGTCAGCAGCGCTTGCGCGCCCAGCAGCAGGGCTTGTTTGCGCAGCAGTTTAAGAGCGCCGCGACGGCGTTCGGTCCAGGGCCGGCCCGCGCGTTTGGGCGATTGCAGGCCGAGGGACTGCAGGGCCTGGTCCAGGTCTGCGGTGCGCTCGATGTCGCGGGCCAATAAGGCGAACAGGTCGGCGTCGAAGGCCACCCGCAGCGCCCAGTACTTTTGCAGCAGCCCGAGGATAATCATCCACAGGCTGAGCAGCAGGCAGATCGGCGCAATGCTCGGCATCAACAACTGCGCGAGGCCGAACAACACGCCGAGTAACGTCAGGCCTGTGGATAACTGATCCAGCGAGCGACCACGGCGCAGCAGGCTGGCGACCACCTGAAGTTCCATATCAGCGGGCATGGGGCAAACCCTCCAGCGCTTCACAATGAGCAGGATGCAGGACCACATCGGCCCGCGCTGTACGAATAATAGCCAGCGCCTCGTCCACCGTCGCCGCGCGCCCGCTGTGCAACAGCCAGGCGGCCACGGCGGTGGCGCTGCGCGAGTAGCCGAGGGCGCAGCACACCAGCAGTGGACCGTTGGCGCGCAGGCGCTCAATGGCCTCAGCGGCGTGCAGGCATTCGGCGGGCGTGGGGGAGATCAGGTCCAGCACCGGCACGCAGCAATATTTGCGGCCCTGTGGATTAATCGGCAGTTCGGCACACAGATCGACAATGCCCTTGAAGGCACTCTGCTCGCTCGTGGTGGGAAGCCGCCCGAGCCAAACGTTATCCACAATCCGATCCGGCTGGGGATGCGTGCGTGTCCACAACCGCGAATTGACCCATGCCCCCGCCAGATAAGGCGCATACAGCCAGCGTGCGGCGGGCGTCAGCCGGCCATCTGCACGCTTCTGAAAGCCCGCCGCACCGAGTGCGATGTAATTGGCCATGATCAAGCCCAGGGACACCGCCGGCCACAGCAGCCATAACCACCCGCCGCCCAAGCTCAACGCCAGCAGGGCCAGCGCCAGCGCGCCGACGCCGTAGCGCACACCCAACCGCCAGCGCTTGGCGTCTCGTGTAAACCTTGCGCTGAGCAGCGGGCTCGGGTGTTCCAACGGCCACAACCACACGCACAGCCAGCCAGCGAGGGCACCTGTGGGTAAGTCGACAAAGTGATGTTGATAAGTGGTCAGCACCGAAACGCCGATCAACGCGAACCAGCCATGCACCAGCCATCGCCATACGCCCCTGGTATGCCGTTGGTACATGACCCACAGGATCACCAGCAGTGCGATATGCAGCGACGGCGCCTGGTTGAAGGGCTTGTCGAAGCCCGCCAGCACCGCAAACAACCAGCCGAACACGCCATCGAGCTCCGGCCGCTCGAAGGTGAACCGCAGCGGCCAGATCAGAAAGCAGCTCACGGCGATCAACTGGGCGCTCAGCAGGCGCAGCGCATGGCGCTTGAGTTCATGCCGGGTGCCGGGCAGCAACAGCGAGAACCCATAGAGCAGGTCGATGGACCAGTAGGGCACGATGGTCCAGGCCAGGAACGGTATGTGGGTTTCCCAGCCGAACACCAGGGTGCCGACATCGCTGCGCTGACTGGTGACCCAGGTGGCGAAGCCGTAGGTGCCGAAAAACAACGGCGCCAACAGCAGCAGCCACAGCACGGCGGGCTTCAATAAACCGGGTTCGCGCATGGTCAGATCTTCTGCGCCAGGGACACGGTGAAGATGCCCCACTCATCCACACGCTGGGTGATCTTGCGGAAACCCGCGGCTTCCACCAGTTGATCCATTTCCGCCTGGCTGCGACGGCGCATCACCCAGGCTTGGCCCTGGCGATGGCTGGTGAGGGCACGGGCGATCAGCTCCAACTGGGGGTGCCACGGCTGGCCGGTATACACCAGGTACCCGCCGGGTTCGACGGCTTCGGCCAGGCCCGCCAGCGAACCGCCGACCATGCCGTTATCGGCAAACAACTCATACAGCCCCGACACCACCGCCAGCGTCGGCTTGGGCGCGAGCGCGGCCAGGTCGGCGCGGTCAAACGCGTCGGCTTTGACGAATTGCGCAATGTCCCCCAGGCCTTTCTCGCGGATCAGCGCACTGCCGTCGCGCACGTTGATGTCGCTGTAGTCGCGCAGCAGGATCGACTCCGGCAGCGGCGTCACGCCCTGCAAGGCTTCCAGGATGTAACGCCCGTGGCCGGCGGCAATGTCGACGATGCGCACTTCACGCGCATCCGCACGTAACTGGGCCATGGCCAGGCGCAGCAGTTCTTCGACGTTCAGCTTGCGTTGGCGGATGCCGCGCCAGCCGATGGAGTTGAGGTAGTTGGTGTCGATCATCCGGCCCAGCGCGCCTTTGCCGGTCGGGGTGTTGCGGTACACGTAGTCCAGGGTGCTGCCGGAGTCGAAGCCGGTGTCGAAACCCAGTTTCACGCCGGCCGACAGGCTCTTGCCCAGGCCCATGCTGGCGCGGGTCATGCGCCAGTACAGGTCGCGCAGGGAATTGTGCGGCAGCGGCGCGGCAAGGGACTCGGACTCGGCGCAGGTGGCGCCCAGTTTGTCGGCGTCCAGCAAGGAGGCGCGGTCCAGCGGGTGCGCAAAGTTTTGCAGGATAAAGCGCCGGGCGCTGTTCACGGCCACCGCACGGTCGCGCTCGCCAAGGGTGTCGTGGAAGAAGCCGGGAAGAACGTGCAGTTCTTTTTTCAGGCTGCCGAGGCGGTCAAAAAATTGCTGCTGGGGTTTGCGGTGCACCACGAAATCGGAGCCTGAGATCAACAGTTGCGTCGGCACCTGGATCGCCTGGGCATCGGCGACCACGCGGTCGGCGGCTTCGTACAGGCCCAGCAGCACATTCACCGAGATCGCCTTGGTGATCAACGGGTCGCTGTCGTAGGAGGCCACGCGCTCCGGGTCATGGCTGAGGAACTTGGCCTTGACGTAGCTGTTGACGAAAAAATTGCCGCGAAACTTGCGCATCAGCGCCAGGCCGGGGCGGGCGAACGGCACGTACAGCTTGACCTTGAAGGCCGGCGAGGCGAGCACCAGCGCGCGGATTTTCGGCGCGTAATCGTGTACCCAGGTGGCGGCGATCACCGCACCGACGCTTTGGGCGATGACGGCCAGGTTCTGTTCTTCGATGCCGTAGGCGGCGCCGATGTGGTCGCAGAAAGTCTGCACATCGCGGGCGCTGGTGGCGAAGCTTGGGCTGTCACCGCGCGCGCCGGGGGACTGGCCGTGGCCACGGGCGTCCCAAGCGAAAAAGTCGAACTGCGGCAGGTTCAGCTCATCGACCAGGTGGGCGATGCGCCCGGAATGCTCGTGGCCGCGATGGAACAGCACGATGGCTTGGCGCGCTTCGTCGTTCGCCGAGACGGTGGCCGGCCAATGTCGGTAAAAAAGCTCGACGCCGTCATGCGTACTGAAGGTGTGTGCTTGCTGTTCGCGCATCGCAAAATCCTTATGCAGAAGGGGAGGTGGTTTCGTTCAGGCCTTGGCGAACGCGGTTGACCAGGGTGTAAGCGAGCAGGGCGGCGACCAGCCACATTATCGTGTCGACCCAGGCGGCGCCGAGCCAGCCCAGCGCTACGCCGGTGGCCAGCACGCCAAGCACGAAGGCGCGATCACTCTTGCCCATCGGCCCGTCGTAGCGCCGCGAAGCGCCGACCATGGGGCCGAGCACACCGGCGTATTCGCTGAACACCGCGAGCAAGGCCACCAACAGCACCGGCGCCAGGCTGACGCCGGGAATCAGCGCAAACGGCAGGATCAGCGCGCTGTCGGCGATCACGTCGCACAGTTCATTGAGGTAGGCGCCCAGGCGTGACTGCTGGCCGAACTCCCGGGCGAGCATGCCGTCGATGGCGTTGAGGGCCATGCGCACGATCATCCACAGCGGGATCAGCGCAAACACCCACAGGTGTTGGGCAAAGCTGGCGATCAACAGGCCCACCAGCAGGGAAATCATCCCCGCCAGCACGGTGATTTGGTTGGCGGTGGTGCCATTGTCGTAGAGGCGCTGCACGAGGGGGCGCAGCAGGTTTTGAAAACGCGGCTTGAGCTGATAGATCGAAATCATGGGGGTGACGCTTCCTTGTCCGTGAGCCCGCGAAAAACTGCTCTGGAGTGTGCCGATTAATCACGGCCTGCACCAGTGATGGCGCGTGTTTATGGGGGTTTTGTCACGGTGTGGTGCTCTGCGAACAAAAATTTCACGCCGTGTGTTATATCGTAACTAATTGTGTGTGCGCAGGCGTTGAGTCGATGCAAGTGGATCTGGAAGCTGACGGCGCTTCGGTTGAAGGCCTTCCGCGTTTTCAACAGGGTGTGTTCCATGCCCGTCGGCTGCGTCAGGCCGGTATCGGCCTGACGGTGCTGGGTGTGGGCGGTTGGGTGTTGGCGCTGTTTGTCGCTTTGTTTGCGCCGTTGTCGATCTGGCCGGTGGTGTTGATCAACTGCGCGTCGGCATTGCTGGTGCTGGTGGCCGGTCTGCAATCGGCGTGGTGGGTGGCCGATTGGCGTGCCCAGGCGTTGGAAGCGCCGACGGTTGAGTTGCTTGCGCCGCGGGTTGAAGCCACTGGCTGGTATGCGCGCCTGGTCGGGCGGGTGGGCAGCGGCGTGTTGGCGCAGATTGGCACGCCGGTGCTGTGGCTCGCAGGTTGGTCGCTGCTGGCGTTGTTCAGCATTATCGAATTCTGGAACCTGAGGTTGCCGGCTGCGCCTGTAGGCCAATCCGCCAGTATCGGTGCAGCGCTGGCCTTGGCACTGGCCTTTGGTGTCCTGGTGCTCGAACGCCGCCTGGCCCAGGAAACCACTGCACAGTGGCCGGAAGCCTCGCCGTTGGCGCAGTTGAGCCGGGTGGCGATTGCTTGCTTGCTGGTCAGCGCCATTTGCCTGCTGTTTGCCGGCGCCGAATCGGTGTGGCCATTGCGTGTGGCGGTGCTGATGGGCGTGCTGCCGGCCCTGGTGGCGGTGGAGTTTCTGCTCAGGGCCGCGCTGTCGCTGTTCAGCCCCCGCCAGCCGCGGCTCGAACCGCGCCTGATGGCGCAGAGTTTCATCGCCGGGCTGCTGCGTTGGCCGCCACAACCCTTGTTGGCGTTGCAGCACGAATTGCATAACCGCTTCGGCATCGACCTGCGTCAGATCTGGGCATTTACCTACATGCGCCGCGCGTTTTTGCCGGTGCTGCTGGTGGTATTGGCGGTCGGCTGGGCGCTGACCGGCGTGCACGAAGTGCCCCTGCAAGGCCGTGGGATTTATGAGCGCTTTGGCAAACCGGTGCAGGTGTTCGGGCCGGGCCTGCACGCCGGGCTGCCGTGGCCGCTGGGCCGTGTGATCAAGGTGGAAAATGGCGTGGTGCATGAACTTGCCACCAGCGTCAGTGAAGCCGCCACCCTGCAATTGGCCCCCGCCGAAGGCCCGCCGCCCGCCATCGCCAACCGCTTGTGGGACGCCAGCCATGTGAATGACAAGTCGCAGGTGATCGCCAGCAGCAGCGGCGACAAACAGGGCTTCCAAATCGTCAATATGGACGTGCGCTTCGTCTACCGCATCGGCCTGACCGACCACGCCGCGCTGGCCGCCACCTATCACAGTGCGGACGTGCCGAGCCTGATCCGCAGCACCGCCAGCCGTGTCCTGGTGCACGACTTCGCCTCGCGCACCCTCGACGAACTGCTCGGCGAACAACGCACCAGCCTGGCTGACGAGATTGGTCGCAGGGTGCAAGCCGACCTGCACACACTCGACAGTGGCGTGGAGATTCTTGCCACCGTGGTAGAAGCCATCCACCCACCGGCCGGCGCCGCCAATGCCTACCACGGCGTACAAGCCGCACAGATCGGCGCCCAGGCCCTGATTTCCCGCGAGCGCGGCGCCGCCAGCGAGCAAACCAACCAGGCGTTGCTGCAAGCCAGTACCGCCCGCGACCAGGCCATGGCCACCGCGCGTGAGGTGAATGCCGGCGCCCAAGCGGCGAACCTGCGTTTTGTCGCCGAACAAAAGGCCTACGCCAGCGCGGGCCAGGCCTTTGTGCTTGAGCAATACCTCGGTCAATTGAGCCAAGGCCTGGCCCACGCCAAATTGCTGATTCTGGATCATCGCCTGGGTGCCGACGGTGCACCGACGATCGATCTGCGTTCTTTTACCTTGCCGGCCGATCCGTCGATGCCGCGTAAAGCCGTTCAATAAGGAGTCGGTCTGTTGAGCGCTCATTCTCACGATCACGGTCATCACGGCCACCACCATCATCACCACCACGGCGATGCGCACGCGGCCGGCCCCTTCCCGTGGCGGCGTATGGGCTGGGCTGTGTTGCTGGTGCTGTTTGCGGTTGCAGCGGCGAGCCTGGTGCAGGTGCGTTCCGGTGAAGCCACGGTGATTACGCGGTTCGGCAACCCGTCGCGGGTGTTGCTGGAACCGGGCCTGGGCTGGCGTTGGCCGGCACCGTTCGAAGCGGCGATCCCGGTGGACCTGCGCCTGCGCACCACCTCCAGCGGCTTGCAGGACGTGGGCACCCGCGATGGCCTGCGCATCATCGTGCAGGCCTATGTGGCGTGGCAGGTGCAGGGCGATGCCGACAATGTGCAGCGCTTTATGCGCGCCGTGCAGAACCAGCCGGATGAAGCGGCGCGCCAGATTCGCACCTTTGTCGGCTCGGCGCTGGAAACCACGGCGGCCAGTTTCGACCTGTCGAGCCTGATCAACACCGACGCCAGCCAGGTGCGCATCGCCGATTTCGAAGCGCAGTTGCGCCAACAGATCGATCAACAATTGCTCACGACCTACGGCGTGCGCGTGGCCCAAGTGGGCATCGAGCGGCTGACCCTGCCCTCGGTGACCCTCACCGCCACCGTCGACCGTATGCGTGCCGAGCGCGAGACCATTGCCACTGAACGCACCGCCGTGGGCAAGCGCGAAGCGGCGCAGATCCGCTCGGCCGCCGAGCGCGACGCACGCATCGTGCAGGCCGACGCCACGGTCAAAGCGGCCGATATCGAAGCGCAATCGCGGGTCGAGGCGGCGCAGATTTACGGGCGTGCCTACGCCGGCAACCCGCAGCTGTATAACCTGCTGCGTTCGCTGGATACGTTGGGCACGGTGGTGACGCCGGGCACCAAGATCATCCTGCGCACCGACGCCGCACCGTTCCGTGCATTGGTGGACGGGCCCAAGGACATCCAGCCATGACCGAGCGTGACAGCCCGGACAGCCCGTGGATCCAGGCCGGACGCCTGACGTTCATGGCGCTCTACGCGGTGACGGTGTTGGCGGCGCTGGCCTGGGCGCTTTCCAATGTGCGCCAGATCGACCCGCAAAACCGTGCCGTGGTCCTGCATTTTGGCGCCCTGGACCGTATCCAGAACGCCGGGCTGTTAGTGGCCTGGCCGCAACCGTTCGAGCAGGTGGTGCTGCTGCCCGCCGCCGACCGCGTGATCGAGCGTCGGGTGGAGAACCTGCTGCGCTCGGAGGCGGCGGTGCAGGCCGACCGCGTGGCCAGCTTTGCCACGCCCCTGAGCGATGCCCTGGCTGGCTCCGGCTACCTGCTGACGGGCGACGCCGGGGTGGTGCAACTGGATGTGCGGGTGTTTTACAAAGTCACCGAACCCTATTCCTTTGTGTTGCAGGGCGAGCATGTCTTGCCGGCCCTGGATCGCCTGGTGACGCGCAGCGCGGTGGCCCTGACGGCCGCGCGCGACCTGGACACGATCCTGGTGGCGCGGCCCGAGCTGATCGGCCGCGACAACGGCGCCGCTGAACGCCGCGAACGGCTGCGCGGTGACTTGGTGCAGGGCATCAACAAACGCCTGTCGGACCTGACCTCCAGCGGCCTCGGTTTGGGCATCGAAGTCACGCGCGTGGACGTGCAGTCGAGCCTGCCGAGCCCGGCGGTGAATGCGTTCAACGCGGTACTCACCGCCAGCCAGCAGGCCGACAAAGCGGTGGCCAACGCGCGCACCGACGCGGAAAAACTCACCCAGACCGCCACTCAACAGGCCGACCGCCTGGTACAGGTGGCCCACGCCCAGGCCAGCGAACGCCTGGCCAATGCCAGGGCGCAAACTGCCACGGTCGCCAGCCTCGCCCAGGTCAAAGACCCGGGCTTGCTGCTGCGGCTGTACCGCGAGCGCCTGCCGAAGATCCTCGGCCAGGCGGGCTCCGTGACCACGGTCGACCCTAAAGACGACTCCCGTTTGATCATCCAGGGAGCCGAACAATGAGCGCACCCATGCTGACCTCCGTCGAGCAGCGCAGCGCTGCCCGGCAATTGACCCTGGCCATGCTGGCGTTGGGCTTGCTCGTGTTGGGCCTGGTGTGGCGCCGGCTGGCGCCGGACCAGAGTGGTGTCAGCCAGTTGCTGCTGGGTGTGGCGTCGTTGTTGGTGGCCGTGCCGGTGATGCGTTCGGCGTGGTACAGCCTGCGCTTTCCCAGCCTGCATGGCATCACCGACCAACTGATCGCCCTGGCCATGCTTGGCGCCTGGGCGACGGGCGATCTGCTGACCGCCGCGTTGCTGCCGATCATCATGATCTTTGGGCATGTGCTGGAAGAACGCAGCGTGATCGGTTCCCAGGAGGCGATTCACGCTCTGGGCAAACTGACCCGCAGCCACGCGCGCCTGGTTCAGGCCGACGGCAGCGTTGTCGAGGTGGACAACGGCACGCTGAACCCCGGCGATATCGTCGAAGTGCGCGCCGGTGACCGCGTGCCGGCAGATGGCGTGGTGGTGTCGGGCCAGGCGAGCCTGGACACGGCGCCGATCACCGGTGAGTCGGTGCCGTTGGAAGCCAGTGCGGGTGTGCAGGTGTTTGGCGGGGCGATCAACCTCGACGGTCTGCTGCGCCTTGAAGTGACGCGCACCGGCAATGAGTCGACCCTGGGCAAAGTGATTGCCCTGATGCAGAACGCCGAGCGTTCCAAGCCGCCGATCACTCGCCTGCTGGAACGCTACGCGGGCAGTTATATGGTGCTGGTGCTGCTGCTGGCGGCGGTGACCTGGTTTGTGACCAATGACGCCCAGGCGATGCTCGCCGTGCTCGTGGCGGCGTGCCCGTGTGCGTTGGTGTTGTCGGCGCCGGCCACGGCGATTGCCGGGATTGCAGTGGCGGCGCGCCACGGGATTCTGATTCGCAGCTCGGCGTTCCTCGAAGAGCTGGCGGACTTGACCTCGCTGGTGATCGACAAGACCGGCACCCTGACCTTTGGCACCCTGCGTTTGCAGTCCATCGAAACCTCGTCCAGCGATCGCCAGGCGCTGCTCAACCTGGCGGCCAGCCTGGGTTCGGCCAGCAGCCACCCGGTCAGCCGCGCGTTGGCCGGGTTGGCTGCTCAGGAGCAGCGGCCAGCGTTGACCGACATTCGCGAACGCCAGGGCCTGGGCGTGGTGGCGCAGACCGATCAGGGCGAAGCGGCGTTGGGCCGGCCGGAGTTGTTCGAACAGTTGGGCATTGTTACCAGCGCAGTTCCGACCCACGACGGCCCGATTGCCGGGCTGGCGCTGAACGGGCAATTTCTCGCCTGGCTGTTGCTGGCCGACAGCGTCAAACCCGAAGCGCGCCAGGCCCTGCAGGCGCTGCGTGACTTGGGGCTGGGCCGCCAATTGCTGCTGACGGGCGACCGGCAAAGCGTGGCCGACAGCCTGGCCCGGGACGTGGGCATCAGCGATGTCCACGCCCAGGCGTTGCCCGAGGACAAGCTCAACCGCGTGCTGGGGGAAATCGCCAGCGGTTTCCGGCCCATGGTGGTGGGCGACGGGATCAACGACTCGCTGGCGCTCAAGGCCGGTGTGGTAGGCGTGGCCATGGGCGCGGGCGGTGCGGATATCGCCCTGGCGTCGGCGGACGTGGTGTTGATCGGCAGCGATCTGCGTCGCCTGGGCACTTGCGTGCGCTTGAGCCGCCAATGCCGGCACACGTTGCAGGTCAACGTGATTATCGGTTTGGGATGGACGTTGGCGATCGTGGTGTTCGCCGCATTCGGTTGGCTGGGCGCGGCCGGGGCGATGATTGCGGCGGTGTTGCACAACCTTAGTACGTTGTTGGTGCTGGGCAATGCCGGGCGTTTGCTGCGCTTTCAGGAGCCCCTGTCGAAGCTCGACGATTGAATTTCAAAAATAAGTGTTCACGGCTGTAACGCCATGGGCAGGCCTCACTCTAGTGGTGTGTTGAGACTGAGCAATCCGTTCAGAACGACGCCACTACCGATCATGAGGACTACAACAATGAACATTAAATCCGCTGCTGCTGGTGCCGCGCTTGCGATGGCTGCTGCCACGATGTTTGCCGGTGTCGCCACCCAGGTACAGGCCGCTGACGCACAAGTGCATTGCTACGGCGTGACCTCCTGCAAAGGCATGAACGACTGCAAGACCGCTGAAAACGCCTGTAAAGGCCAGGCTGTCTGCAAGGGCCACGGTTTCAAGGCGATGACCAAGGCTGAGTGCGCCAAGGCCGGCGGCACAGTCGGCGAATAACCGGCGAACGAGTGCCACCGCAGCGCGACACCGGCGCTGCGGACACTTTCCCCAGGAGTCAGGCATGTCCGCTTCCCTTCCGAGTCTGGGTTACGGCCTGGGTTTACGCAGCGAGTACTACCCGCAGATCCTCGAACAATCGCCGGCCGTGGATTGGTTCGAAGTGATCTCCGAAAATTATCTGGTGCAGGGCGGTAAAGCCTTGTACTTCCTGGACGCGATCGCCGAGCGCTACCCCTTGGTGATGCACGGCGTGTCCTTGTCCATCGGCGGCCCCCACGCCCTTGATAGGGACTACCTCAAACAGCTCAAACAGCTTGCCGAGCGTATTGCGCCGGCGTGGGTGTCCGACCATCTGTGCTGGAGCCGGGGCAATGCGCACCAGTTGCACGACCTGCTGCCGCTGCCTTACACCGAAGAAAGCCTCTATCACGTCGCCGGCCGGGTTCGTCAGGTGCAGGATGTGTTGCAACGCCCGCTGGTGCTGGAAAACGTCTCCAGCTACGTGCGCGCCAGGGCGGATGAGTTTACCGAGTGGGAGTACCTCAATGCCCTGACCCACCTTACCGGCTGCCAGTTGTTGCTGGACGTGAACAACGTGTATGTCAGCTCGCGCAACCATGGGTTCGATGCCTGGACCTTTATCCGCAACCTGCCACCCGAGAGCATTCGTCAACTGCACCTGGCGGGGCATATGGACTATGGCGACTACGTGGTCGATACCCATGACCAGCCGGTGTGTGACCCGGTGTGGGCGTTGTATCAGCAGACGCTGGAGCACTTGGGCCCGGTCTCGACGCTGCTGGAGCGCGATGACCATTTTCCGCCGTTCCAAGCGCTGCTCACCGAGTTGGACAAGGCCCGCGAACTGGGGGCCGGTGCCCTGGCCAGGAGGACGTCATGCGCCTGACCGATTGGCAATTGGCCTTTGAGCAGCACCTGCTCTGCGAAACGTCGGTTGCCGACAGCCGCTTTGCCGCCAGTTTGCTGGGTGGACCGACACTGGACGTGGACACCGGCCTGGCGATTTATCACAACGCCTACAGGGCACGGTTGCAGGAGGTCTTGCGGCATGACTTCGGCGCGCTGCTGTACTGGCTGGGAGATGACGCGTTCGCCGCGCTGGCCGACGCCTATATACGTCGCTACCCGTCGGCCCACTACAGCTTGCGCTGGCTGGGGCAGCGGTTGCCGGCGTTTATCCTCGAGCATTTCGTGGCACAACACAGTGCGCCGTTGGCCGAGTTGGCGCGCCTGGAATGGGCTTTTACCCTGGCGTTCGACGCTCCCGAGGGCGTGCCACTGACCCTGGATGACATGGCGGCGCTACCACCTGAGGATTGGCCCGGCTTGCAGGTCACGCTGGTGCCGTCGGTGCAGCAATTGCTCTGCCGATTCAACACCCTGGCGATCTGGCGGGCGAGCAAGGCGAAGTCGACTTTCCCCGGCAGCCAGGACCTGGACCCGGCGCAGATCTGTCTGGTCTGGCGCCATCAGCAGGTGTGCAATTACCGCAGCCTGGAACCCGGCGAGGCGTGCGCCATGGCCGGCATGGTGACGACCGGTTGGACCTTCGCAGAACTGTGCGCGCAACTGGCAGTCACTTATGCAGAGGGTGCGCCACTGCAGGCTGTTACGTGGCTCAAGCAGTGGCTCCAGGAGGGCTTGCTGCAGCGGCGGGCGCCATAGTGGCGGGCGATCAAATCGATAGCCTCCTACTTTGTCTGGGGATGGTCTACCCTCTCAGCAGACGTCTGAAACAAGGGGGGACTACTCATGCTCGCGCAACTTCCACCGGCCTTACAGAATCTACAGCTACCGCTGCGTCTACGACTCTGGGACGGCCATGAATTCAACTTGGGCCCCGAGCCCAGTGTGACCATCGTGGTGAAGGACCCCACGGTCGTCTCGCAACTGACCCATCCCACGCTCGATTCACTGGGCGAAGCCTTCGTCGAAGGCAAACTGGAGCTGGAAGGCTCCATCACCGAAGTGATCCGGGTGTGTGATGAGTTGAGTCATGCCCTGGTCGAGGACGATGAAGGCAGTCGCCCGGTGCGTTCGATCCACGACAAAGCCACCGACGCGGCGGCGATTTCCTACCATTACGACCTGTCCAACGCGTTCTACCAGCTGTGGCTGGACCAGGACATGGCCTACTCCTGCGGTTATTTCGAAACCGGCAGCGAATCGATCGACCAGGCGCAACAAGACAAATTTCGACACCTGTGCCGCAAGCTGCGCTTGCAGCCTGGCGAGTATCTGCTGGACGTCGGCTGCGGCTGGGGCGGGTTGGCGCGTTATGCGGCGCGGGAATTCGGGGTGAGAGTATTTGGCATCACCCTGAGCAAGGAGCAATTGGAGCTGGCGAAGGAGCGGGTGAAGGCCGAGGGCCTGGAAGGCCAGGTCGACCTGCAACTGCTCGACTACCGCGACCTGCCCCAGGACGGTCGTTTCGACAAAGTGGTCAGCGTGGGGATGTTCGAACACGTCGGCCACGCCAACCTGGCGCAGTACTGCCAGACCCTGTTTGGCGCCGTGCGTGAAGGCGGCCTGGTGATGAACCACGGGATTACCGCCAAGCACACCGATGGCCGCCCGGTGGGCCGTGGTGCGGGCGAGTTTATCGAGCGTTACGTGTTCCCCAACGGCGAGCTGCCGCATCTGGCGATGATGACCGCCGAGATCAGCGAAGTCGGGCTCGAAGTGGTCGACGTCGAAAGCCTGCGCCTGCATTACGCGCGTACGCTGGACCATTGGAGCGAGCGCCTGGAAGACAATCTGGAGGCTGCGGCGAAGAGGGTGCCGGAGCAGGCGTTGCGGATCTGGCGCCTGTATTTGGCGGGCTGTGCCTACGCGTTTGCGCGGGGCTGGATCAACCTGCACCAGATATTGGCGGTGAAACCGCATGCCGATGGCAGCCATGAACTGCCGTGGACGCGGGAAGACATCTACCGCTGAGGCTGTTTTGCAACACACTGAAGATCACCTGTGGGAGGTGGGCAAGCCCCTCCCACGGTGTCAAAGAATCGGTGAAATCAAACGCGCCACGCGCATGCCCAAGTGTTGCAAACGCCGCGTCTCACGGCTTTCTTCCTGACTGACTTCATGGGCCAGGGCGAAATCGTCCAGCAACATATGCTCGACCTCCTTGGCGAAGGCTTCGTCAACGGTCAGCAGCATCACTTCGAAATTGAGCCGGAACGAGCGGTTGTCCATGTTCGCACTGCCGATGGCGCTGATTTCGCTGTCCACCAGCACCACCTTCTGATGCAGAAAGCCCGGCGTGTAGCGAAACACCCGTACGCCGGCGCGCACCGCTTCGATCGCGTAGAGGCTGGAGGCGGCATACACGATGCGGTGGTCGGGCCGCGACGGCAGCAGCAGGCGCACGTCGACGCCGCGCAGCACCGCCAGACGCAGGGCGGCGAATACCGCTTCATCGGGGATGAAATACGGGCTGGTGATCCACACGCGTTTCGTCGCCGCGTGGATGGCCTCGACAAAAAACAATGAGCAGGTTTCATAGGAGTCGGCGGGGCCGCTGGCGAGCAATTGGCAGAGCACACCGTCCTCGGGGTAGGCGTCCGGCAAAATCAGTGGCGGCAATTGCCGCGCGGCCCAGAACCAGTCTTCGGCAAACGACTCTTGCAGGCACGCCACCACCGGGCCGGTGACTTGCACGTGGGTATCGCGCCACGGCGCCAGCGGCGGTTTTTTACCCAGGTATTCATCGCCCACGTTATGCCCGCCGACAAACCCGGTTATCCCATCCACCACCACGATCTTGCGGTGGTTGCGGAAGTTGACCTGGAACCGGTTGAGCCAGCCGCTGCGCGTGGCGAACGCCTTGATCTGCACCCCGGCGTCGCGCAGCGATTGCACGTAACGATGGGGCAGGGCGTGGCTGCCGATGCGGTCGTAGAGCACGTAGATGCTGACGCCTTGTGCGGCTTTTTCCTTGAGCAGGGCGTGCAGTTGGCGGCCCAGGTCATCGTCGTGAATGATGAAAAACTGGAACAGCACCGCGGTTCTGGCGGCGCGGATGGCCTCGAAAATCGCGCTGAAGGTGGCGTCGCCATTGATCAGCAGGCGTACCTGGTTATTCGCCAGGCAGGGCATGCGCCCCAGTTTGGGCATGGCGCGCAGCGAGGTGTATGCGCTGGAATTGCGTGCGGCCAGGGCCTCTTCGACCCAGGGGCGCCAGTTCAGCTCGGTAATGGCGGTGTGCATTTCCTGGTTGGCCTGACGGCGTGCCTGGATGTAAGCGTCGAACGTGCTGCGGCCGAAGATCAGGTAAGGGATCAGCGTGAGGTAGGGCATGAACATCAGTGACAGCGCCCAGGCGATCGAGCCTTGGGCGGTTCTGACGGTCAGCACCGCGTGAATCGCGGCGAGGGTCCCGAGCACGTGCAGCGTGGCGATGAAGTAGGCGAGCAGGTGCGGGCCAAAGAAATCCATGGACGACGTTACTCCAGACGAACCAATGCCTAACAGACCATGTCTGGCTACGAATGTCGCTATTTTATTTGCCGTGCAACACTGGCGTCTTTGCGGCGTCTAACGGCCACAATTACCCAGGAGTTACCCGATGAATGCTCGTCTGCTCTGTTTATCCATGGTTGTTGGTTTGTCGTTGCCCGTGGCCGCGCAGGCGCAGATGCTGGCGCCGGGGTTGTGGGAGTTGACCACCAGCAATATGAAAGTCGATAACCAGGACTTGCCGGACTTGTCGCTGATCCTGGGTCAGCTCAAGCAACAGATGACCCCCGAACAGCGCGCCATGCTGGAAAAACAGGGCATCACCATGGCCGGCAAGGGCGTACAGGTGTGCCTCACGCCGGCGCAGGTGGCTTCGGACTCGATCCCCCTGACCGACCCGCAATCAGGTTGCAAACAGCAAGTGACCGACAAGACCGGCAACCAGTGGAAATTCCGTTTCAGTTGCCCGAAAGCCCAGGGCACCGGCGTCGCCACCTTCCAGAGCCAGAAAGAGTTCACCACCACCGTCAACGGCACGTTCAATGCGACCGGCATTCAGCAGAAAGGCAGCCTGGACACCCATGCCCAATGGCTGGGCAACGACTGCGGTACAGTCAAACCGCGCGCTTAACGCGCAAACTGCAGCGGCAGGCCCTGGCAGCTTTCGACCACCTGGCCGTTGTGCCACGCCAGGTGGCCCGACACCAGGGTGGTGCTGACGCTATGGCGAAAGCGGCGTTCGGCGAACGGCGTCCAACCGCAGCGGGCCAGGACCGGTTCATCGCACACTGGCTTGCCTTCAGGCTCGGGGTTGATCAGCACAAGATCGGCCCAATAGCCTTCGCGCAGGTAACCGCGGTCCGCGATCGCAAACAGGTCGGCGACACGGTGGCTGGTTTTGGCCACCAGCGTGGTCAGCGGTAAATGCCCGTCCGCCACCAGTTCCAACAGTGCCGGCAGCGCGTGTTGTACCAGCGGTAAACCGGACGGTGCTTCGCGATAGGCCAGCTGTTTTTGCGCCCAGGTATGCGGCGCATGGTCAGTGCCGATCACGTCCAGACGATCACTCAATAACGCCAGGCGCAGCGCGTCGCGGTCGGCGCGTGTCTTGATCGCCGGGTTGCATTTGATCTGGTGGCCCAGGCGGTGATAGTCGCGGTCATCGAACAGCAGGTGGTGCACGCAGACCTCGGCAGTGATGCGTTTTTCGGCCAGGGGTTTGTCGTCGAACAGCGCCAGCTCGCGGGCGCTGGTGAGGTGCAGCACATGCAGGCGCGTGCCGTGACGCTTGGCCAATTCCACCGCGAAAGACGATGATCGATAGCACGCTTCGGCGTCACGGATCAGCGGGTGGGCGACGGCGGGGATCTGGTCGCCAAAGCGCTCGCGCAGACGCGCTTCGTTGGCCTGGATGCTTGGCGTGTGCTCGCAGTGGGCCAGCAGGATGGTCGGCACTTGCGCGAACAGGCGCTCCAGGATGCGTGGGTCGTCCACCAGCATGTTGCCGGTGGAGGCGCCCATGAACACTTTGACTCCGGCCACCTCCCGCGGGTCGAGGGCGGCGACGGTGTCGAGGTTGTCGTTGCTCACCCCGAAGTGAAAACCATAATTGGCCACCGAATGCAGGGCCGCGCGGCGCTTTTTGTCGGCCAGCTCTTGCAGGTTCAGCGTGGCCGGGTGGGTGTTGGGCATGTCCATGAAACTGGTGATCCCGCCCGCCACCGCCGCCCGGGACTCACTGTAGAAGCTGCCTTTTTCCGGTGCGCCGGGCTCGCGAAAGTGCACTTGGTCATCGATCATGCCCGGTAACAGCCACTGGCCTTTGGCATCGATGGACAGCGGGGCGTTACAGCCCTGGATGCTGCTCGCGATCTTCTCGATACGGCCATTGGCGATCAGGACGTCGGCGTCGAACGTCCGGCCTTCGTTGACCAGGCGGGCATTGCGGATCAGCAGGCGACTCATGGCTCAGAACTCGTTTTGCAGGGCTTTGTAACCGCGCACCAGATCGACATTGGTGCGCGCTACGTCTTCGGAAAACTCCGAAGCGCTGACGCTCACCGGCGGGAATTGCGACAGGTCGGTGTTGGGGCCGATGCGGGTGGTGGAGGGCACGTAGAACGCATCCGGCAAGTCGCGGCCGTCGACCACTGAGTTGTGGCGCACCACGCCGCCGTCGCCCACTACGCAGTTGAACAGCACGCTGTTGAACCCGATAAACACACGGTCACCCACGGTGCAGGGGCCGTGGACGATGGAACGGTGGGCGATGGAGGTGAATTCGCCGATGGTCACCGCCGCGCCGGATTTGGAGTGGATGACCACGCCGTCCTGGATATTGGAGTTGGCGCCGATGGTGATGGGGTCCATGGCGCCGCTGGCGTCGACTTCGTCGGCACGGATCACGGCGTAGGGCCCGACGAAAACGTTCTCGCCGATGATGACTTTGCCGCAGATGATGGCGGTCTTGTCGACATAGGCCGATTCGGCAATCACCGGCAGATCGCCGGAAGGGTTCTTGCGGATCATTCAGCAGGCTCCGTAATGATGTGTACGTGGTCGCCGTCGATGGCGTTGTAGAAACAGGTCGGGCGGCCGGTATGACAGGCAGGGCCCAATTGGTTGACGATCAGCAGCACCGCATCACCGTCGCAATCCAGGCGTGCTTCGACCAATTGTTGCCAGTGGCCGGAAGTCTCGCCTTTGCGCCACAGCTGCCGGCGCGAGCGTGACCAATAGCAGACGTGCCCTGTGGCCAGGGTCTCGTTGAGGGCCTGGCGGTTCATCCAGGCCAGCATCAACACCTGGCCGTTGCCATGTTGCTGGGCGATGGCGGCGATCAGGCTATCGCTGTTCCACGGCAGGGCGTCGAGCACGGCGTCGAGTGGAAAGCGGCTGCCGAGGGCAGCGCTTTCCAGGTCGAGCATGCTCAGGTTCATGGCTTGCTCAGGGCGGCGCACAGGGTGTTGAGGTTGTATTCGAACAGGCCGGTAAAGGTGCTGGCCGGGCCTTCGGCGGCGAGGGCATCGGAGTACAGCGTGCCGCCGATCTGCGCGCCGCTTTCATCAGCGATCTGCTTGAGCAGGCGCGAGTCTTTGATGTTTTCCATGAACACGGCCTTGACCTTGTCTTTGCGGATCTGGGTGATCAGCGCGGCGACTTCGGCAGCCGAAGGCTCGCGTTCGGTGGACAGGCCCTGAGGCGCCAGGAACTGAATGCCATAGGCCTGGCCGAGGTAGCCGAAGGCATCATGGGAAGTGACGATTCGACGGTTGCCCGCCGGCAGGGCGCCGAACTTGGCCTTGGCTTCAGCCAGCAGGCGGTAGATTTCTTTGAGGTAGGCCTGGCTGTTGCGCTGGTAGTCGGCAGTGTTGGACGGGTCGGCGGCGATCAGCGCTTTGGTGATGTTGTTCACATAGATTTCGGCGTTGGCCAGATTGTGCCAGGCGTGAGGGTCGGGGATGGTCTCGCCGTCTTCGTCCATGGTGTGGGAGATCACGCCCTTGCTGGCGGTGACCACCGTGGCCTTGGTTTCGGTGCTGGCCACCAGCCGGTCCAGCCATGGTTCGAAGCCGAGGCCGTTTTTGATGATGAGTCGGGCCTTGAGCAGCGCCTTGGCGTCATCCGGCGTGGGCTCGTAGGTATGGGCGTCGGCGTCGGGGCCGACCATGTTGCTGATCTGGATGTGGTCACCACCGATCTGGTGGGTGATGTCATCGAGAATACTGAAGCTGGTGACAACCTGGAGTTTGTCGGCAGCCTGGGCCATCGACAACGGCAGCAGCAGACTGAACAGCACGAGTAGAGCGCGCATCGGGAAACACCTCATTGGGATGACAGTAAGGGCGGGCGGCGCAGCAAACCGTGCACCGGACCGAAGACCACGGACAGCAGGTACCCACCGCCAGCCACCAGCACAATCGCCGGGCCGCTGGGCAGTGAGTAGTAGAACGACAGCAACAGACCCAGCCATACCGACAGGCATCCCAGCACCGCCGAGACTGCGATCAACACCGGCAAGCGCCGGCTCCAGAAGCGTGAAGCGATGGCCGGCAGCATCATCAGCCCCACCACCATCAGCGCGCCGATCGCCTGGAAGCCGATCACCAGGTTCAGCACCACCAGCGTCAGAAACAGCCCGTGGGCCAGCGGACCCAGACGGCTGACGGTTTGCAGGAACAGGGGGTCGAGGGTGTCCAGCAACAGCGGTTTGTAGATCAGCCCCATGGCGATCAGGCTGAAACCCGTAACCCAGAGCATGCCGGTGAGGGTGGTTTCATCGACCGCCAGGGCGGAGCCGAACAGCAGGTGGAGCAGGTCCAGGCGTTTGCCAGCGATGCCGAGTATCAGCACCCCGGCAGCGAGGGAGATGGGGTAGATGGCGGCGAGGCTGGCGTCTTCGCGCAAGCCGGTGCGGCGGGTGATCCACGCCGACAGCCCGGCCATGCTCAGGCCGGCGCCCAGGCCACCGATGGTCAGCGCCGGCAGGCTTAGCCCGGCGAACCAAAAGCCCAGGGCGGCGCCGGGGAGGATGCCATGGGCCACGGCGTCACCGATCAGGCTCATGCGCCGCAGGATCAGGAATACGCCCAGCGGTGCGGTACTGCAGGCGAGCACCAGCCCGCCGATCAGGGCGCGGCGCATAAAAACGAAGTCGACGAAGGGCATCCATAGGTGCGCGGTGAAGTGCATCAAGCCACCTGCATCTGTGGCTGTGGACGGATCAGCGCTTTGCTGGGGCCGAACACGCAGCCATTGCTTTTGACCTGCAGCACTTGCTCGGTGTGCTGGCGCACGGAGGCGAGGTCATGACACACCACCATCAGCGTGCGGCCTTCGGCGTGCCAGGCGTGGATATGTTTCCAGCACAGCGCCTGGCCGTCTTCGTCGAGGGCGGCGTGGGGTTCGTCGAGCAGCAACACGGGCGAATCCGTCAGGCTCATGCGGGCGAGGAGGGCGCGTTGCAATTGCCCGCCGGACAAGGCCATTAATGGGCGCTGTTCCAGGCCGCTGAGGCACCAGTCCTCCAGCACCGCTTGCAGGCGGTGGCTGCGTTGTTGCGGGGTGAACTTGGAGCCCCAGAAACCGGCCGCCACCAACTCTTGCAGGCTGATAGGAAACTGGCGGTCGAGGTGTTGTTGCTGCGGGAGGAAGGCCAGGCCACCACGGCGGGGAACCTCCACGGTGACTTTCCCGGCCAATGGCTTTTGAAGGCCCGCGATGACTTTGAGCAGGCTGCTTTTACCGCAGCCGTTGGGGCCGATCACCCCGGTGAGGCTGCCTTTAGCGAGGGTCAAATCCAGGGCTGGCGTGAGCGGTTGGCCGGGGGCGCCCCAGCGCAAAGTGGTGCAGGTGATCATGCAGAGTGTCTCGTCCAGCGGCTTTCAGCCACGGCATCGTGCGCGTGCAGGCTTTCGGCGTGGATCACTTTGAGGTGGAAGGCTTTGACGGCATCCGAGCGTTTCAAGGCGAGGTTCAGACGGCGGGCGGCGTCTTCGCAGAACATCAGGTTCTGCCCGTTGGCCAGGGCGAAGGCTTGTTCGTCCGCACGTTTCACAGCGGTTTGTACAGCGGTGCCGAGGGCGGCTTCGGCGTCGTTGATCAGGTCGGTAAGTGCCAGGTGATCGCCTTGCAGATGCACATGCAACTGCGCGCTGCTGCGCTGGCTGTGGGGCGTGGCGACAATGCCGTTGGCGCTGCCGAGCCAGTTCAGCACCGCGTCATGCTGCAATGGCTTGTCGCCGAAGTCGTCGAGAAATTGCTGCTGAATCAATTGCCTGGCAAGGGCAGCAGAGCATGGGCAGGTTGATGAATAGGTCACGTCAATTTTTTGTTCCACGTGGAACATCTGGTTTTCAAGACGGGCCTCAATGGTCACTGGGTAGGTTTTCCAGCCCGTCAAAGGACTGACCAACGCCGGACGCTTGAGCAGCAGGTGTGTGTGGATACGCAGGTAGGCGTTCTTAGATAAATCTTCATGACTGTCGAGAAAGCGCTGCAGTACATTGCGCAGAAGTGCAGGTGTGAGGGACTGCTCATCAAGCATTTCCAGCGCCAGGTACAGACGCGACATATGAATGCCACGGGCGCTGCCGTCGTCGAGGCTGACGCCCGCATCTGCGGTGGCGGTCAGGCGCTGCCCATCGATCAGAACAGGCAGGGCAATGCCGCACATGCCCACCCAGTCAAGTGGCAAGGCTTGGCGTGAAGCCTGCGCGGCAATATCCGGCAGAGTCAGCGCATTCATAAGCAGGTCCATCGTTGGAAATAATTCGACATGTTATAGTATAACAATAAGGCCGACGATGAATTTTCTGCTCCAGCCTTTTTTCAGTCATGTCGAGTACGGACGCTCCTTCTCTTCGCGGTATTTGTCATGCACAGACGTCAGCTTCTCAACCTGCTCCTGGCCAGCCCGCTGTTCGCGTTGCCGTTCGCCGCGCACGCCACGCAGATTCGCAATGCCCGCTTGTGGCGCTCGGACGACAAGCTGCGTCTGGTGTTCGACCTCAGCGGACCGGTGCAGTACAAGACGTTTTCCCTGACCGCGCCGGAACGCGTGATCATCGACCTGAGCGGCGCGGGGCTCAGTGGCGACTTTTCTCAGCTTGAGTTGAAAAACAGCGGCATTACCTCGATTCGCTCGGGGCATTTCGGCAAGGCGGATACGCGCATCGTGCTCGATCTGGCCGCGCCGATGCAGCTCAACAGCTTTGTATTGCCGCCTCAGGACGGGCAGGGGCACCGCCTGGTGCTGGACCTGACCAGTGCCACCCACGCGCCGCGTCAAATCGCGGCGGAACCTGCACCCTTAGTGGCGCCGGTGGATAAAACCCACCCCAAGCGCGACATCATTGTGGTGGTCGACCCCGGTCACGGCGGCAAGGATCCAGGCGCGGTCGGGTCCAAGGGCCAGCGCGAGAAAGACGTGGTGCTGTCCATTGCCCAGTTGCTGGCCAAACGCCTGAAACGCGAGAAGGGCTTTGACGTGAAACTGGTGCGCAACGACGACTTTTTCGTGCCGCTGCGCAAGCGCGTGGACATCGCCCGCCAGCACAAAGCCGATATGTTTATCTCGGTGCATGCGGATGCGGCGCCACGGCTCACGGCGTCGGGGGCGTCTGTGTATGCGCTGTCCGAAGGCGGTGCCACCTCGGCCACGGCGCGTTTTATGGCGCAGCGCGAAAACGGCGCCGACCTGTTGGGCGCCACCACGTTGCTCAATCTCAAGGACAAGGACCCGATGTTGGCCGGTGTGATTCTCGACATGTCGATGAACGCCACCATCGCCTCCAGCCTGCAACTGGGCAGCTCGGTATTGGGCAGCCTGCAAAACATCACCAGCCTGCATCAGAAGCGTGTTGAGCAGGCCGGGTTTGCGGTGCTCAAATCACCGGATGTGCCGTCGATCCTGGTGGAAACGGGCTTTATCTCCAATGCCCAGGACGCCCAGCGGCTGGTCACGGCGCGTCACCAACAGGCTGTGGCGGACGGTTTGTTTGAAGGCCTGAAAAAGTACTTCCAGAAGAACCCACCGATGAACAGCTACATGGCCTGGGTGCAGGAACAGAAGAGCGAGCAGGCCTAACAGCCGGTGATGCGGCTGCAGGTGAACTTGGCGCTGGCGCCCCCGGAGCTGGAAAACCGGTTGATCGTGGTCCATCCCACACGCCGCGTATAACCGACCCATGCCTCACCGTCCGACGCCAACCCGGTAAAGAACGTCAGCTGCCCATAGCGGCTGTTGGTCTGGGCCCAGTAGCGTTTGCCGATCACCTCGAAACCGCGCAGATAGGTGGTGCTGCCGAGGGTCGCCACGCTGTAGCTATTGCCCAGCGGGTCGGCACAGGCCAGCACATTGGCGCTGCGCGTGCAGTTGGCCAGCAGGCTCGGCGCCTGGGCGCAGGCAGGTCCTGCGGCTGCCAATAACAGGGCGCACACCAGGTATTTCATAGGGTTTCTCGGGCTGGGGAGGTGTTCAAGCATTGCGCCCTTCGTCGCAGGGAGCAAGGGGGATTGGCTTATTTGTATTGTTATACTATAACATAAAAGAACAGCCTGACCCGTGATCCCGTTGCCATGACCGAACAAGACCTGCTGGCCCAACCGCCTGCCGATTACATGAATGACGCCCAACGAGGGTTCTTTCGTGCGCTGTTGCTGACCCAACGCAATGAGTTGCAAGCGCGCATCGAAGGCGAATTCCTGGTACTGCGCGAGCAGGAACCCAATAGCGACCCGGCCGATGTGGGCAGTGCTGAAGAGCAGCGCCAATGGCAACTGCGCCTGCTGGAGCGGGAAAAGAAGCTCCTGGACAAGATCGATGAGGCCCTCGAGTTGCTCGCCCGTGGTGAGTACGGCTGGTGCCGCGAAACCGGCGAGCCCATTGGTCTGCAACGCCTGCTGCTGCGCCCGACCGCCACCCTGTGTATTGAAGCCAAAGAACGTGAAGAGCTGCGCGAACGCCATAAACGGGCGATTTGACCGGCCACCCCTGATGAGGACTCCCTGATGCCCAACCGTCTACCCGTTACTGTGTTGTCCGGCTTTCTCGGCGCCGGTAAAAGCACGCTGCTCAACTACGTTCTGCGCAATCGCGAAAACCTGCGCGTGGCTGTGATCGTCAACGACATGAGCGAAATCAATATCGATGGCAGCGAGGTGCAACGCGACGTCACCCTCAACCGCGCCGAAGAAAAACTGGTGGAGATGAGCAATGGCTGCATCTGCTGCACCTTGCGTGAAGACCTGCTGGAAGAGGTCGGAAAACTCGCCAAGGAGGGTCGCTTCGATTACCTGCTGATCGAATCCACCGGCATTTCCGAACCCTTGCCGGTGGCCGAAACCTTCACCTTCCGCGATGAAAACGAGCAAAGCCTGGCGGATATCGCGCGCCTGGACACCATGGTCACCGTGGTCGACGGCATGAATTTTTTGCTCGACTACCAGGCCGCCGAAAGCCTGGCCTCACGGGGCGAAACCCTGGGTGAAGAAGACGAGCGTTCCATCACTGACCTGTTGATCGAGCAAATCGAATTCGCCGACGTGATTTTGATCAGCAAGATCGACCTGATCAGCAGCCGCGAGCGCGAAGAGTTGATGGCCATCCTTGAGCGTCTCAATGCCCAGGCGGAAATTATCCCAATGGTCATGGGCGAAGTACCGCTGAACAAAATCCTCAACACCGGGCGCTTCGACTTCGAGCGCGCGGCACAGGCGCCGGGCTGGCTGCAGGAGTTGCGCGGCGAGCATGTGCCGGAAACCGAAGAATACGGCATCGCCTCCACGGCCTATCGCGCACGCCGCCCGTTCCACCCGCAACGTTTTTTCGACTTTATCGACCGGCCCTGGGTTAACGGCAAATTACTGCGTTCCAAGGGTTTTTTCTGGCTGGCCAGCAAGCATCAGGATGCGGGCAGTTGGTCCCAGGCCGGTGGTTTGATGCGCCACGGGTTCGCCGGGCGCTGGTGGCGTTTCGTGCCGAAAAGCCAGTGGCCGCAGGACGAAGAAAGCGTCGCGGCGATCATGGGCAACTGGCAGCTGAGTACCGGCGACTGCCGCCAGGAGCTGGTGTTTATCGGGCAGAACATCGATTTCGCCCAGATGCGCGCTGAGTTGGATGCGTGCTTGCTTACCGATGAAGAAATGGCCCTGGGTGTTGAAGGTTGGCGCCTGTTGGCTGATCCATTTGGTCCCTGGTATGAAGAGGCAGCCTGATGCTGGCACCCGTTATCCCCCTGCGCCCGGTGATTCGCCAGACCCGCGGCGAAACCCCGCTGGCGCTGTCCGACATTCTCGAAGACGGCGTGAACCTGGCGTTGTGGCAGCGCCAATTGCCACTGCACATCGCCGAATTCGGTGCCTTGCTGGTGGCACTCAACGAGCCATTGGCCGATTCGATGGTCATTGAGCTCGACCGCGAAGATGCTGCGCCGAATTTGCGCGGATTGGCGTCCAGTTGTCGCGATCTTGAGGGCTACGAAGGCTTTATCGCCGATGTCGCATGGCTGGTCAGCGCCTTTGCCTGCCTGCTCGGCGCCAAGCGTATCGGCGTGCGCCTGCGGTTGCTGGATAAAGCCATGTGCCCGCGCTTTCACGTCGACCACGTGCCGGTGCGGCTGATTACCACCTATGCCGGGGTCGGCAGCCAGTGGCTGCGTGAAGGGGTGATGGATCGGCGCAAGCTCAGCCAGGCGGAGGCCGAACCCCACGAGCGCATCGAGCAGATCCAGTGTGGTGAAGTGGCGCTGCTCAAGGGCACCAAATGGCACGGCAACGAGGCGCACGGTCTGATCCATCGGTCACCTGCCCTGAAAGCTAATGAGCGCCGATTGATTCTGACGCTGGATTGGCTGGCGTAACCGCGTAGGATCAAATGCTCTACATGGCCTGAATGATGCCCCTGATGCTGCAGAACATTCCCACCCACGTGATTGCCGGGCCCCTGGGTGCCGGCAAGACCAGCCTGATCAAGCACCTGCTCGCCCAACGGCCGGCCAACGAGCGCTGGGCGGTGTTGATCAACGAGTTCGGCCAGATCGGCCTGGATGCGGCGCTGCTGACACAGGACGATGACGGTATTGCCCTCGGCGAAGTCGCGGGTGGCTGCCTGTGCTGTGTGAATGGCGCGCCGTTCCAGGTCGGCCTGGGTCGCCTGTTGCGTAAGGCCACGCCCGATCGATTATTTATCGAACCGTCAGGGCTGGGCCATCCCGCGCAATTGCTCAAACAGTTGCGTGAAGCACCATGGCAGACGGTGTTGGCGGTGCAGCCTTGTGTATTGGTGTTGGACGTCCAGGCCCTGGCGGCGGGCAAACCCTTGCCGCCTGCACAGCAGCAGGCCCTGGCGAGCGCCGGCCTTTTGGTGTTGAACAAGGATGAGGCGCTGGACACGGCGCAGCGCCAGGCGATCGAACAGCAGTTACCCGACTGCCCGCGCTATTGGACCCACCAGGCGCAGTTGCCGTTGGCACAGCTGCCGGGCCTGTATGCCAAAGCGGGTGCGGCTGTGGATAACGTCTACATGCCCAAAGGCTTGGCGCAGATGCCGGCGGTCTGGAGCGATCCCGCGTTGCCCATCTGCTTGAGCCAATCCCAGGAGGACGGTTGGAGCATTGGTTGGCGCTGGCACCCCAGCCAGTCGTTCGATCCCGAGCGTCTGGCGCAATGGCTCACGCACCTTGAGTGGCGCCGCGCTAAGCTGGTTATCCACAGCCGGGACGCATGGGTGTCCGCCAACGCTGTGGATAACAGCCCGTTCACCTGGCTGCCCAGCGAATGGCGTCGCGATACCCGGATTGAATTGATCTTCAGCGCACCACAGGACGTGGCTGCGCTGCAGGCCGAGCTGGCAGCCTGCCGCTACTGACGGTTCTTGGCCGCGTGGTCCTGGCGCCACTGGCTCAGCTCGATCACTTCGGCGCTGGGCAGCGCTTCCTTGGCCTCGAACGGGTAGGGCGCCAGTTCGATCTGCGCGCTATGGGCGCCGAATTGGGTGATGGTGCCACTGTGCCGGGACTCGCCCGTGACAGTGAATTCAAAGTTGTAGACCCGCGCCAGACGCCGGCGCCCGTTGGCATCCTTCACAAAACCAATGCGCTTGAGCGCAACTGCACCGTCGAGCAACTCGATATCGAGCTTGGCGCAATGCTGCTTGACCCGCGCCAGCGCCCGCTCGCGCAGGCCGTGGTTGTGCCATACCCAGGCGGCACCGGTCGCCAGCAGCATCAACACGAAGATGTTTCCCAGGGTCAGCATGTGAAAAACTCCAACAAAGTGAGCGCAGCTTAACTGTGTCGCCGGCCTGTCGTACAGGCTGCGTTTAGTCGCATACTGCGCGGCCAGAATTTCAATGGCTTTACGGAAATCCCCTGCATGAAACGCACCCCTCATCTGCTTGCGATCCAGTCTCATGTGGTCTTCGGCCACGCCGGAAACAGTGCCGCCGTGTTCCCCATGCAGCGGGTGGGGGTGAACGTTTGGCCACTGAACACGGTGCAGTTCTCCAACCACACCCAGTATGGTCAGTGGGCGGGCGAGGTGCTGGCGCCGCAGCAGATTCCTGCGTTGGTGGAAGGCATTGCCGCCATCGGAGAGCTGGGCAATTGTGACGCGGTGCTGTCCGGCTACCTGGGCAGTGCGGACCAGGGACGGGCGATACTTACCGGTGTGGCGCGGATCAAGGCCATCAACCCCAAGGTCCTTTACCTGTGCGACCCGGTGATGGGGCATCCGGAAAAGGGCTGCATCGTGCCGCAGGAAGTCAGCGATTTCCTGCTCGACGAAGCCGCCGCCATGGCCGACTTCCTGTGCCCCAACCAGCTGGAACTGGACAGCTTTGCCGGGCGCAAGCCGCAGTCACTGTTCGATTGCCTGGCCATGGCCAAGGCCTTGCTGGCCCGCGGGCCGAAGGCCGTGCTGGTCAAACATTTGGATTACCCCGGCAAGCTGCCGGATGGCTTCGAGATGCTGCTGGTCACCGCCAACGGCAGCTGGCACCTGCGTCGGCCGCTGCTGGCGTTCCCGCGCCAGCCGGTGGGCGTGGGCGACCTGACCTCCGGGCTGTTTCTGGCGCGGGTGTTGTTGGGCGACAGCCTGCTGGCGGCATTTGAGTTCACCGCCGCCGCCGTGCATGAAGTACTGCTGGAAACCCAGGCTTGTGCCAGTTATGAACTGGAACTGGTGCGGGCGCAGGATCGGATTGCCCATCCGCGTGTGCGGTTCGAAGCGACGCCGATCGGCCTCTAAGTACGCAGGACCCAATGTGGGTCTGCAGCGTGGAAATTAAAGCGCGTCCGCCTTGATCTCCTGATAGCGCTTCTCCAGCTCCTGGCGGATCTGCCGGCGTTGCTGGGCCTGTACGAACCGGCGCTTGTCTTCGCTGTTACGGGGTTGCAGCGGTGGCACGGCGGCCGGTTTGCGCTGGTCGTCCACGGCCACCATGGTGAAAAAGCAGCTGTTGGTATGACGCACCGAGCGCTCGCGGATGTTCTCGGTCACTACCTTGATCCCCACTTCCATCGAGGTATTGCCGGTGTAGTTGACCGACGCCAGGAACGTCACCAACTCGCCGACATGGATCGGCTCGCGAAAAATCACTTGGTCCACCGACAACGTCACCACATAGCGACCGGCATAACGGCTCGCGCAGGCGTAGGCCACTTCGTCGAGGTACTTGAGCAGGGTGCCGCCGTGGACATTGCCAGAGAAGTTGGCCATATCAGGGGTCATCAATACCGTCATCGACAGCTGGGCGTTTCCGGGTTCCATAGCACACTCACGGGTTGTAGGCATTGGTTGGGGGGCACCTCTGCGGGTGCTGGAGTCGTTGCAGCGCGACCCTTTACGGGACGCCGGCGGGCGGCTTGCCGTCACGCGCCGGCCGATCTGTTTCCATATATTGCACCGGCTTTTCGGTGGAAGTCGCGGTGTTAACCTTCAAAAGCCCATCCCAGGGCATTTCTTACGATTAAGGCAGACTTTTCCTTCCGTATTTTGCGACTTTTCATATGCGCGAGCGGAAGTGGAAAAGCGCCAGCACCCTCAAGGAGCCCCTCGCCATGCACGCCATCAGCTTTATCCAGGACTTGGCCGTGATCATGTTGGTGGCAGGGGTGGTCACCGTGCTGTTTCACCGCCTCAAGCAGCCGGTGGTGCTGGGTTACATCGTCGCCGGTTTTATCATTGGGCCCCACACGCCGCCGTTCGGCCTGATCCACGACGAAGACACCATCAAGACCCTGGCCGAGTTGGGGGTGATCTTCCTGATGTTCTGTCTGGGCCTGGAGTTCAGTCTGCGCAAGCTGTTCAAGGTGGGCGCCACGGCGTTTATCGCGGCCTTCCTGGAAATCATCCTGATGATCTGGATCGGCTACGAAATCGGCCGCTGGTTCGACTGGAACACCATGGACTCGCTGTTCCTCGGCGCCATCCTGGCGATCTCCTCGACCACCATCATCGTCAAGGCGCTCAACGACCTGAAGATGAAAGACCAGCGCTTCGCCCAGCTGATTTTCGGCGTGTTGATTGTCGAAGACATCCTGGGGATCGGCCTCATTGCCTTGCTGTCGAGCATCGCCGTGAGCGGGACGGTGAGCTCCGGCGAGGTGTTTTCCACCGTCGGCAAACTCTCGCTGTTTATGATCGTGGCATTGGTCATCGGTATTCTGCTGGTACCGCGGCTGTTGGCCTACGTGGCCAAGTTCGACAGCAACGAGATGCTGCTGATCACGGTACTGGGCCTGTGCTTCGGTTTCTGCCTGTTGGTGGTCAAGCTGGAATACAGCATGGTGCTGGGGGCGTTCCTGATCGGCGCGATCATGGCCGAGTCCCGTCAGTTGATTAAGATCGAGCGTTTGATCGAGCCGGTTCGCGATATGTTCAGTGCGATCTTCTTTGTGGCGATCGGTTTGATGATCGACCCGCAGATTCTGCTGCAGTACGCCTGGCCGATTGCGGTGATCACCGTGGCGGTGGTTCTGGGCAAAATGTTGTCCTGCGGATTGGGGGCGTTTATCGCAGGTAATGACGGCCGTACCTCACTGCGGGTGGGCATGGGGCTGTCACAGATTGGCGAATTTTCTTTCATCATCGCCGCGTTGGGCATGACCTTGCAGGTGACCAGCGACTTTCTTTATCCGGTGGCGGTCGCGGTGTCGGCGATTACCACGCTGCTCACGCCTTACTTGATTCGCGGTGCCGACCCATTGTCATTGAAGCTTGCCGCCGTGATGCCCCAGCGCATGAGCCGGGTATTCGGTATGTATGGTGAGTGGCTGCGCAGCATTCAGCCCCAGGGCGAGGGCGCGATGCTGGCGTCAATGATCCGCAAGATCATCCTGCAAGTGGGGGTCAATCTGGCGCTGGTGATCGCGATCTTCTTCGCCGGCAGCTTTTTTGCGGCGCGCATCGGTGGGTATCTGGAAGGTTGGATCAGCGACCCCAGCTGGCAGAAGGCGTTGATCTGGGGTGGGGCGTTGTTGCTGTCGCTGCCGTTCTTGATCGCGGCCTACCGCAAGCTCAAGGCGCTGTCGATGTTGCTGGCTGAGATGAGCGTGAAGCCGGAGATGGCTGGGCGGCATACGCAGCGGGTGCGACGGGTGATTGCGGAGCTGATCCCCATTTTGTCGTTGCTGGTGATCTTCCTGCTATTGGCAGCCTTGTCGGCCAGTATCTTGCCGACCAACAAGTTGCTGGTGCTGATCGCCGTGGTCGCGGCGGCGGTAGCGGCGGTGCTCTGGCGCTGGTTCATCCGCGTGCATACGCGGATGCAGGTCGCCTTGCTGGAGACCCTGGCTAACCACAAGGATACGCCGGAGCACTAGGGGGACTGGGTGCAGGACTCAGCTTTCCAACCACACGTCCCGCGCCCAGTGCCACACCGATTCCCAGGTTTCTTCCTGGACGAGTTCTTCTTCGCCGGACCACAGCACCACAGTGCCGTCTTCTTCGACGCAGTAGTAGTCGTCGCCGTCCTGGCAGATCGGGATCATGCTGCGATCTACACCGGCATCCCAGGCATTGGCGGCCACGTCGGGCAGGTAGGTGTGGGATTGCGGGTCGGTGACGGTCACCGGTTCGAGGCTGCCGTACACCACGTCGCTGACGGTCAGCAGGAATTCGCGGAACACAAACGGGATGTCGATGAACAGCTGTTCTTCGATCTCTACGATTTGGTCTTCGTCAGGCAGTTCCAGAGGAACCGGGACCGGTTCGTTGGCTTCACGCAATTGTTCGATGATTTCTTCCACGGCCGGGATCCTCTTGCTGATGGCGCGGTTTATAGGGGCGTTTTATACAGTAGCTCGCTATAAGTGCAACCGTGAAATAGAAAACCCCGGACAGGTCCGGGGTTTTTTGTTACGACTTGCTCAAGCGTGCAGGGATCAGCCGTTCTGGCGGATACCGGCAACCAGCCATGGCTGGTTGTCGCCTTGGGCACGTTCCATATTCCAGCTTTCGCTGAACACTTCGCCCTGGTCGAAACGCGAAGTCTTCGACACGCCGCTGAAGGTCAGGGTGGCGATGGTCTTGTCAGCGCGATCATCCACACCTTCCAGTTGGACGCGCAGGTCGTCGATGAAGGTCGACTGGAAGCCGTCGCCCAGGTCGGCGCGTTCACGCTTGAGGAACTCCAGCAGTTGTGGGGTCACGAACTCGGAGATCTTATCCATTTCGTTGGCGTCCCAGTGTTGCTGCAGGGACTGGAAGTGGCTGCGCGCCGCTTCGACGAAACGCTCTTCGTTGAACCAGGCCGGTGCGTTGATCACCGGACGGGCAGCGGCAGGTGCCGCCGAACCACCGAAGATCGAACCCATGGCAGGTTTTTGCTCGAACACTTCACGCTGCATCGGCGCACCGGCTGGAGCCATTTGCTCCTGCTGCTTGCGGCGACGGGCGGCGATAAAGCGGAAGACCAGGAAGGCAATGACGCCCATGATCAGGATGTCGAAGATCTGCATACCCTCGAAGCCACCGCCCATGAACATGGAGGCGAGCAGGCCACCGGCCGCGATACCGGCCAGAGGGCCCAACCAGCGCGAAGCACCGCCAGCCTTGGCAGCGGCGCCAGCAGCACCGGCTGCGCCTGCGGTAGCCGCAGCACCACCCGCACCGGCGGCTGGAGCCATTTGGCTGGTCTGGTGGGTCGGTGCCGCGCCCGAGCTTTTGCCGCCACCGAAGCGTTTGGCGTTGGCGTCGAGGCTCATCGTCAGGCCGATGCACAACGCCATGGCGATGCTAAGAAAACGTTTCATAAAGGGAATTCCCATTTGTGGATTGCACGCGCGCCATGTTGCACAGGTGTAGTGGCAGTGGCTAGCGGCATAATGTTTCGGGCTTTTGCGTAAGACCGATTCCGAAGGGTCTGTAGGACTAATTACAGATATTGGCCCGCGCTTCTTAAATACAAGGGCGGGCCAATAACCTTCATGTAGGCAAATGTTTCAGACGGCTTCGAGTTTCGCGTAACCCATCATCAGCCACTTGCTGCCTTCGGCGAAGTTCACCTGCACGCGCGCCTGGGCACCGGCGCCTTCGAAGTTGAGGATCACCCCTTCGCCGAAGATTGCATGCTTGACCTGTTGGCCAAGGCTGAACGGGGTTTCCGGAATCTCGGAGCCGGCGAACATGCTGCTGGAGTTCTGCTGCTGGCCGCCACCGAAAGGCCGGCTGACGCTGTTGGACAGGCGTACTTCCTGGATCAGGCCCTTCGGCACTTCGCGTACGAAGCGCGACACCTTGTTGTAGGTCTCGCTGCCATACAGGCGTCGGGTTTCGGCGTAGGTCATCACCAGGTTCTGCATGGCGCGGGTAATGCCTACGTAGGCCAGGCGGCGTTCTTCCTCAAGACGGCCAGGCTCTTCCAGGCTCATCTTGTGGGGGAACAGGCCTTCCTCCATGCCCACCAGGAACACATACGGAAATTCCAGGCCCTTGGCGCTGTGCAGTGTCATCAGTTGGATGCTGTCTTCATGCTCATCAGCCTGGGTATCGCCGGCTTCCAGCGAGGCATGACCCAGGAAGGCGGCAAGCGGCGTCAGTTCTTCATCTTCCTCGGTGTTTTCGAACGCCCGGGCAGCGCTGACCAGTTCTTCAAGGTTTTCTACCCGGGCCTGGCCTTTCTCGCCTTTTTCCGCTTCGTGATAGGCGATCAGCCCGGACTGCTCGATCACGGTCTGGGTCATCAAGTGCAGGGGCATTTCCGCGCATTTGGCGGCGAGGTTCTCGATCAGCTCGACAAACACACCCAGAGCGCCCGCCGCACGACCGGTCAGGCCTTTATTGGCGATGAGCAGGCGCATGGCTTCCCACATCGACACATCGGCATGGCGCGCATGGTCGCGAATCGCCTCAACGGTTTTCTCACCGATGCCACGGGCGGGGATATTGATCACCCGTTCCAGCGCCGCATCGTTGCCCCGGCCTTCCAGCAACCGCAGGTAAGCCATAGCGTTCTTGATTTCCGCACGCTCGAAGAAGCGCTGGCCGCCGTAGATGCGGTAAGGGATGCGCTCGCGCAGCAAGGCTTCTTCCAGTACCCGCGACTGGGCGTTGGAACGGTACAAAATCGCGATGTCGCTGCGCGCCAGGCCGGTCTTCAGCGCGCTTTCGATGGTTTCCACCACGTAACGCGCTTCATCGTGCTCGTTGAACGCGGCGTACAGGTTGATGGCTTCGCCTTCGCCGCCGTCGGTCCACAACTCTTTGCCCAGGCGCCCGGTGTTATTGGCGATCAAGGCGTTGGCGGCCTTGAGGATGCCGGCGGTGGAGCGGTAGTTCTGCTCCAGGCGGATGGTGATCGCGTCCGGGAAGTCTTCGGAGTACTGGTAGATATTCTCGATTTTCGCGCCACGCCAGCCGTAGATCGACTGGTCGTCGTCGCCCACCACCATCAGGCTGTCGCCGCCCTTGGCCAGCAGGCGCAACCAGGCGTACTGCACGGCGTTGGTGTCCTGGAACTCGTCCACCAGGATGTGGCGGAAGCGTTTCTGGTAGTGAGCCAGCAAGCCTGGGTTATCACGCCACAGGTCGAGGGCGCGCAGCAGCAGCTCGGAGAAGTCGATCACACCGGCGCGCGCGCAGGCGGCCTCGTAGGCTTCATAAATACTGCGCATGGTAGCCAGGAACAAATCGCCGCTGGCCTGGATATGTTGCGGGCGCAGGCCTTCGTCTTTCTGACCGTTGATAAACCACTGGGCCTGACGCGCCGGCCAGCGTTGTTCATCGAGGCCCAGTTCGCGGATCACGCGTTTGACCAGGCGTTGCTGGTCATCGCTGTCGAGGATCTGGAAGGTCTGGGCCAGGCCCGCTTCCTGCCAATGGGCCCGCAAAAGGCGGTGCGCCAGGCCGTGGAAGGTGCCCACCCACATGCCGGCCGGGCTGATGCCCATCAACTGTTCGATGCGGTGGCGCATCTCGGCAGCGGCCTTGTTGGTGAAGGTCACCGACAGGATGGAGTGCGGGGAGGCGTTTTCGACCTGGATCAACCAGGCGATACGGTGCACCAGCACTCGGGTTTTACCGGAGCCAGCACCGGCCAGGACCAACTGACGGCCAACGGGGGCCGCTACGGCCTGGCGTTGGGCATCGTTGAGGGAGTTCAGCAAAAGAGAGAGATCATCGCGCATCGGCGCATTCTAGGGTGCTGGGGGGTGTCGGGCAAATCCCAATGCCGGGTGGTCGATGCAAAAGGTCCGGGACGCTCTGACCCGCGTTGACATTGCGTCAGGCTGATGACCGGTCGGTCAATGGTCGCAGGCCGCGCAGGCTCTCGCTCAAGCCGTCTGGCCTCGCGCTTTGCGCCGGGTGACCGCGCAGTTTTATGACGTGGAGCAGTTTGGCCCGAGCGCTTGCTTGTGTATGCTCCGTCGACGTTTCGGGCTCACCATTATAAGAACACTGCCTATGACCCTCAGTACCGACCTGCTTGGCCCCTCGATGGCGCCCGCGCAGGTTATCCGTAAACACTACGCCACTGAGATGGCGGTCGAGCGTACGCGCCTGCTGTATCAAGGCTCGCTGCTGCCGACCCTATTGATGTTGGTGAACGGTCTGGTCTGCGCCTGGCTGCTGTGGAACCCCAAGCAATATCTGTTGGACAGCATCTGGTTGGTGTGGCTGCTGGCGCTGGTGGCCCTGCGCGTGATCCAAGTGGCGGCCTTTGATTCAGCCATGCCCAGCCGCCAGGCCCAGCCGGTGTGGCGACGCATGTTCATGTTGGGGTCGGCGGTCAGCGGTTTGACCCTGGCGACCGCGGCCATCGCCCTGGCCCCGGTCAATAGCTTCATGCAGCAAGCCTGGGTGTTTGGTCTGATCGGCGCGGCGACGTTATCAGCCAGTGTGGCCTACGCCGTCAGCCTGCCGGCGTTTCTATCCTTTGCCGTACCGTGCCTGGTGCCGTCCATTGTCTACCTGCTGTGGGCGGGCAGCCCGCAGCAACAAGGCTGGGGCGTGCTTGGCCTGATCCTGCTGCTGTCGCTGAACCTGGTGGCCTGGCAGGTTAACCGCTTGATCCAGCGCGAACTCTTGCGTCGTTTCCAGAACCAGGCGTTGATCGAGCATCTACAACAGGCACAGCAGCGCAGCGAACAGTTAAACCAGGACCTTACGCGCGAAGTGGAGCAGCGGCGTCAGGTCGAGGAGGAGCTGCGTGAAGCGCAGATCGGCCTGCAAGACCGCATGGCTCAACGCAGCCAGGAGCTGGACGCCACCAGCCTGGCCTTGAATAAGAGCGAAGCGCGCCTGGCCATGGCCCTGCAAGCCAGCGAACTCGGGCTGTGGGATTGGAACCTGCAAACCGACGAAGTCCACCACACCCAACTCAAAGAACTTTTCGGCCTGGAGCCGGAGTACGTCACGGCGATGCTTGGCCACCTCAAGCCGCGCCTGCACCCCGACGACCTGCCGCTGCTCAAGCGCGCGCTGGTGGAGCATCTGAAGGGGCGCACTGAGGATTATCAGGTGGAATACCGCGTGCGCCATGGCGATGGGCACTGGGTATGGATCGAAGACCGTGGCCGTGCCGTGGAGCGTGCGCCGAATGGCCGTGTGATTCGAATGCTCGGTACCCGCCGTGACATCAGTGCGGGCAAGGCCCTTGAAGAACAGCAGCGGCTGGCCTCGACCGTCTTCGAAGCCGCCAGCGAAGGCATCGTGATCCTCGACCCGGACTACGCGTTGATTGCCGTCAACCAGGCGTTCAGCCGTGTCACCGGCTTTGATATCGACGACATGCTCGGCCGCAACGTGGTGGAACTGCCCAGCAGCCGCGATGCCCGGCGCCACTTCCCGGTGATCCGCCAGGCCTTGCTCAGCCATGGCACCTGGCAAGGTGAGCTGGTGGAAACCCGCAAAAACGGCGAGCTCTACCCGCAGTGGCTGCAGCTGAACGTGGTGCGTGATGTTCGCGGAAACGTCAGCCATATCGTGGGCTTCTTCGCCGATTTGTCGGCCAGGCGCGAATCCGAGGAGCGCATGCGCTACCTCACCCACTATGACGAGCTGACCGGCCTGGCCAACCGCTCACTCTTCCGCGAACGGCTGCGCGAAGCCCATCAGCGTGTGCGCCTGGGAGGGCGTAGCCTGGCGTTGCTGCACATCAATCTCGACCGTTTCAAACTGCTCAACGACAGCCTGGGCCATGAAGTGGCGGACCAGTTGCTGCAGAAAATGGCGCGGCGCCTGATCAACGCCTTGCCGGAGGCGGACACCATTGCGCGCCTGTCCGGCGATGAGTTTGCCGTACTGTTCGATGCTTACGGCAACCTGTCGAGCCTGGCGCGGGTGGCCACGCGCTTGCTGGCCAAGCTGCGGGTGCCCGTGACAGTGGAGGGGCACGAACTGGTGGTCAGCGCCTCGATGGGCGTGAGTTTGCTGCCGGATAATGCGCGGGAAATTTCCGCGCTGGTCAGTCAATCGAACATGGCCATGCAACACGCCAAGCACCTGGGCGGAAACAACTTCCAGTTCTACACCGACAGTTTGCAGGCCAGCACCCTTGAGCGTCTGCAGCTGGAGAACCACCTGCGCAAAGCCATCGAAGAGCGCCAGCTCACCGTGTTCTACCAGCCAAAATTGTGCCTGGCGACCGGCAAGCTCAATGCCGTCGAAGCGCTGATTCGTTGGGAGCATCCACAATGGGGCATGGTGCCACCGGCCGACTTTATCGGCCTGGCTGAAGAAACCGGTCTGATCGTACCGCTGGGCGAATTTGTTCTGCGTGAAGCCTGTTGGCAGGCCTGTGAATGGCAGCGCCAGGGGCTGGCGCCGATCCGCGTGTCGGTGAACCTGTCGGTGCATCAACTGCGTCAGGGCAAGCTGGTCAGCCTGGTGCGCCAGGTGCTGGAGGAAACCGGCCTGGATCCGCAATACCTTGAGCTGGAACTGACCGAAAGTCAGTTGCTCGACAGTGTGGAGCACATCATCGTCACCTTTGAGCAACTGCGGAATCTGGGGGTCAAGCTGGCCATCGACGACTTTGGCACCGGCTATTCCTCCCTCAGCTACCTCAAGCGCATTCCCGTGGATTACGTGAAAATCGATCAGACCTTTATCCGGGGTCTGGGGCAGGGGCGCGAAGACGCTGCCATCACCCGCGCGATCATCGCCATGGCGCATGGCCTGGCGCTCAAAGTCGTTGCCGAAGGGGTGGAAGATCAGCAGCAGTTGGATTTTCTGCGTGCGGAGCGTTGTGACGAAGTGCAGGGCTATCTGATCAGCCGGCCGATGCAGGCGGACGGGTTGGCAGATTTGTTACGGAAAAATGCAGATTTTCCTTAGGTGGGCCACGACCGCCTTTGTGGCTACAAAGCGCGTGCCCTTTGAATCAGAGGGCAGCAGGGCGATTTAGTGACGCGTCGGACGGGCAAAACAGCAATTCTTGTAGTATAACTACAAGCTTGCTACATCCCCTGGCCCTGCCAATAACAAGAGTCCTGCCCTTTGAACCTGTTGCAACATATCGCCCAGTCGCGCCACCTGTTACGCAAATCGGAACTCAAGGTTGCCGATCACGTGCTGCTTGACCCTGCGGCTGTGATGCACAGTTCCATGGCCGACCTGGCCCACAGCGTGGGTATCAGCGAGCCGACCATCGTGCGCTTCTGCCGCGCCATCGGTTGCTCCGGGTTCCAGGATTTGAAACTCAAATTGGCGCAGAGCCTGGCTGCCGGCGCCAGCTTCGGGCAGTTCGCAATTCACGAAGACGACTCCGTCGCTGACTACAGCCTGAAAATCTTCGACACCACCCTGCACACCCTTATGGAAGTGCGCGAGAAGCTCGACCCGGTGGAGCTGCAAAAGGCCGTGACGGCCATGTCCCAGGCCCAGCGTGTCGAGTTCTACGGCTTCGGTGCGTCCGGCGCGGTGGCGGCGGATGCCCAGCACAAATTTTTCCGCTTGCTGCTTACGGCGGCGGCCTACAGCGACCCCCACATGCAGGCGATGTCGGCGGTGACGCTCAAGCCCACCGACGTGGCCATTTGCATTTCCCAGTCGGGCCGCTCCAAAGACCTGCTGATCACCGCCAACCTGGTGCGGGAAAGCGGTGCATCGTTGATTACCTTGTGCCCGAGCCAGACGCCCTTGGCGGAACTGTCCACGGTCAACCTGGCGATCGACGTGCACGAAGACACCGAGATCTACACTCCGTTGACCTCGCGCATCGCCCACCTGGTGGTGATCGATGTGCTGGCGATGGGCGTAGCCATGGCGCGCGGGCCGAGCCTGGTCAACCACCTCAAGAGTGTGAAGCGCAGCTTGCGCAGCCTGCGGCTGTCGCCCAAATCGGTCAAAGCCCTCGACGACTGACAGGTTGTACGCGCAGCCGCATCGTCACCGGCGTCGACTTCAGAAGATTCATCGTCCTGTAACGCTTGCGCCGCCAAACCGTCATCCCTCAGGGCCATCCTGAACTCCCGTACTCGCATTGGGAGACTCCAAATGGCCCGTCCCTACGAAGACTGCAACAGCGCCGTAAAGACCCGTCGTCAGCAGGAAGACCAGCGCCGCATGGCGTTCCGTCGCGCCATCGAAGACCGCTGTCAGGAGCGCCAGTTGCTCCAGAGCATCAGTGACTACCCGGAACTGCACTGGCAGGCACCCGCGGCCGGCCAGCGAAGCGCTCAGCCAGCGCGCTGATCTGCACTCGCTCGCTGCGGATAAAGCCCAGGAACGCATGGGCCACCGGTGACAGGCGCTTGGCTTTGGCCTGCACCAGACACCAACTGCGGTAGAGCGGCAGTTCTTCCACCGGCAGCTCTATGAGCCCGCCGGTGGCCAGTTCCATGTTGACCGCATGGCGCGTCAACAGGGCCACACCCAGCCCGGCGCAGACACACTCACGCTGTGCCTCCGCCGAGGCCACTTCCACCGTTTGGGTGAAGTGCACGCGTTTGTCCTTGAAATACTCCTCGCAGGCCATTCGCGTGCCGGAGCCCGGTTCGCGGGTGAGCAGGGTGTAGGGTTCCAGATCCTGCAGGCGCAACGGTCCTTGCAGGCTCAAGGGATGATCCGGCAGGGCCACGGCCACAATCGGGTTGTTGAGAAACGGCAGGAACTCCAGGCCCATGTCCTGGGGCACCATGGACATGATCACCAGGTCGTCACGGTTGTCGGAGAGGCGCCGGATCACTTGGGCGCGATTGACTACCGTCAGGTGCAGTTGCACGTCAGGGTGCTGGCGCTTGAAAGCGGCAAATAAGTGCGGCACGAAGTACTTGGCGCTGGACTCAATCGCGAGTTTCAACTGGCCCTGCAACGAACCCTGCATGTCCGACAGCTGCATATCCAGGTTTTCCAGGCGCCCGAAGATGTCGCGGCTGGCCCGTTGCAGGGCTTCGGCGGCCTCGGTCATGTAGAGTTTTTTGCCGACATAATCGAACAGCGGCTGGCCGATCAGCTCTTCCAGCTGACGAATTTGCAGGCTCACGGCCGGCTGGGTGAGGGACATTTCTTCGGCCGCGCGGCTGTAAGAGCGCAAATCGCACACTTCATTGAAGATCTGCAATTGACGTAATGTCATACGCATCAATGACTTACGCATTACTCGTTTGCTCCCGCCCCAGGCTGACCGGCCAACTATAAGTCTTTACTTATGCCCAACCCAATAATTATTGATTTTTGTTAATCCCTCTGCAGGCTTAGTGTGTGTCTCGCGACTGTCATGAAACATTTAGTCACGCGTCGACCCGGGTTCAGTGGGTCGAAGCACGCAGCAATCGGCTCAAGGGAATTTCCAAGTGATAAAAAAGATCCTGATCGCCAACCGTGGTGAGATTGCCGTACGAATCGTGCGTGCCTGCGCCGAGATGGGCATCCGCTCGGTCGCGGTGTATTCCGACGCCGACCGTCACGCGTTGCACGTTAAACGTGCCGACGAAGCCCACAGCATTGGTGCCGAGCCCCTGGCCGGTTACCTGAACCCGCGCAAGCTGGTGAACCTGGCGGTGGAAACCGGTTGCGATGCGCTGCACCCCGGTTACGGTTTCTTATCGGAAAACGCCGAACTGGCAGACATCTGTGCCGAACGCGGGATCAAATTCATCGGCCCGGCTGCTGAAGTGATCCGCCGCATGGGCGACAAGACCGAAGCGCGTCGCAGCATGATCAAGGCTGGCGTTCCGGTGACCCCCGGCACCGAAGGCAACGTCGCCGACATCGCCGAAGCCCTGACCGAAGGCGACCGTATCGGTTACCCGGTCATGCTCAAGGCCACCTCCGGTGGCGGCGGTCGCGGTATTCGTCGTTGCAACAGTCGCGAAGAACTCGAGCAAGCTTTCCCCCGCGTCATCTCAGAAGCCACCAAGGCCTTCGGTTCGGCGGAAGTGTTCCTGGAAAAATGCATCGTCAATCCCAAACACATCGAAGCGCAGATCCTCGGTGACAGCTTTGGCAATGTGGTGCACCTGTTCGAGCGCGACTGCTCGATCCAGCGCCGTAACCAGAAGCTCATCGAAATCGCCCCCAGCCCGCAACTGACCCCTGAACAGCGCGCCTACATCGGCGACCTGTCGGTGCGCGCCGCCAAGGCTGTGGGCTACGAAAACGCCGGCACCGTGGAGTTCCTGCTCGCCGAGGGCGAGGTGTACTTCATGGAGATGAACACCCGCGTGCAGGTGGAACACACCATCACCGAAGAAATCACCGGTATCGACATCGTTCGCGAGCAGATCCGCATCGCCTCCGGCCTGCCGTTGTCGGTGAAACAGGAAGACATCCAGCACCGTGGCTTTGCGTTGCAATTTCGTATCAACGCCGAAGACCCGAAGAACAACTTCCTGCCCAGCTTCGGCAAGATCACCCGTTATTACGCCCCCGGCGGCCCCGGCGTGCGGACCGACACGGCGATCTACACCGGCTACACCATCCCGCCGTTCTACGACTCCATGTGCCTGAAACTGGTGGTGTGGGCGTTGACCTGGGAGGAAGCCATGGATCGCGGCCTGCGTGCCCTGGACGACATGCGCCTGCAAGGCGTGAAGACCACCGCCGCCTACTACCAGGAAATCCTGCGCAATCCGGAATTCCGCAGCGGCCAGTTCAACACCAGTTTTGTGGAAAGCCACCCTGAACTGACCAACTACTCGATCAAGCGCAAACCCGAAGAGCTGGCCCTGGCCATCGCCGCCGCCATCGCCGCCCACGCAGGCCTGTGAGGAATATAAGAATGAGCAAGAAGATCTTCGTAACCGACACCATCCTGCGCGACGCTCACCAATCGTTGCTGGCCACCCGCATGCGCACCGACGACATGCTGCCGATCTGCGACAAGCTCGACAAAGTGGGCTACTGGTCGCTGGAAGTCTGGGGCGGCGCGACCTTCGACGCCTGTGTGCGCTTCCTTAAGGAAGACCCGTGGGAGCGCCTGCGCCAACTGCGCGCCGCATTGCCCAACACGCGCCTGCAAATGCTGCTGCGTGGCCAGAACCTGCTGGGCTACCGCCATTACAGCGACGATGTGGTCAAAGCCTTCGTTGCCAAGGCCGCCGTCAACGGTATCGACGTGTTCCGTATCTTCGATGCGATGAATGACGTGCGTAACCTGCGCGTGGCCATCGAAGCGGTCAAAGCCGCGGGCAAGCATGCCCAGGGCACCATCGCTTACACCACCAGCCCGGTGCACACCGTCGAGGCCTTCGTGGCGCAGGCCAAGCAACTGGAATCCATGGGTTGCGACTCCATCGCGATCAAGGACATGGCCGGCCTGCTGACCCCGTACGCCACCGGTGAGCTGGTCAAGGCGCTGAAGGCCGAGCAGAGCCTGCCGATCTTTATCCACTCCCACGACACCGCGGGCCTGGCTGCGATGTGCCAACTCAAGGCCATCGAAAACGGCGCCGACCACATCGACACCGCGATCTCCAGCTTTGCCTGGGGCACCAGCCACCCGGGGACCGAGTCGATGGTCGCCGCCCTTAAAGGCAGTGAGTTCGACACCGGCCTGGACCTGGAACTGCTGCAGGAGATCGGCCTGTACTTCTACGCCGTGCGCAAGAAGTACCACCAGTTCGAAAGCGAGTTCACTGCGGTCGACACCCGTGTGCAAGTCAACCAGGTGCCGGGCGGGATGATCTCCAACCTGGCCAACCAGCTTAAAGAGCAGGGCGCCCTCAACCGCATGAGCGAAGTGCTCGCCGAAATCCCACGGGTGCGTGAAGACCTCGGCTTCCCGCCGCTGGTGACGCCAACGTCGCAGATCGTCGGCACCCAGGCCTTCTTCAACGTGCTGGCCGGTGAGCGCTACAAGACCATCACCAACGAAGTGAAGCTGTACCTGCAAGGCGGTTACGGCAAGGCGCCGGGCACGGTGAACGAGAAGCTGCGTCGTCAGGCCATCGGCAGCATCGATGCGATCGACGTACGCCCAGCCGATCTGCTCAAACCGGAAATGACCAAGCTGCGCGGTGAAATCGGTGCGTTGGCCAAGTCCGAAGAAGACGTGCTGACCTATGCCATGTTCCCGGATATCGGCCGCAAGTTCCTCGAAGAACGCGACGCCGGCACCCTGACGCCTGAAGTGCTCCTGCCCATCCCTGAAGCGGGCGGCGTTGCCCGTGCCGCTGGTGAAGGCGTGCCGACCGAGTTCGTGATCGACGTGCACGGCGAGAGCTACCGCGTGGATATCACCGGCGTCGGCGTGAAGGCTGAAGGCAAGCGTCACTTCTACCTGTCCATCGACGGCATGCCCGAAGAAGTGGTGTTCGAACCGCTCAACGAATTTGTCGGCGGCGGCAGCAGCAAGCGCAAGCAGGCCAGCGAGCCGGGCCACGTCAGCACCGCGATGCCGGGCAATATCGTCGATGTATTGGTCAAGGAAGGCGACATGGTCAAAGCCGGCCAGGCCGTGCTGATTACCGAAGCCATGAAGATGGAAACCGAAGTGCCGGCAGCGATTGCCGGCAAGGTGACCGTTGTGCACGTGGCCAAGGGCGACCGGGTGAACCCTGGCGAAATCCTGATTGAAATCGAAGGCTGATACTCAGCCTTCGACACTACCGCTTAAACCTCGGGGGGCATGTGCCCCCTTTTTTTGTCTGCGAATCAGGCCGCTTCAGGTCAGAACGCCATCGCCCACTGCCCCACCAAACCCTGATTGCGACTTTGGCTGCCGAACTCGGCGGTGTAGGTCAGGCCCACGCTGTGTTCGGCCGACAACGCCAGGTCCAGGCCGGTGCGCAGTGCCAGGCTATTACGGTCCAGGGAGGTACCTTCGATGGTGAAGTCGCTGTTGAAGTCTGCGCGCCTTTCCCACGCAGAGGACTGGCGCACGCGGCTGGTGACATCGCCGTACAGGTGTTTCCAGTCGGCGCTCAGGTGCGGTTTGAGGCTCATCCGATTGTCCAGGGCAAAGGCGTGGGCCACGCGAAGACCGAACGTGCTGCTGAGGTTCTGCTGACGTTGTGCACCGACGTTCAAAGCGCTGTAGCCGCCTTTCTCCTGGAAACGATCGCGCTGGTAACGCTGCACGCCAACACCGGCATAGGGCTCCAGGTGCAAGCCGGCGGTGCCCAATTGATAACCCAGTTCGGCGAAAGCGTTTTGGCTCTGGGCGGTGTACTTGCCTGTGAGGTTTTCGCGGTGGTCGATGAAATCGAAATCGACCGTGCGCCTGTTTTTCCCGGCATGGCTGCTGTAGAGCGCGCCCAGGCGTAACGCCAGTGGTCCGTCCAGACGCGCGGCGTAAGCGCCCAGGTGCCAGCTGTCCAGTTCACCCTTGAAACCTTTAGCGTTCAGCGCGCTGCTGGATTTGCCGCCGACCACACCGGCCCGCCAGGCGTGGTCGAGCGACCAATCGGCACCCAGCAACAGGCCTTGGCTGCGTTGGTTCAAGCCGGCACTGCCGTGTTGCGCGTCGAGTCTGCCGCTGTTGCCCAAGCCCTGGAACCACACGCGGCCCGTGTCAGCGGTGTCCTTGTCCAACTGACGTATGGCCGACAACAGGCTGGCGTTCAATGGCTTCATGCTGTTTTGGGTGGCGCTGCCCAGGTTGGCGTTCTGGCTGCCGGCCAATTGCTCCAGCACGGCGCCTATCCGGCCTGGCTCCAGGGTGCTCAGGTACAGGCCATAACGGTCAAGTCTGTCTTTGTCCCATTCGCTCAGATCGTCCGAGGCCATGAGTGCGTCCACCGCCGAGTCCAGCATGCGGGCAATGCTCCGGCCGTTGCGACTGGTGGCATGGTCGCTGAAGTAGAAGTCTTCAGGGGTTGGAATGGCCGGTTCGAACTCACTTTTGCCACTGTTCACCGGCACCCGCTCAAGCCATTCGCTGTCGGGATCACTGTCGGCCCGTGCCTGTGCGTATTGCGCGCCGATAAGCCCCAATGCCAGGGTGATGGCCAGTGCGAGTTGTTTGTGTATGAGCGGCATGTAAACCCACCTCTTGATGTATGAGGTGGGGAATTTAGCGGCGTATCGGGGGGATAAATGTCAGGCCCCGGGCCGCTCGTTTGCGGGAGATGTCGCTTGTCGGCAGCGATTAAAAACGCTGGTGGATAGGGCAAACGGCAGTTGTCAGTGTGCTGCCCGTTACCCGCGCCTGACATACCCCTTGCCATAGTGACGTTCCATCCGCGCCTGGATCAGCTCCAGCCCCAGGGACATCACCCAGTAAATGATTGCGGCTGTGGTGAGCATCTCGATATAGCGGTAGCTCGAGCGACCGTAGGACTGCGCCAGGAACATCACTTCCCACACGCCCATCACCGAGATCAGCGACGAGTCCTTGAGCATGGAGATGAACTGGTTGGTAGCGGGCGGAACAATGGTGCGCATGGCCTGGGGCAGGGTGACGTGCCAGAAGATCGCACTGTCGCGCATGCCAAGGGCCAGGGCGGCCTCGCGTTGGCCGTGGGGCACGCCAAGGATACCGGCGCGGAAGATTTCGCTCAGGTACGCGCCATAGTTCAGCGACAGCGCGATGATGCCGGCTACGATCGCCCCCGGCACCAGGCCCAGTTGCGGCAGGCCCAGGTAGATCAGCAGGATCTGTATCAGCAGCGGCGTGCCGCGAAAGAACGAGGCGTAGAAGCTGGCAACCCCAAACGCCACGGCACTTTTCGACAGGCGCCCCAACGCGGTGATAAAGCCCAGCACCGACGAGGCCAGCATCGAGCACAGGCACAAGAACACCGTCAATGCCGCACCTTGCAGGAAGCCATTGGGCGCCAGGTGCAGGCCGACGAGGTTGGGCAGCTTGTCGAGGATAATCGAGAGCTTCAGGTCAAAGCTCAGGAAGAAGCTGGCAAACAGGGCGAACAGGGCCGCCCAGGTCAGGTACAGCCGCGCACGAAAGCCCAGCAGGCGTTGCAGCAAAGGGGGTCTGGACGGTGTCATCGGCTGATATCGGCGCCGATCCATTTTTGCGACAGTTTGCTCAAGGTGCCGTCCTGTTTGAGTTGAGCAAATACCTCACGCACTTTGCTGTCCCACGCCGCGTCGCCTTTTTCGATGGCCACCGAGTTGGGTTCCGAGTACAGCGGCTCGCCGGCGAGCTTGAAGCGCTTATCTTCTTTCAGGCGCGGTTGCGCGGTCACCAAGTTGGTGAGGATCGCGTCCAGGCGTACGCCGGCACCCAGGCCGAGGTCTTGGAACGCTACGTTATCGGTGTCGTAGGGGGCGATCTGCACGTCCTCGAACGGGTACTGCAGCTGCGTGTCTTCGGCGCCTTCGATCACCAGGTTCTTGTTCAGGTAACTTTCATAGCTGGAGGCGCTGGTGAGCCCGACTTTCTTGCCGCTCAGGTCCTTTGCGCTGTGGATACGGTCGTCCTTGGCGTTGACCACGATCACGGCAGGTGAGGCGTAATACTCCACGGGGAAGTCGAACACTTCGGCGCGGGCCTTGCTCGGGGTCATCGAGCAGATGCAGATGTCGTAGCGTCCGCTCCAGCGGCCGGCGGCGATCACGTCCCAGGACGGCGTTTCCAGGCGCAACTTGACCCCCAGCTTTTGCGCCACGGCTTTGGCCACGTCGACGTCGAAGCCGTCGAGCTGGTTCTGGTCGTTGAGGAACGAGAACGGCGGGTAGCTTTCCATCAGCACGCCCACCAACTCTTTTTTCTGTTCGATGCGCTCCAGTGTCGTGCCGCCGAAGGCCTGGGTGGAAGCAGCCAGTGTCATCAGGCCCAAGGCCAGCAGGGGTTTAAATTTCACGAAGGACACCTTTAGAAAAAAGAGTTGTTATGTGCGGAATTGAACGTATTAAATAGTTATAAGAACGACTCTCATAGTGAGTTATTTTCATAAGCTTATGAGTAAAAAGCATATGGGCGCAGAAACAGTAATTCTTGATGGCGGCATGGGCCGTGAACTGCAACGCCGTGGCGCGCCGTTTCGCCAGCCGGAATGGTCGGCCTTGGCCTTGAGCGAGGCGCCGCAGGCGGTGGAGGCGGTGCACGCGGCCTATATCGACAGCGGTGCCGATGTGATCACCAGCAACAGTTACGCAGTGGTGCCGTTTCATATCGGTGAGGCGCGGTTTGCGGCCGAAGGCCAGGCCCTGGCGGCGTTGGCGGGGGAGTTGGCGCGTCGTGCGGTGACAGCCTCAGGCAAACACGTACGGGTGGCCGGCTCATTGCCGCCGTTGTTTGGCTCTTATCGTCCGGATCTGTTTGAAGCGCAACGCGTATCTGAGCTGCTCACCCCGCTGGTGCAAGGCCTCGCGCCCTATGTTGACCTGTGGCTCGCCGAAACCCAGAGTTCGATCGTTGAAGCGCAAGCGATCAAGGCCGGCCTGCCTCAGGATGGCAAGCCGTTCTGGCTGTCGTTTACCTTGAAAGACGAAGACACCGACGACGTCCCGCGCCTGCGCTCCGGCGAGCCGGTGGCGGACGCGGCCGAGGCCGCAGCACAGTTGGGCGTGCAGGTGCTGCTGTTCAACTGCAGCCAGCCGGAAGTGATTGGCGCTGCCATTGATGCCGCGCGCCAAACCTTCGAGCGACTGGGTGTTGCAATCCAGATCGGCGCCTACGCCAACGCGTTCCCGCCGCAACCGAAGGAGGCCACGGCCAACGATGGCCTGGACCCGCTGCGCGAAGACCTCGACCCGCCCGGCTACCTGCACTGGGCGGCCGATTGGCACAAGCGCGGCGCCAGCCATTTGGGCGGCTGCTGCGGGATCGGGCCGGAGCATATCGCGGTGCTGGCCCAGACGCTGAGCTGACCCTCAAAGCGCCTGGCGGCACTCCGCCAGGCTCTTGAGCTGCCCCGAAGCCGTCTGATTCGCCTCCGATAGCCACTGCTCGAAAGCCGCGCCTACCTGCGGCCATTCCCCGTCCAAAATCGAATACCACGCCGTGTCGCGGTTCTGCCCCTTGACCACCATGTGCTGGCGGAACACCCCCTCAAAACTGAACCCCAACCGCTCGGCCGCGTATTTGGAACGGGCGTTGCCGTTGTTGCACTTCCATTCCAGGCGGCGGTAGCCCTGATCGAACGCGTACTTGGCCAGCAGGTACACCGCTTCAGTGCTTTTTGGCGAACGCTGCATCGGCGCGCCGAAGGTAACGTGGCCGATTTCGATACGGCCTTGTGCCGGCACGATCGACATCAGGCTGAGAATGCCCTGCACCTGGCCGCTGGCGCGGTCGACCACGCTGAAGAAATACGGGTCGCTGTTGGCCGCGTGGTTGTTTAACCAGGCATCGAACGCCGCGCGTTCGGCAAACGGCCCGTAGGGTAAATAATCCCAGAGCTTGGGGTCGGCACCGGGGCCTTCGAGGGCCTGCCACAGTTGATCGGCGTGGCGGGCCGGATCGAGTTTTTCCAGGCGAATGAAACGCCCTTCGAGCACCTGGGCACTGGGTGCCGGGGCACCTTTCCAGTCGGCGGGGGAGGTGGACATGCTGCGCTCCTTAAAGACCTTTGCGAAATTGGATGAAGCCTGGGCGTTCGGCAATGCGTTCGTACAACTGGATCGCGGTGGCATTGGTTTCGTGGGTCAGCCAATGGACCTTGCAGCAACCGTCCGCCTTGGCGGTGGCGTAAACGAATTCGATCAGTTTGCGGCCCACGCCGGTGCCACGTTGGGCGGGATCCACCAACAGGTCCTGCAGGTAACAGGAGTTCTCGATGCTCCAATTGGAGCGATGGTAGATGAAGTTGACCATACCCACGGCCTTGCCGTCCTGCCAGGCCAGGGCCGAGTGAGTTGGCTCGTTGGCGTCGATCAGGCGTTGCCAGGTGCTTCGGCTCACCGCCTCCGGCAGTTCGGTGTTGTAGAACGTCAAATACGCCTGCCACAGGGGCAGCCAGGCGGCGTGGTCGGCGGCGGTGACCGGGCGGATGTCGAGCTGGCTCATGCTGAATCTCCTCTGGGAATAAAGCGCGCCAGGGTCTGGTCGCGCACGTCGGTGCTGGCGGCCAGGCCCTCGCGCACACCGGCCATATCCGCCGCGCTGCGGTTCTGGCTGAGTTTGCGTTTGCCAATCACACGATCAATGGGCAAGGCAAAGCCGACAATGGCCTTGAGCATGCCGTCGATGTAGTCCGCCGGTGCGTCGCTGACGGCCCAGGGCTGGGCGCGACCGGCTTCGTGGCGGTCGGTCAGGGCGCTGACCAGCCTGAGCAAACGCTCGGCATCGGTGAACACCTCGGCTTTGCCGTAGGCGTGGACGGCGATGTAGTTCCAGGTTGGCACGACTTTGCCGTGCTCCGTCTTGGCCGGATAAAACGCCGGGCTGATATAGGCCTCGGCCCCTGCGAAAATCACCAGCGCATCGCTGCCGTTTTGCAGGTCGCGCCACTGCGGGTTGGCCTTGGCCAGGTGTCCGTAGAGCGTGCCATAGGGGCCTTCGTCGGGGTTGAGCAGCAGCGGCAAATGGCTGGCCTGCAAGCCTTGCTCACCGAAGGTCACCACCTGCGCCAAGCGCGTGTGCTGGATCAGTTGCTGGATTTCAGGCAGATCGTCGAGGGCAAAAGCGCGAGGTGTGTACATAAAGATTTTCCTTGGCGAATGCCTGCATCGTAGGCACGCTAATGGTTCGTTGTAAGAGCCATCTAACGCTCATTTTATAGGTCCAATTTCATGGCCCCCGCCCAACCTCCGTTGTCATTCAACCCCGCCGGCATTGAGCTGGATCGCCGTCTGGGGCTCGCGCGCCAGCTGTACCAGGCGTTGCGCCAAAGGGTGTTGGACGGGCGTCTGGTCGGTGGCACGCGGTTGCCGGCCAGTCGCGATCTGGCGGCGGCGTTGGCGATTTCCCGTAACAGCGTGGTGCGGGCCTACGATCAACTCTATGCCGAGGGCTTTATCGAGGGGCGGGTCGGTGATGGTACTTACGTGGCTAATTTGCCCACGGCCGGCACCGCGGCAAAAAAACTATCCACAAAAGTATCCACAGGGTTTTCAACAGGCTTATCCCCAGGTTTATCCACAAAACGCTCATTTTTAGCTGAAGATTGCGCGCCGGAAGTTATCCACAGTGCGGCCGTCGGCCGTCTGGAAAGCAATCATTTGCCCGTGCCGCCCAGTGGTCCGCCACGGGCTTTCAGGGTGGGCGTACCGGCCTTCGATCTGTTCCCGTTCGAGGTGTGGGCCAAGCTGAATGCGGCTTTCTGGCGTAAGCCGGACTTGCAACAGCTGTGCTACGGCGACCCGGCAGGGGATGAGCGTTTACGTGGCTTGATCGCCGCCTATTTGCGCAGTTCCAGGGGTATGCAGTGCACCGCTGAGCAAATAGTGATCACCAGCGGCGCTCAGCAAGCGATTAGCCTTTGTGCACAGCTGCTGGTGGCACCGGGAGACACAGTGGCTGTGGAAAACCCTGGCTATCGAGCGGCCGGGCATGCGTTCGCGATTGCTGGCGCGCAACTGCAGGGGGTTGCGGTGGACCACGACGGCATCGACTGCGCGGCCCTCAATGGGCTCAATGATTGCCGCCTGGCCTATGTGACACCGTCGCACCAGTACCCCACCGGTGTGGTCATGAGCCTGGCGCGGCGCCTGGAGTTGCTGGCGTGGGCTGAACGCACGGGCGGCTGGATCATTGAAGACGACTACGACGGCGAGTATCGCTACAGCGGCGCGCCTCTGGCGCCGTTGGCCGCCCTGGACCGCAGTGGGCGGGTGTTGTACGTCGGCACCTTCGGCAAGGTCGCCTTTCCGGCGCTGCGCCTGGGCTATCTGGTGTTGCCTGCGGGCTGCGTCGAAGCTTTCACCCGGCGCCGCGCCGTGGATGTCAGGCACTCAGAGGTCAGTACTCAGGTGGTGATGGCGGAATTTATGGCGGCGGGGCATTTCCAGCGCCACATCCGGCGTATGCGCCGCGCTGCGTTGAACCGGCGTAACACGTTGCTTGCCGGTTGGCCCGTGGACGTTCCCGGTGTGGGTTGCTTGCCGAATGTTGCGGCGGGGCTGCACCTCACGGTGAGGGTGGACAGTATGGCCCGCGAGCAACAGCTGCTGGCCCAGGCCCGCGCGGTCGACGTCGAGATCAATGGCTTGAGCAGCTATTGGTTGCCGGGCTCGGCCACTGTGCCGGATCAGCGCGCCGGTCTGGTGCTGGGGTTCGCGGCCGTGCCGGAGGCGACTATCGGTGAGGCCTTGGCGCGCCTGCGCCTGGCCTGGCAGGTCTGAGCCCGCCGCGCCGGATCACGACGTGGTCGGCTCCAGTTTCAAACATTCGGCCTGCAGCAGTGGGTCAGTGAGCTTGCGCAGGTGGTTGTCCCAGGGCGTACGCGTGGACAGCGCTTGCCTGGTCTCGTCGGAGAACTGCTGCAAGTGTTGCTCGGCGATTTTCAGGTGTGCAGCGCTAAACCGCGAGGCCGGCGTGGTGAGCGTCGGATAGTGAAAATGCGCGAGCCATAAGGGTTGATCATGGTTGGCCGTGTCGAGAATCTGGTACTCCTGGAAATAGTCCTGGTATTGGCGGGTCTTGATCCGACCGACAGCGTTGCGCACCAGCCGAACCTGGCCGTGCTCGAGCAACCATTGAAAATCCGCCTGACGCGGCTTGCGCGCCTTGAGCAGCTTGGCGCGCAGGGCGATGCCCGCGCGGCGCATACGGGTGGCGCCGTCACGCAATTCAGTCGGCAATAACGCGATCGGCAGCCGCTTGTTTTGCCGTTGAGCGTCGGCGTCCAGTCGGTCGATGATGTCGGCGGCTTGCTCCAGTCGCGTGGCTTGCTGCTCCAGAATGTCCTGCATGTCCGCCGGAACCCGCTTGGGCCTCAGCGCGTCCTGCTGAGTTCGCTGGATAAACCCATTAATGTCCATGCTCAGCTCGAGCGCCACGCCCACTGCCTCGGTGTAGTCATTGCCGGGTATCACTGGGCGCGCGGTTCGCGGCTGGATCACGCCCAAGGGTTCCTGCACGGGGACGTCGCTGGGCTTGACCGGCAAGTCGCGCGGTCGGGTTTTGCTGATGCTGATCCTGGGGCGTGACCGCGACGGCCCCGCCACCCCTGGTTTTTCGGCTTTGCTGATCGGTTGCTCGGTTTCAGCCAGCAACTGCGTGAGTGTCGTCTGCGCCAAACCCTGGAACTCGCCCACCAGGGTTTTGAGGTGCAGCAGTTGGTCGGGGACGACCAGTTCGGGAAAATCTCCAGGCAGCTCATCGATACGCTGACTGACGCTGACGTACTCATCGACGATAGTGAGCAAGCGCTCGCCACGTTCTTCGGGGGCCGTCCGTACCGGGGTTTCACGCACCATCAACGCCAATTCCTTGCTGACCTGCGCCGCGCGTTCCACCACAAAACCCACGGCGTCCCGTGCCTTTTCCATGTCGGCTGCGGCTTGTTCCTGCACACAGAACTCGAACATCGTCGATATCTCGTTGGTCTTGAAATCCCACTGAGTGAAGCGCGGTCCCAGGGCGCTCAACCGCTCGGCCGCAATGATGCCTGCCGCACCCACTGCCGGGAGAAGCTCAAGTGACTGGCTCAAGCCTGAGAGCCGGGGCGTTATGGTGTTGCCCAGTTCGGTCATGCGCGTGATGTCGGCCAGCAGCGCCGGCCGCTCCACCGATTCGTCATTCAGGCTGAGCCTGACCTGATTCATGGCCGCTACATAGCGATTGCGCTGGACTGCCAGCCACAGGTTGAGGTGCTTGTGGTGTTCGGCGCTCAGGCGGAACAGTTCCTGGGCATAGCCCAACGTCCCGCCGGCTTCGCGCCATGCCTGCAATTGACTCAGCGATTGCTGGTAAAGCGTCGTCAGTACATCGAGCTGGTCCATGTAGCGGTGTTCGGATGAGGGGTCTTGTCCGGAGGTGAATTGCTCGCGTGCGCTGTTTAACACCTGCTGCGCGGCGGCTTCCTGTTCGCGCAGGGTCTTGAGTTGGTCTTCCAGCACCTGTCGACGTTGCGTCTTGGCCAAGCGTGACGCCCGCAGTTGGCTTTTCAGGCTACGGCCACTGCCCAGCAAACGCAGTTCGGTATTGATATGCCACGCCTGGTTGTCGTGGTGAACCAGCCGCGGGCCGCTGCGTGCCGGGTGTTGAGGGTTGCGGATCAGGATATGTTCATCGGCGTCCTCTAGCACCTCGAACCAGCGCTGCCCGACCTGGGCGAAGGCTTTATCGTGCAACTGATACAGCGGCGGAATGTTCGACGAGGCGACGGCGCTGAGTTGCGGATCGTCCAGCGTCGGTGGCGTGACTTTCAGGGTGTCGAGGAAACGTTCGAGTTGCTCGGGCGTACGCCGCGGCACCGAGCCGTCGATGGCGATGGTCGCGTACTCACTGTGAGGCAGCGAGCCTGCTGCGCTAACGGTGGACAACACCGTCAGCGCAGGCTTGGCGGGTGGCGGGGCGGGTTCGAGGGCGATGAGCGTCTCGGTGGAGGTCCCGGTCTGGCGGCGCTGGTTGGCGTGATGAATCAGGAGCATCGACAGGGCCATCAGCACATCCCCCACCCGCGTCCATTCCACCAGCGTATTGCCGTGCTGGTGGGCGTCGAGGCCCTGCTGGATTTCATTGATGGTTTGCCAGACCCAGACCGCCGCGCCGGCATAGCCATTCAAAAAACCGGACGCGGCATTAAAAACCGCCCATCCGCTGTCTTCGAGCAGCGCCCAGCGTCGCTCGGCATTCGACAGCGATTGGCGGTCCGCCAGTTCGATCATGGCTTGGGTATTGGCGTCATAGAAGGCGGCGAATACATCGCCGGTCAGTTCCGTGGTCAACAGATACACCGGCCCCGACCACTCCAACAGGTTCAACGGCTCCGACAGGTTTTGCACGGCCAGCCACGGAGACGGCAAGCCGACCGGGAAGACGTATTGAGAGTAGTTGAAGCTCAAGGCTCTGTTCGGTAGCCAGGCGAGGACAGAGTCGCGCAGCTCGCCAGGCTGATGCAGGGCATACAGCAGGTTCTGGAACGATTGGAACTGCAACAGCGGCCGTTCCATCAGGGGGCGGTAGAGCAGGCATGGGCCGTCATCCGGGCTCCTTGGGCCAATCACGAACATATTGAGCACGCTGTCGTTGGCGCTGCTCATGCGGTGTTGGGGGTACAGCGTCAACGGTCTGACCACAATGGGGCGTCGACTGTCCTGGCTGGGATGCAGCAGCTTATTGATATAGCCGTAGCCCTGTTCATCGACATCGCCCAGTTGCCGGACTTTGCATTCCAGCGCCAGCAATGGGAGCAGCGAGCGCAACTGGCGCTGGTACATCTGCTTTTGCAGCGGGGCCTGAACCGGGTCATCGAGCAGTTTGCTTTTGATCAGCCTGGGGTAAGCCTCACCGATGTTCACCTGCTCGGCGATGCCCGTCAGGTACTGCGGCGTCAGCCAGTCGGGAACGCTTTGGCCGTGCGTGAAGTGGATGCTGGCCAGGTATGCAGGCGAGTTGCTCAAGGCGTATTCACCCAGGGTCTGGGTGTGGCGATCAAGGGGGTTGGGCAGCACAAATACGCCCACGGTAAAGCTCTCGGTGCGGGTAATGCGCAGGGTATCGAGTGCCAGGGTGTCGGCGCCGTGCGTGGCTTTGTCGGCAATGATCGCCTCGCACATTTTCTGTTGCGCAAAGGCATTGATCGATGGGATTTCGAACAGATCGCCGTGTGCCGTGTTGCGCAGCACGCTCAGGTCGATCAAGTGACTGCTGTAGGCGTTCAAGTCCTGCACAGAAGCCTCGCGCAACCAGTCCGGAATCGCGGCGCGCAGCTTGTTGGTGCGTGCTTGCTCGACGGTATGGGCGGCACTTGTCCGCGACGGATCGACGCTGAGGGCGGCCTGCGCCGCTTCGGCGAGATCGAGGGTCTCGATGGTCCGCAATTGCAGGTCGACCAGCGCCCATGCCATGTGATCGAAAAAGTTACCCTCGGGCTCAACCAGGCGCCAGGCCAGCGGTTGCGACATCTGCGTGGGCGAAAGCCGCTGCAGGATTTGCTCACTCAAGGCCTGCATGGAATCGAAGGCTTCATAACCGTACTCAACGGTGTACATCAGCAGCACGTCGCGCTCGCGATAACGCCCCGTCAGCACCGCCGCACCGATCAGCAACAGGTGTGTGGGTTGCACCTGACCGGATTGATCGATATCGATCAGGCACACCTTTATGCCGGCCATCTCGGGGTGGTGGATATCACGCTGCTGTTTGTCTGGCCAGGCCCCGACGGCTTGGGCAATCGCGCAGGCATCCGCGTTCCAGTCGCCGAACGGCTCGACATGCATGGCCCGTCTCAGGCCGTCGGACAGCTCATGCCAATGCGGGGTGCCGAGGCTGCTTGCGTTCCAGAACGCCAACTGCTGCTCTTTGAATTCAACGCTGAACACACCGGCCAGATCGTTGAGCAAGTCAGCCACCCGCTCAATGCTGACATCCAAGTGCACCGGCGTTTGCGACAAGGGCGCACGGGCCAGAAAGTGCTCGCCTTCGACGTAGTTGGCCTGGGTTTTTTCCAGAAATTGGCGCAGCAGTGCCTGGGTCAGGGGCTCGTAGGCCATGTCCTGACAAAACAACTCATCCTCGACAAAGGTCCAGATCGGGGTCACCGCCAACGTGGTATCGGGATTGAGGTCCAGATTCGGGTACAGCGCCTTGAGCTCCCGGGTCAACAACCCCCAGGCAACCTCCTGAATACTCGGCCCGCGGCTGCCCAGGGCTTTGAGCAGGGTTTGCTGGCGCAGGGCGGCGGAGGATGTGGCGATGGTCGAGGGAGAGGGGCGTACGCTCATGGTCGTTCCTGGCAATGATAGGCGCCAGCGGGCGGCACCTTTGCGAGGGAAACTAACCAGGCGGTGGATACATCGGGTGGTGATTAGATAGCGCCGTGCAGGGGTTGGCAGGGTATAGGCCCGCACGGCGCCGGGGTTCAGGTTCCGGACTTGATCTTGGTCCAGGCCCGGGTTCGAGCGCGTTCGGCCTTGGCGTCCAGTGGCTTCAAGGTATACAGCGTGGCCATGGCCGCTTCGGTCGGGTACAGGTTGGGGTTGTTGCGAATGGCCGGATCAACCTGCGCGGTGGCGTCTTTGTTCGGGTTGGGGTAACCGACGAAATCGCTGATCGGCGCAATCACCTGGGGTTGCAGCAGGTAATTGATAAAGGCGTAGGCGTCCTGCGGGTTTTTCGCGCCCTTGGGAATGGCGAGCATGTCGAACCAGATCGGCGCGCCTTCTTTTGGCAGGCGCATGTCCACGGTCACGCCGTTCTTGGCGTCCCTGGCGCGGTTGGCGGCCTGGGAGAAGCTGCCGGAGTAACCCACCGCCACGCAAATGTCGCCGTTGGCGATGTCGGCCATGTATTTGGAGGAGTGGAAGTACGTGATGTAGGGCCGGATCTTGAGCAGCAACGCTTCAGCTTTTTCATAGTCCTTGGGGTTGTTGCTGTTGGGGTCCAGGCCCAGGTACTGCAGGGCCAGCGGCAGGATTTCCGAGGGCGAATCGAGCAGGGCCACCCCGCATTGCTTGAGCTTGCTGAGGTTTTCCGGCTTGAAGATCAGGTCCCAGCTGTCCACTGGCGCATTGTCGCCGAGTGCGGCCTTGACCTTGTCCGGGTTGAACCCGATCAGGATGGTGCCGTACATGTAGGGCACGGCGAACCGGTTACCGGGGTCATTGGCCTCGATCAGCTTCATCAGCTTAGGGTCCAGGTGGTTCCAGTTCGGCAACTGGCTGCGGTCCAGGGGTTGGAACACGCCGGCCTCGATCTGCTTGGCCAGAAACACGTTGGAGGGCACCACCACGTCGTAGCCCGAGTTACCGGTCAACAGCTTGGCTTCGAGGGCCTCGTTGGTATCGAAGATGTCGTAGACCAGTTTGGTCTGCGGGTTCTGGGCCTTGAAGTCCTCCAGGGCCTTGGGCGTGATGTAGTCGAACCAGTTGTAGACCCGCAGGGTTTTTTCTTCGGCATGGGCCGCGCCGCCGAGAACGGCTGCACACAGGACGAGCGACTTGAGCATGTTCATGGGGCGTCTCCCTCAAAACCTTCGAGCACGTTGACGGCATTGATGCCGATTTCTGCCACGGCGTAGCCGCCTTCCATCACAAACAGCGTCGGCTTACCCAGGCGCGCGATGCGGGCACCCATCGCCAGATAGTCCGGGCTGTCGAGTTTGAACTGCGAAATGGGGTCGTCCTTGAACGTGTCCACACCCAGAGAGACGACGATGACGTCGGCGTCATAACCCTCGATTTGCCCGCAGGCCTGCTCCAGCGCCGCGCTCCAGCTTTCCCAGCCTGAGCCTGCGGGCAATGGATAGTTGAAGTTGAACCCCTCTCCGGCGCCTTCGCCCAGCTCATCGGCGTAGCCCAGGAAAAACGGAAACTCCGCTGCGGGATCGCCGTGGATCGAGGCAAAGAGCACGTCGCTGCGCTGATAGAAGATCGACTGGGTGCCATTACCGTGGTGGTAATCCACGTCCAGGATAGCCACCCGTTTATGGCCCTGATCGAGAAACGCCTGCGCAGCGATGGCGGCATTGTTGAGGTAGCAATAACCCCCCATCAAATCGCTGGCTGCGTGATGTCCCGGTGGCCGACACAAGGCGAAGGCCGCGCGCTCGCCTTGCGTGATTGCCTGTTGCGCGGTCAGCGCAACCTGGGCCGCGCTGTACGCCGCTTGCCAGGTGCCGGCGGTGATCGGGGCGCCGCCGTCGAAGCTGTAATAGCCCAATTGTCCGTGCAGGCTGCGGGGTATCACTTGGCGCAAGGTGCGGGCGGGCCAGGTGTAGGGCAGCAGGTCACCGTCCTGTCCGAAGGTGGTCCAGCGTTCCCAGGCGCCTTGGAAGAACGCCAGGTAGTCTTTGTCGTGAACGCGTTGCAACGGCGCCATGCCGAAGTCCTCCGGAGCCTGCACCACGCCCAGTTGGCGGTCCTTTACGCGCTGCAGAACGTGGTCGGCACGCGACGGCATTTCAAAGCACGGCATCAGTTGCCCGTCCATCAACTCGCATCGGCCGTGGTGCAGATGATGATCATCGGAATAGATCGTCAGCATTTTGTTGTTCTCAAGGCTAGTCGTCCCCCAGTGTTGCGGTACGGGCGCGGCAAGAGAACGGCAGGAGCGGCCAAAAGGGGATAAATAAGGCCAAAGAGTGTGACCGCTATTCGCCCCTTTATAGAGCGTCAGGGCCGGAACTGGCTGGGCGCCACCCCGCTCCAGCGCACAAAGGCGTGGCGGAAACTCGCGGTTTCGCTGAAACCCAATTGCTCGGCGATGCGGTGGATGGGCAGTCGATCCTGTGCCAGCCACTGTTTGGCCTGTTCGAAGCGCAACTCATCGAGCAATTCCTGATAGCTGCAACCCAGGCTCTGCAGGTGGCGGCGCAGGGTACGCGGCGAGCAGTTCATCTGCCCGGCCAGGCCATCGAGCCCCGGCGCCGCATGCAATTGCGCGACGAGCAACTGGCGCACGCGATTGAGCCAAGCCTGGCGCCCGGTGAATTCGGTGTTCAGCTTGCGACAACGCTCGGCCATGGCGCGGTGGGTAATGGCGTCGGCCAAGGGTAGCGGTTGTTGCAGCCAGTGTGCGTCGAAGGCAAAGGCGTTGGATGGCGCGTCGAACTGCAACGGGCAGTCGAACTGCTCGGCATAGCGCCTCTGGTAGTCCGGAGCGGGGTAGGCAAATTGTGCTCCCGACAGCGGCAGAGGGTGGCCCAGCAAGTCTTCGCAGATGACCTTCAGCGATACCAGGCAAAACTCGACGTTGAACTGCGCCAGCGCCGGCGCCTCTCGATAGTCGCCGGCGGTGAACCAGATGCATGGCCCGTCCTCTTCAAGGCTCAGTTCGAACAGTGTTCCCAACAGCGCCGGGTAGCGCAGGGCCAAACGCAGAGCGTCACCGAAAGTGGCACTGGTGAGCAGCGCATAGCCGAGCAACCCGTAGGACGACACATGCATGCGCTGGCCCACGTCCAGGCCGATGTCCCGGCGCAGGGCCACGGCATTGGCACAGACCTGCATCTCCTGGTGAGTGGTGATACAGGTGTCGGCGTGGTGCAGATCCCGTGCATCTATGCCGCTGCCGGCCAGCAATGCGTCGGATGCAAGACCCTGGGCCTCGAAGGTCGCCAGCAACAGGGATACGGCATTCAGGGTGGTCAGATGTGAGTGCAGCATGGGAGCTTCCAGCCAGGCAATGGCTGGAAGTGGAGCAAGTTATATGCCCAGTGGTGCAGTTGAGCCTTGCATCGGGCGCCCGGTGGCCGGGTCGAGAAGTTTGGCCTTGGCCAGTTGGCTGATCAGTGCTTCGCTGGGCTGTTCGGGAGCGATGTTGGCTCGATGGGCTTCCAGCCATTGGAGTTTGCCGTCCCACGCCGGGAGTTTGGCGGGGGGCAGTGGGACGATTTCATTGATCTCGGGAACGGTGGGTTTGGCATAGGAGTAGCCGGAGAGTATGTCGCCGATTTTTTTATAACGGTCAGCGCGTTCGAGGTCTTCTTGCTGGCCGAGGTAGTAGAGCTCATTGGACGGCGGCGGGTTTCGGAAGCCATTTTCTATGAAGGAAGCGGAGGAGGTATTACCTGCGAGAACGCCTAGTTGGAATGCCTCAAGTGCCTTCTGATATTGCGCGTCGCCTTTAAGGTCGAGACCAAGGTCAGTCGCAGCACTGCCATTTCCTTGTGTCGCGGCACAGTGGCGCATTTGTCGAGCAACATCAGGTGCGATGTCGATAGGGGCAAGCTTGTCGCTCACGTAAGCTTGCGCTTGAGCGTTGCCTTGATCGGCAGCTTTGCGAAAGTAGCGCAACGACATGGCTCCATCCTGCTTCAATCCTGCCCCTCCCTGCTGTAGGAATATTGCAATGAAGTAATAACCTGTCGCCACGCCGGCCTCGATCAACTGCTGACTCATCCGCAAGTATTCAGCACCGCGAAGCTTGAAGCGGCCACGCATTGAACCGTTCTGCAGATTGATATTGGCTTTGTAATGGCCGTTTTCGCTGGCGATGCGATACAGGCGTTCAATCTCTAAATCGACTTTCTTGTCCGGTATAAGCAGATTGTTCTGTTGCAGCCAGCGAGCGTACTTAAACAGGACATCGACGTCGGCAGCAGCCGTCGGAATCTTTTCATGTACGCAAGTGAAAGCCAGCTCGGCTTTGATCTCCATCAGCGGGTTCAAGTGCATATCGTTGTTTGACGTGGAAAGAGAGTTAACTGTGCCGCAAGCTGCCATTAACAGGCAGGGCAGTAATAAAAGTCTGCGCATTAGTCGAGGTCCGTAACTTGGAGTGGATATACACGGGCATCCAGGCTGGTCAAGTGTGAGTGCAGCGTGGGAGCTTCCAGCCAGGGAATGGCTGGAAGTGGCGCGAGTTATATGCCCAGTGGTGCGGTTGAGCCCGGTGCAGGGTCTGGGTGGCAGAGGTATTAGGCATCTCCAAATAACTTCCACTTCACCTCTTCTTCACGAACCGTGATTTTGTCGGGGAGCAGAAAGCGAATATTGCGGGTTGCCATCATTCGCGTTGGCATTATTTCACCCTGCTCAAATCGGCTGAGGGACTCACCTTCTGCGACCGAGTAGATCCTGGGGATGACCCCGGCGACCTGCCAATACCCGGTTTGTGGGCAGGCTTGGCCGCTGTAGCACGTTTGCATGGGATAAATGGCCTGAATAAAACCGGGTGAACCCGGCATCGGGCGCCCGGTGGCCGGGTCGAGAAGTTTGGCCTTGGCCAGTTGGCTGATCAGTGCTTCGCTGGGCTGTTCGGGAGCGATATTGGCTCGATGGGCCTCCAGCCATTGGAGTTTGCCGTCCCACGCCGGGAGTTTGGCGGGGGGCAGCGGGACGATTTCATTGATCTCGGGAACGGTGGGTTTGGCATAGGAGTAGCCGGAGAGTATGTCGCCGATTTTTTTATAACGGTCAGCGCGTTCGAGGTCTTCTTGCTGGCCGAGGTAATGGAGTTCATTGGAGGGAGGCGGGTTGCGAAAACCTTTACTCAAAAAAGAAGCCGAAGTGCTGTCACCAGCAGCTACGCCCAATTGGAGCGCTTCAAGTGCAGCCTGAAAATCGCGATCTATAGAAAAATCAACACCTAACGCTCCCGCCGCATCACCATTGCCTTGTTCTGCAGCACACTGTCGCATCTGTCGAGCGACATGCGGAGCAATATCGATAGGGGCGAGCCTTTCACTTACATAGCGCTGTGACTGGGCGCTCCCATAGTCTGCGGCTTTGCGAAAGTAACGCAGCGACATTTGCTCATCCTGCTTCAATCCAGCTCCGCCTTGCTGAAGAAAAATGGCGATGAAGTAGTATCCTGTCGCGACTTCTGCCTCGATTAACTGTTGGCTCATCCGCAAGTATTCAGCACCGCGAAGCTTGAAGCGGCCACGCATTGAACCGTTCTGCAGATTGATATTGGCTTTGTAATGGCCGTTTTCGCTGGCGATGCGATACAGGCGTTCTATCTGCGCATCGACAGTCTTGTCCTGTTTGAGCAGGTTGTTCTTTTGCAACCACCGTGCGTACTGGAACAGTACGTCGACGTCGGCAGCCGCCGTCGGAATCTTTTCATGTACGCAAGTAAAAGCCAGGTCTGCTTTGATCTCGGTCAGCGGGTTCAAGTGCCTATCCTTTTTTGAAGTTGAAAGAGCGCTTCCAGTGCTGCAAGCAGCCATCAACAGGCAGGGCAGTAATAAAAATCTGCGCATTAGTCGAGGTCCGATAGTTTGGCTTCACCGTAAAAAAATTCGACGAGTGGAGCATAAGGCCTCAGTTTTTTTTGGCGTAACTCTTTGTTCCTGCGGGTGATTTCTTGCCAGCTTTCGAACGCACTGTTTGCCTCATCCTGCACACCCATCCCCGCCGTATGCAGCCCCCAAAGCCTGCGTCTTAACGCCTGCGTCACACTCATCCACTCATGCGCAATATTCAGCTCGCTATCCACCTGCATGCTTCGTGTATTGATATTCGCCGAGCCATGGGTGGTGAACACGTCATTGACGATCATCAACTTGGAGTGGATATACACGGGCACCCAATCGTGGCCTGGCGAGTCGGGTGCGACCAGCGAACACACGTGAACTTTAAGCCCCGGTAGTTCGTCCGGACGAAGTACGGTTTCCTTGATGTGTTTAATCTTGCGATCCAAGTCCGCTTGCCATTCGCTCAGTTCTTTCTGTCCAACATGGTCCCGTGGCTCGGGCGTTGGCCTGGGTGGGTAGTCCCGATTGGCATCGGCGATCAGTCGCAGCTTTGTTACCTCGGGAATGATCTCCCTGCGCCCCAGGCACTCCAGCATGCGCTGGGTGTTCAGCGTGCCCGCGCCGATGCCGCCGTCGGTAGCGTTGGTAATCACGAACAGGTGCAAGCTGTCGTGCTCGCCGGGTTTGCGCCCGCCGCGGGTCTGGTCAGCCGCCGCCTTCTTGATGGCCTCGGCCAGGGGCGGCCAGCGGAAATATTGGTTTTCGATGTAGATAAACTGGGTCGCGTTGTTCACGGCATTTAAATACACCTGCTCAATATCGCGCTTGCCCTCTTGCGGCTGGGTACGTAGCACTTGAGCCATCTGCCGGGTGACGCCGGGGGCACATAGCAATCGTGGCCCGACTTCCATTGCCTTGCGCGAAACGAGCAAGTCTTCACCGGTCTCCTTGCGCCAGCCCTGTGCGAAGTTGTGATGAAGGTGTTCCAGAATCGGCCCGCTGATGCGGCAGGAAACGTCCTGGCGCGGTTCCCGGCCACGCGCACCCAGGTTGGGCGCAGGTTTAGTGTCTTCAGTACGGTTTTGTGCCGAATGCGCGTCGGTATCCCAGTACTCGTCAAGCATGTTATGACCCATGACAAAACCTACGGCCTTGTCAGGCATTTCATAGTCAACCAACACGCTTTTCTGGTGATGGGTTGCCGTACCTGTCAGCGTCATCAGGGTGCGTTTACTGATTCCGGGGTCGAGACTTTTGTACCGAGCCTGGTGGGCAATTTCCGCCCTTTCGTGCAGGCTGAAACCGCGACTGACAAATACTGGCCGTCCTACGGAGATCCGCTGCGCCGCTTGCCTGTCTGAGGCAGCACACTCGGCGAACCATCGGCGGTCGTACGCATATTGTTCCGTCGTAGCACTTTGCAGCGCTTGATCATGGAAACGCAGAGTACCCTTGCCGGGTAAATTGGCCTCCCCCGCGAAGCCTGCTGCATTGAACGGCATTTCCCAGCCCAACATGCGTACCTGCACACCTTGTCGGGCCTTGGTCTTGAGTAGTTCGCCGATGCTTGGGGCTTTGCCGTCGCGGATGAAATACATCGACGGCTGAAACCCCCAGCAAATAATGTCGACGCTTTTTGTCGCCTGCGCGATGGCTTCATGGACCGCACGAAAGGCTTCCTCGCCGTTGATCAACGGTTCATAAGTGGCGATTGCAGGAGGGTATTCAGTGTGCTGTACGTACCAAGGCGGTGTGCAGGTCGCCGTCTGGGTGTGCTTGAGACAGATTGGTACAACGATGTCGGGATGTTGCATCGGTTTACCCCTGAGCTATGCCAAGGCTCAGAGCGTAAAGAGTGGCTATCCGTATTGAATGTCGGAAGGTTCGTCATTTAACGACGGGCACTTCCCTAAAAACAAAGAGAGCTTCCAGCCAGCGCATGGCTGGAAGTGAGGCAAGGGGTATGCAGGTCAGCGCAGCTCCCCGCACAGGTCCAGTTCTACGAGGCGGCGCACCTCAGCCGTGTCGAGCCCGGCACCGATCAGGGCATTGAGCTTGCCGAATGCCGCTTCACGGGTCATGCCGCCACCCGACAGCACGCCGACGCCGCGCAGGCGACTGCCGGCCTCATAGACATCCAGCTCCACGCCGCCTTCATGGCATTGCGTGATGGCAACCACCACCACACCTTGATCCTGCGCGCGCTTGAGGCTGGCCAGGAACGCGGGGTTGTCGCTCGGCCCGGTGCCGCTGCCGAAGCATTCGAGCACCAGGGCCTGAATGCCGCTGTCTATCAGGCCGTCCAACTGCGCAGCGCCGATGCCCGGCACTAACGGCAGTACGCCGACGTTGGCCAGGCCTTTTTCCTGGCGATAGCCCAGCGCGTGGGGGATTGAATTGGCCTGTGCCGCGCCGCCATTGCGACGCAGCGCGGCAAACGGATGGCGACCGAAACTGCGGATTTTCGCGCAGCGTGTCGGCGCCATCAGCTCGCCGTGAAAATACAACTGCACGCCGGCCTCCAGGCCTTTGCCGAGGGCGACCAGCGCGCCGCTGACGTTTTCCCAGGCATCGCTGTCGGGTACGCCGGCCGGCAACATGGAACCGGTGAACAACACCGGTGCCGGCAGCCCCAGCAATTGGAAGCTCATGGCCGCCGCGCTGTAGGCCAGGGTGTCGGTGCCGTGCAGGATCAGCACGGCGTCGCAGCCCTCGTCCACCGCTTCAACCACCGCGGTGCGCAGACGCTGCCAGTACGCGGGGGTCATGTTGGCGCTGTCGATCAGCGGTGCCATTTCCCGGAAGCGCCAGGCGGGTACCGGCAGGTTGGCAAGCTGTTCGCGCATGCGCGCTTCGAAACCGGATGCGGGGGCCAGGCCGTTGGCGCTGGCCTGCATGCCGATGGTGCCGCCGGTGTAGAGCACCATCACGTTGTCAGCTGGTTGCATCGAAGAATCTCCTGAACGAAAAACGCCGCCGGGCCCAGAGCATGCCCAAGGCCGGGCGGCGTGTCATCTATCTATGTAGCTGCGCTCAGCGTTGCACTTGAGCGTTCAGTTGCGCCGAAGGCGCCGCGTCCGGTTTTACCGGGTTGGCCGGCCAGGCCTTGCGGTCCAGGTCCAGGTCAGGGAACTGGCTGGAATCGAACACGGGGGTCTTGATGCCCGCTGCGCGCTGGTTGTCGTAGTCGTTGAGGATGCGCATGGCGATCTTGAACAGGAACGCCAGGGCGAACAGGTTAACGAAGGCCAGCAGGGTCATGGTGATGTCGGCAAAGGCGAACACTGTGCTCAGGTTCTCGATGGAACCCCAGAAAATCAGCGCCAGTACCAGTGCGCGGTAGCCCATCAGCACTTTGCGGTTGTTGCCCACCAGGAAGCGCAGGTTGCTCTCGCCGAGGTAGTAGTTGTACATGATCGAAGTGAACACGAACAACGCCAGGGCCACCGAGATGAACATGCGGCCCCAGTCACCCACCACGGCCGCCAGGGAGTTTTGGGTCAGGGCAATGCCATCGCCTTCAAAACCTGGGGTGTAGAAACCCGAGAGCAGGATCAGCAGGGCCGTGCAGGTGCAGATCACGAAGGTGTCGAGGAACACGCTGAACGCCTGGACGACGCCCTGGGCGATCGGGTGTTCAACGGAAGCCACCGCTGCCACGTTAGGCGCACTGCCCAGACCGGCTTCGTTGGCGAACACGCCGCGCTTGACGCCCATGATGATCGCGCTGCCGACCAGGCCACCGAAGGCTTGGTCGAGACCGAACGCACTCTTGACGATGGTCGCGAGCATGGCCGGTACGTGGTCGAATTGCAGCACGATCACGTACAGGGTCACGGCGATGTACACCAGGGTCTTGACCGGTACCAGCAAGTCGGCGATGGAGGCGATGCGCTTGATCCCACCGATGAACACCAGGCCCAGCAAGGCCGCCAGGGCCAGGCCGGTGTAGGTGGTGTCGAGGCCGAAGGCGTTGTTCAGCGAGTGGGTCACGGCGTGGGCTTGCAGGCCGTTGAAGGCGAAGCCAAAGGTCACCAGCAGCAGGAACGCCATGACCATACCCAGCCAGCGTTTGTGCAAACCGTGCTGGATGTAATAGGCCGGGCCGCCACGGTAGGTGCCTTCGGCGTCGGTGCGCTTGTACAACTGACCGAGGGAGCACTCGATAAAGCTCGACGACATGCCCACCAGTGCGGTGACCCACATCCAGAACACGGCGCCAGGGCCACCCAGAGTCACGGCAATGCCGACACCGGCGATGTTACCGGCACCGACGCGCCCGGCCAGGCTGAGCATCAGCGCCTGGAACGAGCTGAGTTGACCGGCGCTGCTTTTGAGGCTGTCGCGAAACACCGAAAACATGTGGAAAAAGTGACGCAATTGAACGAAACGCGAGCGGATCGTGAAATAACCGCCGAGCCCGACAATGAGCACGATCAGTACTTTCCCTGAGAGGAAGTCGTTGATGACTTCGAGCATGGAGTGTTCCTCGCTGATTTTTCTAATGGCAAACGCAGGACGGTTCAAAGCCGTCGCATAGCACCAGGCAGTGCGCGACAGTCAGACCCCAATCCTTTTGCGGGTTGTTATTCATGCGGTTTCGCGTTGTACCCGGGCCTCGTTACCGACGGCCGCAGACGCGAAGAGGGGCGGCACTATACCTAGGCGAGCATGATCCGTCTGCACGGCCTGATTAAAGGTTTCAGCCGGGCGCTGGAGGGCAAGGTGGGTTTGCAGGGCGATATTGGATTTTTTATGGGCGTCATTTCACAACCTTGAGGCAAAAAAAAGGGCCTGAAGAACGAGCCTTCAGGCCCTCAAAAGGTGAGAGGTGTCTAGTCCCTCAACCTGGTGAGCGGTGCAAAAAACACTTAGGCCTTCAACGGGACCAAGCGTGGAGCGATCATGTTTTCGGGGCGCAGGATGTCGTCGAGCATGGCGTCGTCGAGCAAGCCTTCTTCGCGCACCAGTTCCAGTACGCCGCGGCCGCTTTCGAGGGCGATACGCGCGATACGGGTGGCGTTTTCATAGCCGATGTAAGGGTTCAGTGCGGTGACCAGGCCGATGGAGTGCTCCACCAGCTCGCGGCAGCGTGCTTCGTTGGCGGTGATGCCGACGATGCAGTGTTCGCGCAGCATGTCCATGGCGCGCTGCAGCAAACGGATCGAGTCGAAGATCTTGAACGCGATCAGCGGCTCCATCACGTTCAACTGCAGTTGGCCGCCTTCGGCCGCCATGGTCAGGGCCAGGTCGTTGCCGATGACTTGGAACGCGACCTGATTCACGGCCTCCGGGATTACCGGGTTGACCTTGCCGGGCATGATCGAGCTGCCCGGCTGACGCGCCGGCAGGTTGATCTCGTTGATGCCGGTGCGCGGGCCGCTGGACAGCAAGCGCAGGTCGTTGCAGATCTTCGACAGTTTCACCGCGGTACGCTTGAGCATGCCGGAGAACAGCACGAAGGCGCCCATGTCGGAGGTGGCTTCGATCAGGTCGGCTGCCGTGACCACCGGCTGGCCGCTGATGACTGCCAGGCGTTGTACGGCCAGGGCCTGGTAACGCGGGTCGGCGTTGATGCCGGTGCCGATGGCGGTGCCGCCCAGGTTGACTTCGGTCAGCAGCTCCGGGGCCAGGGTTTTCAGGCGCGCCAGGTCTTCACCCAGGGTGGTGGCGAACGCGCGGAATTCCTGGCCGAGGGTCATCGGCACGGCGTCTTGCAGTTGGGTACGGCCCATTTTCAACACATGACCGAACTCGACACCTTTGGCGGCGAAGGCTTGGATCAGGCTGTCGAGGCTGGCCAGCAGCGCGTCGTGGCCCAGCAGCAGCCCCAGGCGGATCGCGGTGGGGTAGGCGTCGTTGGTCGACTGCGCCATGTTCACGTCGTTGTTGGGGTGCAGGTATTGGTATTCGCCCTTCTGGTGACCCATGGCCTCCAGCGCGATGTTGGCGATGACTTCGTTGGCATTCATGTTGGTTGAAGTGCCGGCGCCGCCCTGAATCATGTCCACCACGAACTCTTCGTGGAAATCGCCGCGGATCAGGCGGGCACAGGCTTCGCTGATGGCAGCGTGCTTGGCTTCGCTGAGCTGGCCCAACTCGCGGTTGGCATCGGCGGCTGCTTGCTTGACCATTGCCAGACCGACCACCAATTTCGGGTAATGCGAAATCGGAACGCCCGAGAGGCGGAAGTTGTTCACCGCTCGCAGGGTCTGGATGCCGTAATACGCTTGAGCAGGTACTTCGAGTACGCCAAGCAGGTCTTTTTCGGTACGGAAAGATGCAGCAGAGGACATGACGGAAATCATCTCGATAGGGACCCGGAACTGGCCGGAACGCTGTGAATGCTAGGCGTCTACGAATTTTTGGGCCAATGCTGTTAAACACTGGCCTATGCATAAACGGCATAATGCAGGTGTGACCCGGCTATCATGGCGGGCGTGTGTGCCAAAATGGTGCGTACCCCTGGGAGGAAGTGATGAACCTTGAGAGCAAATGGCTGGAAGACTTCAGCGCCCTGGCAGCCACGCGCAGCTTTTCCCAGGCGGCGGAGCGGCGTTTCGTGACCCAGCCGGCGTTCAGTCGACGTATCCGCAGCCTTGAGGCCGCACTGGGCCTGACCCTGGTCAACCGTTCGCGCACGCCGGTCGAGCTGACGGCGGCGGGGCAGTTGTTCCTGGTGACCGCGCGCACCGTGGTCGAGCAACTCGGCGAAGTGCTGCGCCATTTGCATCATCTGGAAGGCGGGCAGGGCGAAGTCATGCAAGTGGCGGCCGCTCACTCCCTGGCGTTGGGCTTCTTCCCGCGCTGGATCGCGCAATTGCGTAACGAAGGCTTGAACATTGCGACGCGTCTGGTCGCCACCAACGTGGGCGACGCGGTGCACGCCCTGCGCGAAGGGGGTTGCGACCTGATGCTGGCCTTCTACGACCCGGACGCCGCCATGCAAATGGACGCCGAAATTTTCCCCTCGCTGCACCTGGGCAACACCGAAATGCTCCCGGTGTGCGCCGCCGATGCGGACGGCAAGCCGCTGTTCGACCTCGAAGGCGAGGGCAGCGTGCCGTTGCTGGCCTACAGCGCCGGCGCGTTTCTTGGGCGTTCGGTGCACCTGCTGCTGCGCCAGCGCGCGCTACGCTTTACCACCGTGTACGAAACTGCCATGGCCGACAGCCTCAAGAGCATGGCCCTGGAAGGCCTGGGCATTGCCTGGGTGCCGCAACTGAGCGTGCGCGCGGAATTGGCCCGGGGGGAGTTGGTGGTGTGCGGCGGTCCGCAATGGCATGTGCCGCTGGAGATTCGCCTGTATCGCTGTGCGTTGGTGCGCAAGGCGAATGTGCGGTTGTTATGGCGGAAACTCGAAGGTGGGGCGGCGCAGAATCCTGCCGCCGAACGCTGACCTCAGAGTCAATAAAACCGCCACTTTGCACCGCTGGACAGATGGTCATTCCAGGGGCTGTTTATCTGGATTATTACGGTATACTGCGCGGCCTTCGGCCGGTCCAACCGGCCAAATTTCGTACAACAAGCCACGCCGGATTTCCTGCGTGGCTTGTTGTTTTTTGACGCGCCTGCGGGCGCCCAGAGAGAAGAGGCACGACGATGAGTGCATTGGTTGGCGTGATCATGGGCTCCAAGTCCGATTGGTCCACCCTTAGCCACACCGCCGATATGCTGGAAAAACTCGGCATTCCGTATGAAGTGAAAGTGGTCTCTGCCCACCGCACCCCGGACTTGCTGTTCCAGTATGCCGATGAAGCAGAATCCCGTGGCATCGAGGTGATCATCGCCGGTGCCGGCGGTGCAGCGCACCTGCCAGGCATGTGTGCGGCCAAGACCCACCTGCCCGTGCTGGGCGTACCGGTGCAGTCGGCGATGCTCTCGGGCGTGGATTCGCTGTTGTCCATCGTGCAGATGCCAGCCGGTATTCCGGTGGCCACCCTGGCGATCGGCAAGGCTGGCGCGATTAACGCAGCGCTGCTGTCCGCCAGCATCCTGGGCGCCAAGCACCCGCAGTTCCATGCGGTGCTGAAAAAATTCCGTGCTGAACAGACAGACAGCGTGCTGGACAATCCAGACCCACGTATCGCCTGAGGTTGTTGACGATGAAAATCGGTGTAATCGGTGGCGGCCAACTGGGCCGCATGCTGGCGCTGGCGGGAACCCCGCTGGGAATGAACTTCGCTTTCCTGGACCCGGCGCCGGACGCGTGTGCGGCTGCCCTGGGTGAACACCTGCGGGCTGACTACAGCGACCCGGACCACCTGCGCCAATTGGCCGACGAAGTCGACCTGGTGACCTTCGAGTTCGAAAGTGTCCCGGCTGAAACCGTGGCGTTCCTGTCGCAGTTCGTGCCGGTGTACCCGAGCGCCGAGGCCCTGCGCATCGCCCGTGATCGCTGGTTCGAGAAGAGCATGTTCCAGGACCTGGGCATCCCGACTCCGGCGTTCGCCGATATCCAGTCCCAGGCGGACCTGGACGCTGCGGTAGCCAGCATTGGCCTGCCGGCCGTGCTCAAAACCCGCACCCTGGGTTACGACGGCAAGGGCCAGAAAGTGCTGCGCACCGCCGCCGATGTAGTCGGCACTTTCGCCGAGCTGGGCAGTGTTGCCTGCTTGCTGGAAGGCTTCGTGCCGTTCACCGGTGAAGTCTCGCTGATCGCCGTGCGTGCACGGGATGGCGAGATCCGCTTCTACCCGTTGGTGCACAACACGCATGTGAACGGCATCCTCAAGCTGTCCGTGGCCAGCACCGACCATCCGCTGCAGGCCCTGGCCGAAGATTATTCCAGCCGTGTGCTCAAGCAACTGGATTATGTCGGCGTGATGGCGTTCGAGTTCTTTGAAGTCGACGGTGGCCTCAAGGCCAACGAAATCGCCCCGCGTGTGCACAACTCCGGGCACTGGACCACCGAAGGCGCCGAGTGCAGCCAGTTCGAAAACCACCTGCGTGCTATCGCGGGTTTGCCACTGGGCTCCACGGCCAAGGTCGGCGAGAGCGCCATGCTCAACTTCATCGGCGTGGTACCGCCGGTGGAGCGCGTGATGGCGATCGATGACTGCCACCTGCATCACTACGGCAAGGCTTTCAAGGCCGGGCGCAAGGTCGGCCACGCCAACCTGCGCTGCAAAGACCGCGCGACGCTGCAAGCGCAGATTCTCAAGGTCGAAGCGCTGATCGCCGAGCAATAAGGCAAGTCCGACGGGAACCATTGGTGGCCGTCATCCCTCTGATTGCAGGATGCCAAAGCCTGTCTAGGCTTTGGCATGGCTCACATTCATTCAGAGGTAAATGCCATGGGTATCATCGGAACCATCTTTATCGGCCTGATCGTCGGTCTGCTCGCGCGTTTCCTCAAGCCTGGCGACGACAGCATGGGCTGGATCATGACCATCCTGCTGGGTATCGCCGGTTCGCTGGCGGCGACCTACGGTGGTCAGGCGCTGGGTATCTACCAGGCCGGCCAAGGTGCGGGTTTCATCGGCGCGCTGGTGGGTGCCATTGTGTTGCTGGTGATCTACGGCCTGATCAAAAAGAAGTAATCAGCCGACGAAGTCCTCTGCGCTGCGTAGGCGCAGAGGGCTAGAATGCTCGGCACTTGTACTTGCCGAGCCTCTCCATGCGCCGTCTTCTGTTGACTCTCCTCCTGCTGGGCTCTGGCCTGGCGCACGCCGGTGAATTGCCGGAAACCGACTGGCTCGACCTGATGCCGCTGTCGGACCAAAAAGCCCTCGAGGCCATGCCCGAGATCGACCACAACTCCCCGGAAGCCCAAGGCACCTTTACCGACAAGGGTGGTTTGAAGCAGAGCAAAGGCTTGCCGGCGGTGATGTATTCGACCAAGACCGTGGCCGCGATGAACGGCAAAAACATCCGCATCGGTGGTTACCCCGTACCGCTGGAAACCGACGCCAAGGGCCGCAGCACCTTGTTCTTCCTGGTGCCGTACCCCGGCGCATGCATCCACGTGCCACCACCGCCGCCTAACCAGTTGGTGCTGGTGCGTTATCCCAAGGGCTTGAAGCTCGATGATATCTATACGCCGCTGTGGGTCACCGGCACCTTGAAGGTGGAAAAGGTGAACAACGATCTGGCGGATGCGGCGTATGCGCTCGATGCAGGGAAGGTGCGGGTGGTGAAGGAGTCGGATCTCTAAGCCTCCTCCACCTTTCGCTTGGGTTTACACAGTCGTACTGGTAATGGTCACACCCAGGGTGTGGCTTTCACCGGGCACCAATGTCACTACATCATCCAGTACATTCGCCGTTTCGATACACAACATGCCCTGCCAACCATCGTCGGCCATGTCATCGAAGGCCTTGGCGCGTTCGGTCCAAGGGTTCCAGATCACGGTCGATTTGGAGCCTTGGCTGATGAGCCGGATGCCGCGCTGCCAGTCGTTATCGACGATGTTCAACTGAGCGGGCGTATCGAGGTAGATACGGTCGGTCTCGGCCGTGAAGTGCAGCAGGCCCGCTTGCGTCTTTTCGCTCCAGCCATCGGCGGTATCGACATACGCCGCGCCGTCCAGGCCTTCGACCTGCACGTTGCGTACATCGCTCACGGCAAAATAGGTATGCAGCGCCTGGCTGAGGGTGACGGCATGGGTATCGCGGTTGTGGCTGGTCAGGCGGATATGCAGGTGCTCGTCCAGTAGCAGGCTGAGGGTCAGGTCGACCTGATGGGGCCAGCCGGGAAAGCCGTCTGCGGGCATCGGCAGCGTCAGGTCGACACGCAGCGTTTGGCCTTCAAGCGCGGTTCCGGCCAATTCCCACAGCGCGGTGCGCGCAAAACCGTGGGCGCCGGCTGGCTGATCGCTCTGGCGCATTGCCTTGACGCTCTGCGGGTTGCGGTCGAACACGCCAAACCACGGCCAGCATACGGGTACGCCGGTGCGGATGCCCTTGCCGCGCTTGAAGACCGCCTCAGGGTTCGGCCAGATCAGCGGCTGTTCGCCCTCGCGCTGGTAACTGAAGATATGCGCACCTTGTCTGGCGACCATCAGTTCGGCGCCGTTGTGGCGGAAGCGCCAGCAGTCCAGCTCGTCGATTTTCACGGTTTCCACGTGGGGCGTAGGCATACACAGCACTCTTGATGGCAGGCAATGGGGCAATTGACCGTCAAAACCCCGCGAGGTTTAACGCGCGCGCGACGGTACCGAACGCGTGCGGCCGCTGCCATCGATGGCGACGAAGACAAAGACCGCCTCGGTCACCTTGCGCCATTCGCTGGACAGCGGGTCGTCACTCCACACCTCGACCATCATCTGGATCGAGCTGCGGCCGATTTCCAGGGCCTGGGTATAAAAGGACAACTGCGCCCCCACCGCAACCGGCACCAGGAACGCCATGCGATCAATCGCCACGGTGGCGACACGGCCGCCAGCGACTTTGCTGGCCATCGCGGTACCGGCCAGGTCCATCTGCGCTACCAGCCAGCCGCCGAAGATATCGCCAAAACCGTTGGTTTCACGCGGGAGCGCGGTGATTTGCAGGGCGAGATCGCCTTGCGGGATAGGATCTTCTTGTTCGAGTTCGATCATGCCGGGGGTGCCTCTGACCCGTAACGCTTCATGGGTATTTCAAGTGGATAGCCGTCTCAGGGAAAAACGTTTCAGCACCAACGTACACCGCTCGATGCGTTTCTCTTAAGGCGTGCTAAAAGGGAAACTCTGCCAAATCGGCTGGATGGCCACCCAACGACGGTTTGGCACAGCAGCCCCTCAAGACTGCGGGTCTTGCGCGTGCAAGGGCCGAGTATATCGGGACCCTGGCGTCACGACGACCTTCCAAGGTTCATTTGGTCGGTAAATAGACGCTGTATCGGGGCTTTTGCAAGCAACTGTTCGCTTGGCGCTGTGCTTTTACAAGCGATTTGCTATCTTGCCAAGCCCGCCGCCAGTCCCGGGCGTGCCGTCCTTATTACATGATTACTATAAGAGAAGCCTTGCCATGTCCTCCGTGCCCGCAAGCAGCGCGCAATCTTCGCGCCCGCTGACCCGCAACGACTACAAAACCCTGTCGCTGTCTGCCTTGGGCGGGGCGCTGGAATTTTATGATTTCATCATTTTCGTGTTTTTCGCCACCGTGGTCGGAAAACTGTTCTTCCCTGCCGACATGCCCGAATGGCTGCGCATGATGCAGACCTTCGGCATCTTCGCCGCGGGCTACCTGGCGCGGCCCCTGGGCGGCATCATCATGGCGCACTTCGGTGACCTGCTGGGTCGCAAGAAGATGTTCACCCTGAGCATCTTCATGATGGCCGTGCCGACCCTGATCATGGGCCTGCTGCCAACTTATGCGCAGATCGGCCTGTGGGCGCCGATCCTGCTGCTGTTGATGCGCGTCATCCAGGGCGCGGCGATTGGCGGCGAAGTACCCGGCGCCTGGGTGTTTGTCTCCGAGCACGTACCACCGCGCCATATCGGCTATGCCTGCGGCACCCTGACCAGTGGCCTCACCGCCGGTATCCTGCTGGGTTCGTTGGTGGCCACCGCGATCAATACACTTTATAGCCCGGAGCAGGTCTCGGATTACGCCTGGCGGATCCCGTTCCTGCTCGGCGGTGTGTTTGGCCTGTTGTCGGTGTACCTGCGTCGCTGGCTGCATGAAACGCCGATCTTCGCTGAAATGCAGCAACGCAAGACCCTGGCCGCCGAGCTGCCCCTGCGCGCGGTATTGCGTGACCACCGTGGCGCCATCGTGCTGTCGATGCTGCTGACCTGGCTGCTGTCGGCCGGCGTGGTGGTGGTCATCCTGATGACCCCAACCGTGCTGCAAACCGTCTACCACTTCAGCCCCACCATTGCGCTGCAAGCCAACAGCCTGGCCATCGTCACCCTGAGTCTGGGCTGCATCGCCTCCGGTGCCCTGGCCGACCGCTTCGGTGCCGGTCGCGTGCTCATGGCCGGTTGCGCCCTGTTGCTGGCCACCTCCTGGACGCTCTATCACAGCCTGCTGGCGCACCCGGACTGGTTGTTCCCGCTGTACGCGTTGACCGGCCTGTTTGTCGGCACCATCGGCGTGGTCCCGTACGTGATGGTCAAGGCCTTCCCGCCGGTGGTGCGTTTCAGCGGCTTGTCGTTCTCCTACAACGTGGCCTACGCCGTGTTCGGCGGGCTGACGCCGCTGGCGGTGTCGCTGCTGATGAAGGAAAGCGCGATGGGCCCGGCTTACTACGTGGCTGCCCTGTGTGTGATGGGGATGGTAGTGGGCGGGTACCTGTGGAAGCGCGGGCGCTAAAAACCGCCTGATCCGTTGTGGCGAGGGCCATGCGCCTTCGCCACAAACATGTTGCTTATTCAATGATTACCGTGTGTTTCTGAATTACCGCGCTACCTGCGTATTACCCCCGTATTCCTACCCTCTTTCCCCTCCGCCTGCGTTCTCTCTCAATGCTGGCCTTTCATCTAATTGTCATATTCCAGACATAGAGTGTTCACACGGCCTACTGATACTTGGCCCCGATCCAACTATCCCTATCTGCTAGGAGTAAGGCATGAAACTGAAGCGTTTGATGGCGGCAATGACTTTTGTCGCTGCTGGCGTTGCGACTGCCAACGCGGTGGCCGCTGGTGTTGACCCGGCAATCCCGGCTTACGTTAAGACCACTGGTGTGTCGGGCAACCTGTCCAGCGTCGGTTCCGATACCCTGGCGAACCTGATGACCCTGTGGGCTGAGGGTTACAAAAAGGAATACCCGAACGTCAACATCCAGATTCAAGCCGCCGGCTCCGCCACTGCGCCTCCTGCGTTGACTGAAGGCACCTCTAACCTGGGCCCGATGAGCCGCAAGATGAAGGACACCGAACTGGCTGCCTTCGAGCAGAAGTACGGCTACAAGCCAACCGCTATCCCGGTTGCCGTGGATGCCCTGGCCGTATTCGTGCACAAAGACAACCCGATCCAGCACCTGACCATGGAACAAGTCGACGCGATCTTCTCCTCGACTCGTCTGTGCGGTGGCAAAGCTGACGTGAAAACCTGGGGTGATCTGGGCGTGACCGGTGACCTGGCCAACAAGCCGGTGCAACTGTTCGGTCGTAACTCGGTATCCGGCACTTACGGCTACTTCAAGGAAGAGGCCCTGTGTAAAGGCGACTACAAGCCTAACGTCAACGAACAACCAGGCTCGGCTTCGGTCGTGCAGTCGATCAGCTCCTCGCTGAACGGCATCGGTTACTCGGGCATCGGCTACAAGACTGCAAGCGTGAAGACCGTGGCCCTGGCCAAAAAAGGCAGCACTGACTTCATCGAAGACAGCGAAGAAAACGCCCTGAACGGCAAATACCCGCTGTCGCGTTTCCTCTACGTTTATGTCAACAAAGCTCCGAACAAGCCTCTGGCTCCGCTGGAAGCTGAGTTCGTGAAACTGGTGCTGTCCAAACAGGGCCAGGAAGTTGTAGTGAAAGACGGCTACATCCCACTGCCAGCCAAAGTGGCCGCCAAGGCCCTGGCTGACCTGGGTTTGAAAGAAGGCGGCAAGTAAGCCACCTGTAAAAACGCCTTGAGCCCGCTATCTGCGTGAGCTCAAGGCCCGGGCGGGGTCTGCAGGACCTGGACCCCGCCTCCTAATTTTCAGTCCGCTGCCAGCTCTGCTACGCGGCGGATTTCTTGCGTCACTGCATTGTCATCTTTCTGTCATACAGGATCGCTAGGGTGTGCGCATGAATGATCTGGCCAATTCCCCCATGACGACGACTTCTCCTCCCAAGCGCATTGATTTCAATACGCCTGAGCTGCAACGCAAGCGCCGCATTCGCGCGCTCAAGGACCGCCTGACCCGTTGGTACGTGCTGGTGGGCGGCCTCGCTGTCCTCGGCGCTATCACCCTGATCTTTTTCTTTCTGGCCTACGTGGTCGCGCCGCTGTTCCAGGGTGCCTCGCTGACAAAAGAAGAGGCGCTGACCCCGGCCTGGATCCAGGATTCAGGCAAACCGCTGTTGATCTCCCTCGAAGAGCAGAACCAGGTCGCCATGCGGGTTTCCGACAAGGGCCAGGCGCTGTTCTTTGAGGTCGACACCGGTGCCGAACTCAAGCGCGTCGACCTGCCGCTTCCGGCCGGTGCCAGCGTGGCGTCCATCGGTGAAGACCAGCCGGGCAGCCCGTTGGTCATCCTCGGTTTATCCAATGGTCAGTCTCTGGTGTTCCGCCACACCTATAAGGTGTCCTACCCGGACGGCAAAAAGACCATCAGCCCGGCGATCGAATACCCTTATGGCGAAACGCCAATCGTGCTGGATGAGGCCGGTCGTCCGTTGGAGCACGTCGCCCTCAATGCCACCGACACTTCCCTGGTGATAGCCGGTTCGGCCGGTTCGTACTTGAACGTGCTGACCCTGAGCCGCGAAGAAAACATGATGACCGGTGAAGTCACCAGCGAGCAGAAGCGTGTCGAGCTGCCGCAAATGACCGAGCCCGTAAAGGCGATCTTCATCGATCCGCGCCAGCAATGGCTGTATGTGATCAACGGCCGAGCCCTGGCCGATGTGTTCAGCCTGCGCGACAAGAGCCTCAACGGGCGATACAAATTGTTGGAAGATGGCAACGCCGAGATCACCGCCAGCACCCAGTTGGTCGGTGGTATTTCGCTGATCGTTGGTAACTCCAAAGGCGGCCTTGCCCAATGGTTCATGGCCCGCGACCCGGATGGCGAGCAGCGCTTCAAACAGATCCGCACCTTCCAGATGGGCACATCGCCTATCGTCGAAATCACCGCTGAAGAGCGCCGCAAGGGCTTCACCGCCCTCGATGCATCCGGCCAGTTCGGCGTGTTCCACAGCACCGCCCACCGCACGCTGCTGGTGGACCCGGTCGTCGACGGTCAAGGTGTGTTTGGTCTGTCACCACGGGCTAACCGCGTGATCGTGGAAGCTGGCGGCAAGCTGCAACCGTTGCTGCTCGACAATCCGCACCCTGAAGTGTCGTGGAGCGCGTTGTGGAGCAAGGTCTGGTACGAAAACTACGACGAGCCTAAATACGTCTGGCAATCGACCGCAGCCAACACCGACTTCGAACCTAAAATGAGCCTGGCTCCGCTGACCTTCGGTACGTTGAAGGCGGCGTTCTACGCCATGCTGCTGGCCGCGCCGCTGGCGGTGGCCGCTGCGATCTATACCGCTTACTTCATGGCGCCGAGCCTGCGCCGCAAGGTCAAGCCGGTGATCGAACTGATGGAAGCGATGCCGACGGTGATCCTCGGCTTCTTCGCCGGTTTGTTCCTGGCGCCCTATGTAGAGGGGCATCTGCCGGGGATCTTCAGCCTGCTGATGCTGTTGCCGATCGGCATCCTGGTCGCCGGCTTTGCCTTCAGCCGCCTGCCTGAATCCCTGCGCCTGCGCGTTCCTGATGGTTGGGAAAGCGCGATGCTGATCCCGGTGATCCTGTTTGTGGGCTGGCTCTCGCTGTACATGAGCCCGTACCTGGAAACCTGGTTCTTCGGCGGTGATATGCGCATGTGGATCTCCCACGACTTGGGCATCACCTACGACCAGCGCAACGCCCTGGTGGTCGGGCTGGCCATGGGGTTCGCGGTGATCCCGAACATCTACTCCATCGCCGAAGACGCCGTGTTCAGCGTGCCGCGCGGCCTGACCCTGGGCTCCCTGGCTCTGGGCGCCACGCCTTGGCAGACCATGACTCGCGTGGTGATCCTGACCGCCAGCCCGGGCATCTTCTCCGCCCTGATGATCGGCATGGGCCGCGCAGTGGGCGAGACCATGATCGTGCTGATGGCCACCGGTAACACGCCGGTGATGGAGATGAACCTGTTCGAAGGCCTGCGCACCCTGGCGGCCAACGTCGCAGTGGAAATGCCCGAGTCGGAAGTGGGCGGCAGTCACTACCGCGTGCTGTTCCTCTCGGCACTGGTACTGCTGCTGTTCACCTTCATCATGAACACCCTCGCCGAGCTGATCCGTCAGCGTCTGCGCAAGAAATACTCGTCGCTTTAAGAAAGGTAGAAGTCTGTGAAACAGAACTCCCTGAATGGATGGTTCAAGAGCGGCGCCCCAGGCGTCTGGATCAGCGGTGGCGCGGTGTCCATCGCGGTCATCATGACCATTGGTTTGCTGGCCGTGATTGCCGTGCGTGGTTTGGGCCACTTCTGGCCGGCTGACCTGATCCAGGCCAACTACAACGTACCGGGCCAGGAAAACCATATCGTCATCGGCGAATTGGTGCAGAAAGAAGAAGTGCCGCGCGAGCGTCTCAAAAGCGCTGGCCTGCCCGTGCCCGATCAAGGCCCGGAATTCATGACCCGCGAGCTGATCAAAGTCGGCAACCGCGACCTGAACGGTAACGACTTCACCTGGATCGTGGGCGAGTGGTTGAAGGACCAGACCAAGCCGACCCACCTGATGACCATCGAACGTCGTGAGTGGGGCAACTTCTACGGCACCCTGGTCAACGTCAAGCAGGATGGCAAGGTCATCGCCGAAGGCGAGGCCGCGTGGCCGGAGCTGCAAGCCCGCGTCGACCGCGTGAACAAGCTTGCCGCCCAGCTCAAGAGCCTGGAAAAAACCGATATCGGCGCGATTAACGCAGGCCTTGAACGCATCCGCCTGCACGGTCGCAAACTGGAACTGGAAGGCAAGCTCGACGCCGCCGCCCAGGCCGACATGGATGCTGACCGCGCTGAACTGAATGCCCGCTACCAGGACATCGAAGCGCGCCTGGCCGACCTGCACGCCCAGTTCAACCGCGATTCGCTGACGGCCCGTGACGGCAACGGCAAGGAAGTGGAAATCGGCATAGGCAAGGTGGTGCACGCCTACCAGCCGAACGCCATGGGCACCATGACCAAGATCGGCTTTTACTTCAGCAAGGTCTGGGAATTTTTGAGCGATGACCCACGGGAAGCCAACACCGAAGGCGGGATCTTCCCGGCCATCTTCGGCACCGTGATGATGACCCTGATCATGGCGATGATCGTGACCCCGTTCGGTGTACTGGCGGCGGTGTACCTGCGCGAATACGCCAAGCAGAACACCCTGACCCGCATCATCCGCATCGCCGTGAACAACCTGGCCGGTGTTCCTGCCATCGTGTACGGCGTGTTCGGCCTGGGCTTCTTCGTGTATGTGCTGGGTGGCTCGGTTGACCGCCTGTTCTTCGCCGAAGCCCTGCCGGCGCCGACCTTCGGTACCCCGGGCCTGCTCTGGGCGTCGCTGACCCTGGCGCTGCTGGCGGTGCCGGTGGTGATCGTGGCCACCGAGGAAGGCCTGGCACGGATTCCTCGTACCGTGCGTGAAGGTTCCCTGGCACTCGGCGCGACCAAGGCGGAAACGCTGTGGAAGATCGTGCTGCCGATGGCCAGCCCGGCCATGATGACCGGCATGATCCTCGCCGTGGCGCGTGCCGCCGGTGAAGTGGCGCCGCTGATGCTGGTAGGCGTGGTGAAACTGGCCCCATCGCTGCCGTTGGACGGCAACTACCCGTACCTGCACCTGGACCAGAAGATCATGCACTTGGGCTTCCATATCTACGACGTCGGCTTCCAGAGCCCCAACGTAGAAGCCGCACGCCCGCTGGTGTACGCCACCGCCTTGTTGCTGGTGCTGGTGATCGCCACGCTTAACCTGTCGGCGGTGTGGATTCGTAACCACCTGCGCGAGAAGTACAAGGCGCTGGACAGCTAAAGCTATTCGCCACAAGCGGCAAGCGACACGCCGCTTTTGCTCAAATCTTGCAGCTTGCAGCTAAAAGCTGGCAGCTACGAACGGAGTGAGACCATGCAACACGAAACCCAATCCCACGGCATCAACATGTCTGCCCTGGGTCGCGACAAGCAGAGCCTGAGCCTGGCTGAAGAAACCGTGGCCATCGAAGTACCGGGCCTGAGCCTGTACTACGGTGACAAACAGGCGCTGTTCGATGTCAGCATGAACATCCCCAAGCAGCGTGTAACCGCGTTTATCGGTCCGTCGGGCTGTGGTAAGTCCACGCTGCTGCGCACCTTCAACCGCATGAACGACCTGGTGGACGGTTGCCGCGTGGAGGGCGCCATCAACCTGTACGGCACCAACATCTACCGCAAGGGCGAAGACGTGGCAGAGCTGCGTCGCCGGGTAGGCATGGTGTTTCAGAAGCCAAACCCGTTCCCCAAGACCATCTACGAAAACGTGGTCTACGGCCTGCGTATCCAGGGCATCAACAAGAAACGCATCCTCGACGAAGCCGTTGAGTGGGCGTTGAAGGGCGCGGCGCTGTGGGACGAGGTCAAGGACCGCCTGCATGAGTCGGCGCTGGGTCTGTCCGGCGGTCAGCAGCAGCGTCTGGTGATTGCCCGTACCATCGCGGTGGAGCCGGAAGTGCTGTTGCTCGACGAACCGTGCTCGGCGCTTGACCCGATCTCGACGCTGAAAGTCGAAGAGCTGATCTACGAGCTCAAATCCAAGTTCACCATCGTGATCGTGACCCACAACATGCAGCAGGCTGCGCGGGTTTCCGATTACACCGCGTTCATGTATATGGGCAAGCTGGTGGAGTTCGGCGATACCGATACCCTGTTCACCAATCCGGCGAAGAAGCAGACCGAAGACTATATTACGGGGCGTTATGGCTAGTGCTGGGCTGCTGGCCGCAAGCTTCAAGCGGCAAGTAAAAGCAGTTCAATGCAACGACACCTATCAACTTGCAGCTTGTAGCTAGTGGCTTACAGCGTTTGCGGAGCAAACCCATGATTAGCAAAGAAGGCCTTACCCACCACATCTCCGCGCAGTTCAACGCCGAACTTGAGGAGGTGCGCAGCCACCTCCTGGCGATGGGCGGGCTGGTGGAGAAGCAAGTCAACGACGCCGTCACTGCGCTGATCGAGGCCGACTCGGGCCTGGCCCAGCAAGTGCGTGAGATCGATGACCAGATCAACCAGATGGAACGCAACATCGATGAAGAGTGCCTGCGCATTCTGGCCCGTCGCCAGCCGGCGGCCTCGGACCTGCGTTTGATCATCAGCATTTCCAAGTCGGTGATCGACCTTGAGCGCATCGGCGACGAAGCCACCAAGATCGCCCGCCGCGCCATCCAGTTGTGTGAAGAAGGCGAAGCGCCGCGCGGTTATGTGGAAGTGCGTCACATCGGCGACCAAGTGCGCAACATGGTGCGCGATGCCCTCGACGCCTTTGCGCGCTTCGACGCGGACCTGGCACTGTCGGTGGCCCAATACGACAAGGTCATCGACCGTGAGTACAAGACGGCCCTGCGTGAGCTGGCCACCTACATGATGGAAGACCCGCGCTCTATCTCGCGGGTCTTGAGCATCATCTGGGTGCTGCGTTCCCTGGAACGGATCGGCGACCACGCACGCAATATCTCGGAATTGGTGATTTACCTGGTTCGCGGGACCGACGTACGGCACATGGGCCTCAAGCGCATGAAGGCCGAAGTTGAAGGTTCAGCCGATCAAATCCCTAATGTTCCGGGCGAACCTGACGATAAGTAAGGTTGCCCGAGAAATTAACGCCCGGCCTTTGGTCGGGCGTTTTCATTTGTGGCGTCTGAATTTTCTGCGAGTCGGATAAAGAAAATCCGAACGTGACTACAGAGTTTTGGCAAAATGCCACCAGTCAGGCGTTTTGCGTGCCGAAGTTTTTATAGGATGAAGGGTCGATGAGTAAAGTCAGTGTGTTGGTGGTGGATGACGCCTCGTTTATCCGCGATCTGGTGAAGAAGTGCCTGCGCAACTACTTCCCTGGGATCAAGCTTGAAGATGCGGTGAACGGCAAGAAAGCCCAGACCATCCTGATGCGCGAGACCTTCGACCTGGTGCTGTGCGACTGGGAAATGCCGGAGATGTCCGGGCTGGAGCTGCTGACCTGGTGCCGCGAACAGCCGCACCTCAAAGCCATGCCGTTCGTGATGGTGACCAGCCGTGGCGACAAAGAGAACGTGGTCCAGGCCATCCAGGCCGGGGTATCCGGTTACGTCAGCAAGCCATTCACCAACGAACAACTGCTGAACAAGGTCAAGCAGGCTCTGCAGAAGGTCGGCCGCCTTGACGCGTTGGTCGCCAGCGCACCGACCAAGATGAACTCGGCCTTCGGCAACGACTCCCTGAGCGCCCTGACCGGCGGCAAGCCTGAGGCCGCGCGTGCGGCGCCCGTTGCAGCGGCTGCGTCGGCGCCCAGCAAAGGCCTGCTCAACAGCCCGCCGGTTCGCGCCGCCACCCCATCCGCCGCGCCGTCTGCCGGTCGTGGCCAGGGCCAGCTGCGTCTGTCCAGCGGCACCCAGCAATGCGTGATCAAGGCGCTGAGCATCAAGGAAGCGCTGCTGGTGGTGCGCCGCGGTGAAGTCCTGCCTCAGGTATTGGAAAGCGCCGTGCTCGACCTGGAACAAGGCGACAACGCCGAGGTGGCCCGCCTCAACGGCTACCTGCACGCCATCGTCGCGTTCGAGCCCAAGCCCGACAGCGACTGGCTGCAACTGACGTTCCGGTTTATCGATCAGGATGCGCAGAAGCTTGACTACATCTCGCGCTTGATCGCACGGGGCACAGCGCAGAAGCATTTCGTGCCGGGTGCCTGATCGTGTGGCGAGGGCGCTTGCTCCCGTTGGGCCAAGCGGCGCAAGGCCGCTCAAGATTGTCATGAGCCCTTGCTAACCTGCCGCTCAGTCATCCCGGCAGGTTCGCGCCATGCTCCTTCGCCTTTTGCTGTGTTGCGGGTTGGCCACGGTCATCCACGTGACCCAGGCCATGACCCTCTACAAATCCGTTGATGCCAACGGCGAGGTGGTCTTCAGTGACCGGCACACCCCTGGCGCCCAGGCCTTCGTGGTGCAGGAGCGCAAGGTCGAGCGTGTGAAACGCCCGGTGCTTGATCTACCGTCACCGCTCTACCCACGGCAAGCCTATCGCTATCCCTTACCCTGGCGCGGCGGTCCGTTCCGGCTGAGCCAGGGCCCCAATGGCCGTTACAGCCATACCGACGCCAAGAGCCGCTACGCCATGGACATCGCCATGCCTGAAGGCACGCCGATCATTGCCGCGCGCGGCGGCGTCGTGGTGAACATTGAGAACGAGCAGGCCGGACGTGGCAACGATGCGTCGGGCAATTTTGTGCGGGTGCAGCACGACGATGGCACCCAGGGCGTGTACCTGCATCTCAAGCAAGGGTCGGTCAGTGTGAGGGCAGGGCAGCGCGTGGCGGTGGGCAGCCCGCTGGGGCTGTCGGGCAATACCGGCAATAGCAGCGGGCCGCATCTGCACTTTGTAGTGCAGCGGGCCGGCGCGGCGGGGCTGGTGTCGATTCCGTATGAGTTCAACCAGCCCGTAGGGGCATTGCCCAACTTTGCGTTGGGCAATTAAGGGTCAGTCCAGCAGCAGGACCTTGGCCAGCACGATCTTCGGCCCTTTCATCTTCTTGACGATGATGCGCAGGCCTTCGACCTCCAACACTTCTTCCTCTTCCGGTACGCGCTTGAGCGTGTCGTAGATCAGCCCGGCCAGGGTTTCCGCTTCGATGTGGTCCAGGTCGACGCCCAGCAGGCGCTCGACCTTGAACAGCGGGGTGTCGCCGCGTACCAGCAGCTTGCCCGGCTGGTAAGCCAGGATGCCGCGCTCGGCCTTGCGGTGTTCATCCTGGATATCGCCCACCAGCACTTCCAGCACGTCTTCCATGGTCAGGTAGCCGATGATCTTGCCGTCGGCCTCTTCGACCAGGGCAAAGTGCGCGCCGCCTTTGCGGAACTGCTCCAGCAACTGCGACAACGGCATGTGCCGCGACACACGTTCCAGCGGGCGGGTCAGTTCAGCCAGGTTGAACGACTCGGGGATATGGTCCAGGGCGGCCAGTTCCAGCAGCAGGTCCTTGATGTGCAGCAGACCCACGAATTCATTGCGCACCGCGTCGTACACCGGATAGCGGCTGAATTTATGCCGGCGGAACAGGGCCAGGATCTCTTTAAGCGGGGCATTGAAGTCCAGGGTTACCAGATCTTCCCGGGAGTTGGCCCAGTCCACCACTTCCAGTTCGCCCATTTCCACGGCCGAGGCCAGTACGCGCATGCCTTGGTCGCTCGGGTCCTGGCCACGGCTGGAGTGCAGGATCAGCTTGAGTTCTTCGCGGCTGTAATGGTGCTCATGGTGCGGGCCGGGCTCGCCCTGGCCGGCGATGCGCAGGATGGCGTTGGCGCTGGCGTTGAGCAGGTAGATTGCCGGGTACATGGCCCAGTAGAACAGGTACAGCGGCACCGCGGTCCACAGCGACAGCAGCTCGGGTTTGCGAATGGCCCAGGATTTGGGCGCCAACTCACCGACCACGATGTGCAGGTAAGAGATCACAAAGAACGCCGCGAAGAACGACACACCCTTGATCACTTCCGGCGATTCGACGCCCATGGCGCCCAGCAACGGCTCCAGGATGTGTGCGAAGGCCGGCTCACCGACCCAGCCCAGGCCCAGCGAGGCGAGGGTGATACCCAACTGGCAGGCCGACAGGTAGGCGTCGAGCTGGCTGTGTACGGTGCGCAGGATCTGCCCGCGCCAGCCGTTGGTATGGGCGATGGCTTCGACCCGGGTCGAGCGCAGTTTGACCATGGCGAATTCCGCCGCAACGAAAAAACCGTTGAGCAGTACCAGGACCAGAGCAAAAAGAATCATGCCGAAGTCGGCAAAGAGTGTGGCGAGGGTGATACCAGGGGAAGGGTCCATGATGGGGTTTTGCAGGTTCCGTGTGTTCAATAGGGGGTGAAAGACAGGCCTGAAAGGCAGGTGCAAGTCGGCCAATGTAGCGACTGGCGCGGCGCTTGCCTAGTGGCGGCTGCCGGGTGGGGCAAGGAATGTGTTCGCCAAGACACGGCAAGTCCGGGTGTGGAAGGGCGCTTGTCTGCGATAGGCGAGCGCCTTCTCACCCGTTCAGGTGTGTGGTGTTCGGATTATTCGTCGTTTCCGACAAGGCGTGAACGGGTCACCTGCGTTGTCGGAAAATGGCAGGTAAAGGTGCTGCCATGGCCCAGCACGCTGCTGATTTCCAGGCGGGCGCGGTGGCGCAGCAGTACATGCTTGACGATCGCCAGGCCCAATCCGGTGCCGCCGGTGTTGGAGTTGCGGCTGGAATCGACGCGGTAGAAGCGTTCGGTCAGGCGCGGCAGGTGCTTGGCGTCGATACCGATGCCCGAGTCCTGCACGCTCAGGTGCGCGCCGTGTTCATCGGCCCACCAGCGGATGCGTATGTTGCCCTTGTCCTGGGTGTATTTCACCGCGTTGAACACCAGGTTGGAGAACGCGCTGCGCAATTCGCCCTCGCTGCCTTTGAGCAACACCTGGGAGTCCGCTTCCAGGGTGATCTGCTGGCCACGCTCGCCCGACAGGGCCTGGGCGTCATTCTTGATGGTCTGCAACAGGCTGTGCACGGCCACCGGGTGGTTGTCCGACGGGTAATCGGTGGCCTCCAGCTTGGCCAGCAACAGCAGGTCGTTGAGCAAGGTCTGCATGCGCGAGCCCTGCTGCTGCATCTGTTGCAGTGCGCGGCTCCAGCGCGGGTTGATCTCCTCGACGTTGTCCAGCAGCGTCTCCAGATAGCCGCAAATCACCGTCAACGGCGTGCGCAGTTCGTGGGAGACGTTGGCGACGAAGTCTTTGCGCATTTGCTCCAACTGGTGAATGCGGGTCACATCACGCACCAGCATCAGGTGTTCGTTGTTGCCGTAGCGCGTCAAGTACAGCTGGATACGCACGCGGTCGTTGGTCGGCGAGGGGATTTCCAGGGCTTCTTCGTAGTTCTCCTGCTCGAAGTACTCCTTGAAGCGCGGGTGGCGCACCAGGTTGGTCACCGGCTGGCCGCTGTCCTGGGGCGTCTTGAGGCCCAGCAGGGTTTCGGCGGCGCGGTTCCACCATTCCAGGTTGCCGTCGCTGTCGAGCATGATCACCGCGTCCTTGAGCGCGGCGGTGGACTCCTGCACCCGGTCGATCACTGCTTGCAGGCGTCCGCGCACCCGCTGGTCGCGGCGTTGCAGGTGGTAAATGCTGTCGAATACCTCGCCCCACAGACCGTAGCCGTCGGGTGGCGCTTCGTCGGGTTTGTGCTGGCGCAGCCATTCATGCAGGCGCAGCAGCTGTTTGAGGGTCCAGCCCAGGTACAAGCCGATGCCGATGGCCAGGCTCCAACCGTAATAGCCGCTGATCAACCCGACCAACAGGCAGCCGGTGATCAACAGGAGCATGTGGCGGATCAGGGTGCCATGCCAGTTCTGGTTCAAGTTGCGTCCTTCGGAGCAGTTTCAAGTTTCAAGCTGCAAGCTCCAAGCTTAAGCAGTCCCGCTTTAACTTGCGGCTGATTGCTTATAGCTCAACCTTTGGTTGAAAACCGATAGCCGGTACCGCGCACGGTTTGTACCAAATTTTCATAGGCATCGCCCAAGGCTTTGCGCAGGCGGCGGATATGCACATCCACAGTGCGCTCCTCCACGTACACGTTGCCGCCCCATACCTGGTCGAGCAACTGGCCACGGGTGTAGGCGCGCTCCTGGTGGGTCATGAAGAATTGCAGCAGACGGTATTCTGTCGGCCCCATCTCGGCTGGCTTGCCGTCGATGGTCACGCGGTGGCTGATCGGGTCCAGGAGCAGGCCACCGACTTCGATAGGTGCTTCGCCATCGGTAGGCCCGGCGCGGCGCAATACGGCCTTCAGACGCGCCACCAGTTCGCGTGGGGAAAACGGCTTGGTGATGTAGTCGTCGGCGCCGACTTCCAGGCCCTGAATCTTGTTGTCCTCTTCACCTTTGGCGGTGAGCATGATGATCGGGATATCCCCGGTCAGCTCGTCGCGTTTGAGGCGGCGGGCCAGTTCGATGCCGGAGGTGCCGGGCAGCATCCAGTCCAGCAGGATCAGGTCCGGTTTGCGGTCGACGATAATGGCATGGGCCTGCTGGGAGTTTTCCGCCTCCAGGCAGTCGTAGCCGGCCATCTCCAACGCAACGGCGATCATCTCGCGGATGGGCGCTTCGTCGTCGACGATCAGAATGCTCCTGCCAACCATGCTCAAAATCCTCTTGTCATTTAACTGTCTTGCGCCGCATTAGATAACGGAATTATTGCAGTCGTGTGACAGTAATTTAGTCGCTGGGGCAATTCACGGCACTCTGGACTACGCTTTGAGTCCGAATCCTGACAACCACAAAAGGAAGGTTCCGATGACTTACAGTACTGTTTCCTGGAAAGCCCTGTTGGTAACGGCAGCGTTGACGCTGCCGACCCTGGCGTTCGCGGCAGAGCCGGCGATGACCAAAGACGGGATGTTGGTGGATCACAAGTCGATGACGCTCTACACCTTTGCCAAGGATGCCGACGGAAAATCCATGTGCAACGACAAATGCGCGACGAACTGGCCGCCGTTGATGGCCGATTCCACCGCCAAGCCCATGGGCAAGTGGACCGTCATCACCCGTGACGATCAAAAGAGCCAGTGGGCCTACGACGGCAAGCCGCTGTATACCTTCATCATGGACAAAAAGGCCGGTGACATGACCGGTGAGGGCAAAATGGACGGTGCCTGGAAAGTCGCCAAGCCCTGACCGAACGGGGCGCGCCCAAATTGTGTTGTGGTGAGCAGGCTTGCCCGCGTTGGGCTGCGCAGCAGCCCCAGGCCCAGGCGCCACGCTGTATCTGATACGACGCGGCGGTCCTGTTGAGGGCCGCTTGCGCTCACTACAGACGGCCGCGGGTTCCGCCGGTTAACGAACCGCGTAATCCAGCACAATCCCGACAAAAATCGCCAGCCCGGCCCAGTGGTTGTGCAGGAACGCCTTGAAGCACTTCAAGCGGTCCCGGTCGCGGGTGTACCAGAACTCCCACGCGAAGCAGCCCGCCGCTGCGACCAACCCCAGATGGAACCAGCCGCCCAGTTCGAACCGTGCGCCCGCCAGCAGCAGACACACCAGCGCCAGGCCTTGCAGGGTGAGGATGATCACGCGGTCGGCATCACCGAACAGAATCGCGGTGGATTTCACGCCGATTTTCAAATCGTCGTCACGGTCGGTCATCGCGTAATACGTGTCGTAGCCCACGGTCCACAGCAGGTTGGCGATGTACAGAAGCCATGCAGTGGCCGGCAGATGTCCGGTTTCGGCGGTGAACGCCATCGGCATGCCCCACGAGAACGCCGCGCCCAGGACCACCTGGGGGTAATAGGTGTAGCGCTTCATGAACGGATAGCTCGCCGCCAGGGCCAGGCCGCCGAGGGACAGCAGGATCGTGGTGGCGTTGGTCAGCAGCACCAGCAGGAAACTGAGGCCCATCAGCAGCGCAAAAAACACCAGTGCCTCTTTCGAACTGATCTTGCCGCTCACCAGAGGGCGCTGCTCGGTGCGTTTTACATGGCCGTCGACCTTGCGGTCGGCCCAGTCGTTGATCACACAGCCGCCGGCCCGGGTCAGGACCACGCCGAGCACGAAAATCACGATATTGAGCAGAGACGGCGAGCCCTTGCCGGCGATCCATAGCGCCCACAGCGTCGGCCACAGCAGCAGGTAGATGCCGATCGGCTTGTCCATGCGCGTCAACTGAATGAAATCCCAGGCCCTGGGGTTCAGGCGGTTCAAGGATTTGAGCACACGTTGATACATCAGCAGTTCTCCGGATGGTCATGCAGCGCATGCCAGAAGCAAGGCAAGAAGACTTCCGCCACCAACACGCTCAGCGCCCCACGATCAAAGCGGGAGCGGCGCGCCCACAAGCCGTCGGTCTGATCGGCGGTCGGCAACCAGTGCGCGGGGTAATGGCACACCTCGATCGCCTGGCGGGTGAACGCGTGGTCGCAGAACAGCAGCTCCCCCAGCGAGCGGCTGCCCAGTTCGTCCATATGCAGGCCGTCGCCCTGCAAGGCACTGCGCGCGGCGACGCTGCGGGCAAACACCCACGGCTGGCCACGCCCGCGCAAATACACCTCGCGTACCCAGCCGACCGTGGCGGGGGCCAGGTCGAGGGCGGCACATTCGTCATCCCGCAGCGGCTGCCAGCCTTCGAACAGCGGCGTCACACTGAAGCCCTCGTCGGACAGCCACGTCAGCCGACGCGTCAGCGAGCCGTCATCGAATAGCCAGTTGAGGGCCAATGGCGTAGGTGCGGGTTTCAGAAGGCTCTGGGTCAGCCATTGGCAAGCATCGGGAGGGGCGATTGAGTGCGGCACGGTGAGTCAGTATTGGCAGCCAAAGAGGCGGCGAGCTTACCATGGCACCCCTGACTTTTGCCGGGCTGAGCCGGCGCCTTGCGTCGATCGCGCTTGCATCTGCCGGCCCCGATCAGTACAAAACGCCCTGAGCCGCACGGCAACGCTGGATCCATCGACCGTCGGCCAACCTGCCTGGACCTGAGGAAGTAAGTAATGAAGAAGTGGCAATGTATCGTCTGTGGCCTTATCTACAACGAAGCAGACGGCTGGCCGGATGACGGCATTCTGCCCGGTACGCGCTGGGAAGATGTCCCGGCAGACTGGCTGTGCCCTGACTGCGGCGTCGGCAAGATGGATTTCGAAATGATCGAAATCGGCTGATCTGACCATTTAAGCAACGTACTGCAAGGAGAAAGGCATGAACGCACCTGTCGTGATCATCGGCACTGGATTGGCCGGTTACAACGTGGCCCGTGAGTTTCGCAAGCTCGACAGCGAAACCCCGTTGCTGCTGATCACGGCGGATGACGGGCGTTCCTACTCCAAGCCCATGCTCTCCACCGGTTTTGGCAAAAACAAGGAAGCCGATGGCCTGAGCATGGCTGAACCCGGCGCGATGGCCGAGCAACTTAAAGCCGAAGTGCGCACCCACACCCGCGTCAGCGGCATCGATCCAGGCCACAAGCGCCTGTGGATCGGCGAAGAAGCGGTGGCTTATCGCGACCTGATCCTGGCCTGGGGGGCCCAGACCGTGCAAGTGCCCGTCGAGGGCGATGGGGCGGACCTGATTTTCCCGATCAACGACCTTGAAGACTACGCGCGCTTTCGCAGCGCTGCGGCCGGTAAACGCCGCGTGCTGCTGCTCGGTGCCGGCCTGATCGGCTGTGAATTCGCCAACGACCTGATCCTGGGCGGCTATGAAATCGACCTGGTCGCCCCCTGCGAACAAGTCATGCCGACCCTGCTGCACCCTGCGGCGGCCGCAGCCGTGCAGGCCGGGTTGGAAGGCCTGGGTGCGCGTTTCCACCTGGGCCCGTTGCTCAATCGCCTGCAACGCACGGCGGACGGGCTTGAAGCCCACTTGTCGGACGGTGCAGTGATCCGCTGCGACCTGGTGGTCTCGGCCATCGGCCTGCGCCCACGCACCGACCTGGCGGCCGCAGCCGGCCTGCAGACCAACCGTGGGATCATGGTGGACCGCCACCTCAAGACCTCCCACGCCAATATCTACGCCCTGGGCGACTGCGCCGAGGTCGACGGCTTGAACCTGCTGTACGTCATGCCCCTGATGACCTGCGCCCGCGCCCTGGCCCAGTCCCTGGCCGGCAACCCCACGGCGGTCAGCTACGGGCCGATGCCCGTCACCGTGAAAACCCCGGTCTGCCCGCTGGTGGTTTCGCCGCCGCCACGAGGCACTGAAGGCATATGGAGCGTCGAAGGCCAGGGCGCCGACATCAAGGCCCTGTGCCGCGACGCCAGCGGCCGCCTGCTGGGGTATGCGCTGACCGGCACGGCCGTGGCGGAAAAACTGGCCCTCAACAAAGAACTTCCGCCGTTACTGGCGTAAATACTGGCCGTTCTGTCGGAATAACCCTGTTTTTTGCCCTAGAAAGGTCGTCGCGAGGCTAGCGGAGCGTGCGAGGGCATGCCATCCTCACTCCCGTCGGCCGCAGAGTAGAGCCTGCGGCGCTTTGGGCGCTGCTCCGATAGAGAGCGGCACGGACATAACAACAAAAAACCGTCAAAGAGGCTTCACTTATGCGTAAACCAGAACTCGCAGCCGCCATCGCTGAAAAAGCGGATCTCACCAAAGAGCAGGCCAACCGCGTCCTCAACGCCGTTCTCGAAGAAATCACCGGCGCCCTGCACCGCAAGGACAGCGTGACCCTCGTTGGCTTCGGCACCTTCCTGCAACGCCACCGCGGCGCCCGCACCGGCAAAAACCCGCAAACCGGTGAACCGGTGAAGATCAAGGCCAGCAACACTGTTGCGTTCAAGCCGGGCAAATCGCTTAAAGATACCGTTAACGCGTAACGCGCAGTACCGTCTCGAAGGGAGGCGGGGCGGTAAGAAGAATGGGCACGCCGACTGGGTCGGGTGCCCATTTTTTGTGGGCGCTGATGCGTATGCCGGATTAAGCCAGCTCGCCTAATCGCATTCTCAGGTAAATTGAACTAGGAAATAGCCGCCCAGATCCCCTTCTTTCAGCTTTTTCGCTCGATTATCGGCGAACACATAGCCGATACCTCCACCGAATATTCCTTCGTGACTAGGGCTGATTTTTGCAATGTCGGCGTCGGTGAGTTGAGCCAAGAAATAGTAGCGAGGGCTTTCATACAAAGGGTCTTGCAACCAAGCGGGGCGCCCAAGGGCCTTGCTGATACTCGCGCCACTGTCCAGGTCTTCCAATTCTTCCTCCATTTGTTCGGGAGTGAACGGTTGCTGGGCAATATACGTTCGCGGGATTGGATCAACCAACTCAGCGGGTGTGAGTTCGGAAGTCGCCAGTGCGTGAAGCAGAACTTGACTATGGCCAAGTTGGAGCTTTTCCATCTCGCTTTGTTGATGAACAGTCAACTTCCGTACAGACGATCGTGTGTACGTTTCGTCAGTTCGCTCAACGGAGACGAACACAGTAAGCGCCATCCCGGAGGGTATGAATGGGACGTCCAAGAACGTTGAGGTCATCGTAATCACCGGCAGCATAAGCTGACCGGTCTGCGGGTCTTTAGGCCACAACTCAAGGTCTGTAAGCCACGCACCTCCGCCTATTTGTCCAAGGTTATGGTCTTGCTGTGAGAGGATAAGCTGATTGATACCCATAGCCGGTGATCCTTTAGAAACAACCTTTTCGTTTGGCGAATGACGTGGCAGAGCGCCTCTCGCTATGGATTTCGATCAAGCGATGCTCGGCATCGTAGATGAAGGTTCCCGTTGACCTTGGGTGTTGTTCTGGCTATCAAGACAGATGCAGGTAAAACAGTTCCACTTCATTTGGGGCTTCAGAGGACCTCAGCACAGCTTTGTATTTGTCTTCAAGTTTCTGATTTAGACCTTCGTTATATAGCAAATAAAGAGCAGGATAATCAGTGTTGGTGCGAATCCAGTCTTCCGAATCTGCTTCGTCAAACCAACATTGGGCTAATCCAATACTGGTCAGCAACTGCTCTTTCCAGTCAGGTTTTTCATCCGGGCTGTCAAATGAATACAACCATATTGAAAAACGCTCATTGAAGTTCTCAAGCGTTTCGCCGGGATTTTTTAGTGGCCGCCAGTCCGTCAGTTCGGCGACAACATGGTTGGAAGTCCGGGTTTTAATAGTCTTCTCGATAATAGACTTGGACCAGTTTTCCGGATATTCAAACCGTTCGTCTCGGAGTGCTTTATTAAGGACGTTGTTCACGCACGTCATCAGCGCTGGGTCCACTATCTGAAGCGTCAAGTGGAGAGAAAACCATCCCTTACTCTTGGATAGATTTATCGTGTAGCGACGAACTCGACCACGCTCGCCATTCGTTTCAAAATGTCTGCCTTTTTTTAGCGCGTACCCATGTTTCGCAAAGGGTTCTGCTAAGAATGAGGTCAGTAACTTCAATATATCTTTTACAGTTTCAGTCATTACGGCAACCTCCATAGTGGGACCCTGGCTTCGCTAACGGTTACGCCTTTTGTGCTCTTTCCAGAATTACCAAATATGCCTTTCCCATCGGCGATGATTTTGTCTTTTGCAAGCTGGGCTTTAGACCGTACAGCACCACCTGACTTGACCTCAATTGCGACGACTTTCCCGGTTTTGTTATTTTTTATCAAAATGTCTACGTAGCGGCCTCTCCCTGCACCTGGAGTTTTGACATAAACCTGTGTACCGAGCACGGTCACTTTGGGATTATTTAATAGCTTCTGATGCACCAGGTTTTCAGCGGCTTTACCGTTGACTTTATTCTGCCTCCTTTGTGCTGAGGAACAGGCCCAGCCCCAGGGGTCTATCCAACCCGTCGGGTTAGGAGCGTATTGGTAAAGATTGCTGCCTCCCGCCAACCCAATCGGATCCGGCGTCGTAAACCTCCCCACATCCGGATCATAAAACCGAAACGTGTTGTAGTGCAGCCCAATCTCCCGATCCAGATACTGCCCCTGGAACCGCAAATTCTGCTCTTCGATAAAGTACGCTTCACGCACTTCTCCGTCTGCATTCCCCCACACCTGATAGCGCGCCTGCCACACCGTTTTCCCATCAGCTTCGGTCAGTTGCTCAGGCAATCCATTCAGGTCGTTGTGGTAGTAGCGCACGCTTTGATGCTCGCCCGTGCCGTCCACGCGAGCCAGCGGTACATAGCCGTCTTCTTCATAGAGATAGAGGCTGGTCTGGCTATGCCGATGCTCCTGCAGCAGACGCAACCCCTCCCAATCAAAGCGGCTTTCACCCAACGGATAGCCGTTGCTGTCATGTTCGGTTTTAGCGATGCGCCGCCCGAGGGGGTCATAGGTCATTTTCACGACCGTTTCGCGTCCATCCTTCTGGCTACGGACTTCGATCAGGCGATGCTCTGCGTCGTAGGCAAAAAGCTGTACGCCGCGTAGGGCACTGCGTTTTTCGATCATTCGGCTAAAGCCGTCGTAACGATAGCGTTTGTCCTGATAGGTCAACAGCTTGTTATGCACCACCAGCCCCGCACTGGCTGACGGACCGTCCAGCAGGTTGGCGGCGGCATCATAGGCAAACGTTTCTCGCTGGCCCTGAGCGTTGTCCTGGCTGGCGATAATGCGCCCGGTCGCGTCGTAGTGGAGCAGTTGGCGCTGATCCCGATGGTTATCGCGGTCACGCTCCAGGCGGCCGATCAGGTTATCGGCCGGGTCATAGTCGAAGTGTTTTTGCTGGGTGGCCGGCAGTTGCGTGGGCTGGCCATTGGGGCGGCGTATCCGTGAGCGCAGGCGGCCGCTGCGGTCATATTCGCTGCGCGTGGTGATCTGGCCCTGGGTACGCAGGACTTCACGGTGCAGGCGGTCGCGTTCGAAGTCGCAGATGACGCGCCCGTCGAGGTTGATCTGGTGCAGGTGGCCGCTGCCGTAGTACAGGCGGTTGAGCCAACGGCCGTCGGGCAACTGCGTCTGGATCAGGTTGCCGAGCTCATCGTAGTGGTAGTTCAGGCTGCCGGCGGCGCTTTGTTCGATGAGTAGTTGGCCGCGCGCGTCGTAGGCGAAGGCCAGTGCCTGGGTGGTTTCGTCATTGCCGATGAAGGTGACAGCGGTAAGTTGGTCCAACGGGTCGTAGGTGTATTCGGTGCGACCGTCATCGGTTTGTTTCAACAGCAAGCGGCCCACTGCATCGCGTTCGAGTCGATGCACAATTGAAGGCTCAGGTGTCTGCCCTGTGGGCACGTACTCAACGGCGGCTACGTTATCCAGAAGGTCATAGGCATAACGTCGGGCGCTGCCGTCGAGGTCTTGCTGCTCTACCAGACGGTCGCACGGGTCCCAGGTAAAGCGGTAACTCTCACCATTTTCATTGGTCAGGGTTTGGAGGTGTCCGTAGGCGTCGTAGCGGAACTCAATCTGCCGGCCATGGGCATCTATTCGTTGGCGCACCTGCCCGCGGCGTCCGTACTGGTAGCGGGTGGTGTGACCTGCGGCATCGGTATAGCCGATCAACAGACCGCTGGTATCGCGCAGGTACTGCTCGATGCGGCCGTCCGGCATTTCGCTCTGTAGCAACCGGCCTTGGCTGTCGTGTTGATAGCGCTGGCGCTCACCCAAAGCGTCGATGACTACCTGCAAATGACCCTGGCGGTCGTACTCGAAGGCTGTGGGGTACCCCGAACAGTCGATGTGCTGGATTAACTGTCCGGTTTCATTCCAGCGCAGGGTTTTGCTTTTGCCTGTGGCATCGATGATCTCCACCACCTGTCCAAACGTATCGTAGCGATACCGTGTGACATGCCCCAACGGGTCGATTTCACTGACGCAATTGCCTCGCTGGTCGTACTGATATTGCCACGCGTGGCCTGCCGCATCGGTCTCCACCAGCGGCAGCGACCAGTGCTCCAGCCACAATGTCGACTCGATACGCCCCAACGGATCCTGAGTGCTGCACAGGTTGCCGGACTCGTCGTAGCCGAACTGCCATTTGCCGCCTTGTGGATCGGTGGCACTGAGCAGCTGACGCTCGTCATTCCATTCAAACTGCCAGGTTTTTCCCAGGTTGTCGGTGTACTCGGTTATCTGATACTGCGGGTTCCAGCGGCGTGTGCTGACCCGTTGCAAGCCATCAGTAATGCGCGTCACGCCACCCGGCAAGTCATAGTCGAACCGGTACTCGTCACCTTCATCGGTCCAGTGCCGCACCACGCGCCATTCGCTACCGTCCACACAGTCCCATTGGTAGTAACAACGCAGCCCGGTGGGCAGCTGATGCTCTACCATGCGCTGGCCGTAGTCATAGGCGAAGCGGCGTTGCACGTTTGCGTCGGTATCGCGAACTTCGGCCAGGTCGCCGCGAGCATCGTAGCCGTAACTGACAAGGGTTTCTCGGCTGTGATCGGGGTATAGCCGTTTGACTTGCTCCACTCGCGCAGGCCATTGCTGGCTGTAAACAAGTTCGACACGCACATGGTCGAACGTATCTCGTAAGTGGCTCAGCCGACCCTGTACGTCATAGTCGAGGAAGATTCGGTTGTCGTTGCGATCCCCCAATTGGCTAAGGCGCAGGCGTGAGGCGGTGCCTGGCGTTGGTTCGAATAGCCGATAGAGCCCGTCGACGCTTTCAATCAGTAGTTGGCCATTGGTATTGCGCCGTACGCTCAAGCCTTCTCCTGCGCTGAATACGGCACCGCCCAGCGGGATCACGCCCATGTCGATCTGTCGCGCTTGCTCATCGGTATAGACCAGCCGTTCCCCACCTTCGGGGTGTACGCCAATCTCGACGCAGACCTCGTAGATCACGCTCCAGCTGGCACCGAACAGGCCGTCGCTACGCTCGTCCCGACTGCTGTAGTAGCGCTGCCACTCGATAGGGAGCAGGCCGGGCAGAGCGAAGTCCAGATCGTCTTCCCCATCAAGAATTTTCGCGCCAGTGGAGCTGTGTACCGGGTTGGGCGAGCCTGCGACTGCAGAAGTAATGGCATTGGTCACTTGGCTGGTGCCCCACGACACCAGTCCACCAACGACCATGCACGGCAGCTTGCTGAAAAACTTGGAGCCGCCACCACGTAGCATCAACAGTGCGGTCACCGCCAGCCCGACACCGGGTGTTTTGCCACTGCGGATCTCGCGCACCACCACGGGGCTTCCGCCAATACGCACGTTGCTGGAGATCATCCCCGACTCGACAATCGAGGCGTCGCAGGTGCTTCGATCACCGCTGCGGGCGGCCGGCTGACCGTTGATAGTGACCTTGCTGGAGCCTTCGGCAATAAACTGCGGCGGCATCGGGGGATGTTTGGTGCAGATCACAATATCCAGCGGTTTGGGTACTGCGCCTGGTGCAGGAACCGCCACTGTGGGCCGCCAGATCTGCGAGAAGAAACCCTTGGCCATGTCAAGGTAGCTGGCTTCTTCGGGACTACCCCCTTCGGCGGGTTGCGAACTGACTGGGCCGATAGCGCCTGCGGCACGTGCGGAGGGTATGCCGTTGGTAAAGGTGTTGTGGGAGCCTGTGGCGATGGTTGCCATCACCACAGGCGGGAATAACGCATTGCCTATCCAGTCACAAACCTTTGTCAGTCCCTTGTCCGCCCCCGTCTTGCTCATGCCTATACCGACGATGATGCCCACCACCGCGCCGAGCACAAAGCAGCCCAGACCGCCGGTAACGACGGTAATACCGGTGGCGGCCACAATCGCAGCAGTGGCGACGGCCGTAATAGCGATGTTGGCCGCAATTTCCAGCACGCCGCCCAAGATGTCGGCCATCGCCGAGGTGTGCAGCAGGCCGTCGCCGAGACGTGCCGCCCAGAGAGCGTCAGACATGGATGAGGGACTTCAAGGCTTGGGATTCAGTTGCAGGGTGCTTTTGATGGTTGCCCAATGGGCACTTTCAGCATCGCCCAGGGGTTGGGCTTTGACATAACTCAGGGCAAGCATCTGCCGAGTGCCGGGTATCACAAGCGCTAACTGGTATTGATGAATACGCTCGGTGCCCTTGCTGAACTGGTTATGCACTTCGATGGCGTCTATATCCTGCGCCGCGCCTACACGAAGTGCCTTGGCCGGTTGGTAGCGCAAGTCCTGTACCTGCTTCTCCAGCTTCGCCAGTTGCTCTTCGAAGTTGCTTTGCAGCGTTTCACCCTCATTCAGAAGGCTACGGCTGATGATCAACGACGTACCCAGAGCAGCGAACTTCAGGATATTGATGGAAGCATCTTGAACGTCATCGCTGGGCAGCGTGAATTGCAGTTCATTGAGTTGATAGGTCATGAAACGGAATCTCGTTATTGGCCGGAAGGCGGCTTGGGAAACATGGAATTGACGGCCGCGTCGATTTCACCCTTGACCCCTTGGCCCATGGGTGTGGTACCGCCTTTGCCGCCAATGTTCAAATGCAGATTGCCGCCGGTGTTGATCTCGGAGCTGCCTTCGGAATACACGTTGATCTGAACGCCGGTGAGATTGATCTGCCCGCTTGCATTGAGCTCCAGCACACTTTTGCCACAGACCAGGCGCAGGTTTTCGCCCACTTCAATCAGGTAACTTTTACTGATGGCGTCTGTCTTGCTGAACCCCACCATGAGCATGTCGTCGTGCTTGACTGCGCGTACCCGGTCGTTGCCGACGGTCACGATTTCGTCATGCCCGATGCTTTTATTCCGGTCATGCCCCACCGAATGGCTTTCATCCACCTCCACCACGATGTCCTGGTTACGCTCGGCATGGATATACAGCTGCTCCAACCCCTTCTTGTCCTCCATGCGGATTTCATTGAAGTTGGCTGGCGTGCCGCCCTTGCTCGAACGGCTCTTCATGCCGCTTTGGGTGGCGTTTTCGGGCAGATCGTAAGGCACCGTCTGCTCAGCGTTGTACACCCGCCCAGTGATGATCGGCCGGTCGGGATCACCTTCCAGGAAACTCACGATCACTTCCTGGCCGATGCGTGGAATCTGCATTGAACCCCAGTTCTTGCCGGCCCAGGATTGCGACACGCGAATCCAGCACGAACTGTTTTCGTTGGATTGGTCGTGACGGTCCCAGTAGAAGTGCACCTTCACGCGGCCGTACTGGTCGGTCCAGATTTCTTCGCCTTTGGGGCCGACCACCAGCGCGGTTTGCGGGCCTTTGACCACCGGTCGATGGGTGGTGGCCAGGGTGCGGTAGCTTTGTTGCGCGGGGATGCAGGTCAGGCTGCTTTCAAACTGCGCCGAGCCGGAACCGCCGCCGCTTTCCAGGCTTTCCTGGACGATGTAGTAGCGGCAGCCGACGATCAGGTATTCGCGGTTCTGGTCCTGGCGACTGAAGCCGGTGAGGCTGAACAGATGACCGGAGCCGAGGCCGCGGGCATTGCCGGCGAACTCGATCTGTTCATGCAGGGTTTGCAGGGCTTCGATGCGGGTGCGTGCATAGTGTTCGCCGTCTGCGCTTTGCACGTAGGTGCCGGGGTAGTCGTACAGCGGGTAGTCGCCGGCGGTGTGCGGGCGCGGCATGGCCGAGCGCACGTCGATGCGGGCGCTGGGGCGCTGGAAGTCGTAGTCGTTAAGTTCCAGCGAGCCCGGCTGCACCTCCTGCGCCAGGTGCCAGTTGTGCATGTGGTCGCGTTCGCGCTGCTGCTCATCCTTGGGGTAATACGGGATCGACGCGTAGCCCGGCACCGTGGTGTGGGCGCCATAGGCGTCGGCCAGTACCAGCACGTGACGGTCCTGTTCATGGCGGAAGTAGTAGTAGATGCCTTCCTGTTCCATCAAGCGGCTGACGAAATCGAAGCTGGTCTCGCGGTACTGCACGCAGTATTCCCACTCGCGGTACGGCCGGCTCAGGGCATCTTCGAAGTCGGAAAACCCCAGGTCGCGGAACACCTGCTTGATGATCTGCGGGATGCTCAGGTTCTGGAAAATCCGGCAGTCCGAGGTGCGGCTCAACAACCACAGCCACGGGCGCAGCGTCACTTGGTAACTGGCGAACTGGCCGCTGTCGATGTTCTGGCTGCAACGCGCGACGATGCCGTGGAAGTGCCGCTCGCCGCCGTCCGCCAGCTGCAGGCCGACGCTCATCGGTTTGCCCAGCAACTGGTTGAGGTCGATGTTGGCGTCCAGCGACGTCAGTTGCAGCTCATAGTTGAACAGCCGCCCCAGTTCTTCACCGCCGCCCATTTCATTGAGCAGCAGCACATCCGGCCCGAGGGGGCTGGTGATCTTGGCCAAACGTGAGGCTTGGTTGAATAGCATCGGGAGTTCCGTAAATACCGTGATAACTGAAAAACGAATCCAATAAGGCGTTGGCTTGCTGTGGTGAGCAGGCTTGTCCTGCGCCGGGCTGCGAAGCCGCCCCTTTGGATTCTCAGTGAACCCTCAGGGCGCAGGTCAATCGTTGAACTGGTAGTGCAATTCGTTATCCCGCGTACTGATGCGCACACCCGCCAATGCCTTGCCCTCAAGCATGCGCGTAAGAAACTCGCGGCTCATGTCCGGCAGCAGGCTGTTGGTGAGGATGGTGTCGATCATGCGCCCGCCGCTTTCGGTTTCAGTGCAGCGCGAGACGATCAGGTCGACCACCGCGTCGTCGTAGTCGAAGGCCACCTTGTGGGTATTCTCCACGCGCTTCTTGATGCGGTTCAGTTGCAGGCGGGTAATCGCCTTGAGCATCTCGTCGCTCAGCGGGTAGTACGGGATGGTCACCAGACGCCCGAGCAGGGCCGGCGGGAAGATTTCCAGCAGCGGCTGGCGCAGGGCCTTGGCGATTTCTTCCGGCTCGGGGATGTTCGCCGGGTCCTTGCACACGTGCGAGATCAGCTCGGTACCGGCGTTGGTGGTGAGCAGGATCAGGGTGTTCTTGAAGTCGATCACCCGGCCTTCGCCGTCTTCCATCACGCCCTTGTCGAACACCTGGAAGAAAATCTCATGCACGTCTGGGTGGGCTTTTTCCACTTCGTCCAGCAGCACCACGCTGTAGGGCTTGCGCCGCACCGCTTCGGTCAGCACGCCGCCTTCGCCGTAGCCGATGTAGCCGGGTGGCGCGCCCTTGAGAGTCGACACCGTGTGGGCTTCCTGGAACTCGCTCATGTTGATGGTGATGACGTTCTGTTCACCGCCATACATGGCTTCGGCCAGCGCCAGGGCGGTTTCGGTCTTGCCCACACCGGAGGTGCCGGCCAGCATGAACACGCCAATCGGCTTGCTTGGGTTGTCGAGACCGGCGCGGGAGGTCTGGATGCGTTTGGCGATCATCTGCAAGGCGTGGTCCTGGCCGATGATGCGTTTTTTCAGGTGCTGATCGAGGTTGAGCACGGTTTCCAGTTCGTTGCGCGCCATGCGGCCCACCGGGATGCCGGTCCAGTCGGCGACCACCGAGGCCACGGCCTGGTAATCCACGGTCGGCAGGATCAACGGGGTTTCGCCTTGCAGCGCGGTGAGGCGTTGTTGCAGGTCGACCAACTGGGCGCGTAACTCATTGCTCTCGGTGGTACCAGCAGCACTGTCCACCACGCCGGCTTTTTCGCGCAGCGTCGCGCGAGTGGAGAGCAGTTCGTCCACCAGGGTTTTTTCTTCGGCCCAGCGGCTTTCCAGTGTGGCCAGGCGCTCGCGCTCGGCGCTCAGCAAGGCTTCGCTGTTGCTCTGGCGTGCACCGATGGCGATGCCGATCGCATGCTCGCGGGCGATGATTTGCAGCTCGGTTTCCAGGGCTTCGATGCGGCGGCGGCTGTCGTCCACTTCCGCCGGCACTGCGTGCAGGCTGATGGCGACGCGGGCGCAGGCGGTGTCCAGCAGGCTTACGGATTTGTCCGGCAACTGACGCGCCGGGATGTAGCGGTGGGACAGCTTCACTGAGGCTTCCAGGGCCTCATCGAGGATCTGCACCTGGTGGTGTTTTTCCATGGTCGAGGCCACGCCACGCATCATCAGCAGGGCTTTGTCTTCCGACGGTTCAGCCACTTGCACGACCTGAAAACGGCGGGTCAGTGCCGGGTCTTTTTCGATGTGTTTTTTGTACTCGGCCCAGGTGGTGGCGGCCACGGTGCGCAGGGTGCCGCGCGCCAATGCCGGTTTGAGCAGGTTGGCCGCATCGCCGGTCCCGGCGGCGCCACCGGCACCCACCAGGGTGTGGGCTTCGTCGATAAACAGAATGATCGGCTTGGGCGAAGCCTGCACGTCTTCAATGACCTGGCGCAGGCGCTGTTCGAACTCGCCTTTCATGCTGGCGCCGGCTTGCAGCAGGCCCACGTCGAGGCTGCGCAGTTCCACGTCCTTGAGCGCAGGCGGTACGTCACCGGCGACGATGCGCAGGGCGAAGCCTTCGACCACGGCGGTCTTGCCCACACCGGCTTCACCCGTGAGGATCGGGTTGTTCTGGCGCCGACGCATCAGGATATCCACCAACTGACGGATCTCTTCGTCACGCCCGACGATCGGGTCGAGCTTGCCGCTACGCGCCTGTTCGGTCAGGTCCACGGTAAAGCGCTTGAGCGCTTCCTGCTTGCCCATCGCGCTCGGTGCCATGGCGCCGCTGGCTTCGCCTGGAACACCGGCATTAAACCCATCGCTGGCGCTGAGGGCGTTTTCCGGCGAGTCGCCGACGTACTCGTCAAAGCGTTCGCTCAGGGCCTCGGCCTTGATCTTGTCGAACTCCGACGACAAGCCCAGCAACCCATGGCGCAGGCTTGGCGTCTTGAGGATACCCAGCACCAGGTAACCGGTGCGCACCTGGCTTTCGCCAAACATCAGGCTGCCATACACCCAGCCGCGTTCCACGGCTTCTTCCACATGGGACGACAGGTCGGTGATCGACGTCGAGCCGCGCGGCAGGCGGTCCAGGGCTTCGGTGAGGTCGCGGGCCAGGCGTGCCGGCTCCACGTTGAACTGGCGGATGATGCGGTGCAGGTCCGAGTCCTGCAGTTGCAGCAACTGGTGGAACCAGTGCGCCAGTTCCACATATGGGTTGCCCCGCAGTTTGCAGAACACGGTGGCGGCTTCGATGGCCTTGTAGGCCACGCTGTTGAGTTTGCCGAACAGTGCGGCGCGACTGATTTCACCCATGCTCTGGATTCCTTGAGGTGGTGGCTTGATCGGCGTAATGCCGGGCCAGGATTAGGTCGTTGGGGTCATGCTCGGGCGTGCCGAGCCAGGTGTTGAAGCCCAGGCGGAACTGGCCGTTGAGTTGCAGCGCCGGGACTTCGGGTTGTTGCAGAACCAGGTTCAAGTCCCAGTCCAACTCATGGCCCAGGTACTCGGCCACCCACGCCACCAGTTCATTGAACGGCTGGCGGCCGGGCAGCATGCCCATGTAGTCATCCAGCGTCAGCGGGCCCAGACGGATACGGAATTTGTGCTGGCGGTCCCAGACGTGGCTGCCCAGGCAAAAGTCCACGCCCAGTTGGTTGGCACTGACCCCGACGCGGCTGCGCTCGGGCAGTTCCAGCCATTGGCCGACGTACTCTTCGATCTCGACCGGCAGGCCGAAGTACTCACTGAGGATTGCCTTGAGGCCATCCGGGTAGCGGGTTTGCGCCGACAGGTGGCCGCTGTAATGCAGCTTCGCGGTATCCGGGATAAGGCCCTGATTGAGCAGGCTCGGCATGCCCCTGCCACTCAGTGCCGCCAGGCGCGCAGACCAATAGTCATCGTCGGGACGGTCGTGGCTGACCGTCGGCCGCGCTTCGGCCCAGGCCCGGTAGAACAGACAGAGCAAACGGTGATGGAACACGTCCAGGAAGCGCTTGCTGGTGCTGTCGGCGTTATTGCGCTGGCGCTCACGTACGTACTCGGTGATGTGCAGCGGCAGCGGTCCGTTGGGACCGCCAAGGCCGAAGAAGAATTGCTCCAGGCGCGCCGGCTTGCCGTCGTTGCCGGGGTCGACCGACGCCAAGGTGGCCGGAGCGAAGGTGCAATCGGCCTGTTGCCCAAGGCGCAGTGGGTCATCGGCCAGGCGCAGGGAATGGCCCAGCCGTGGCAGGTCTGGCGATTCGCACTCGATACGTCGCAGCGCCTGGAAAAAGTCATATTCCCAGGGCTCCTGATGCATCGCATCCAGGGTACTCACAGGGTCGGACGACGTCCGGGCTTGGCTTTCCATCGCATGATCTCGCCGCGTTCGGTGGTACGGATCACCGTCTCGGTAAAACTGTTGATCGACACGTAGCGTGCCAGGAAGCGTTCCAATACCGCACCGAGCAGGAATACGCCGGTGCCGCGAAACGCGTTTTCATCGAATTCCAGGGTGATCTCCAGCCCGCGCCCAAACACAATCGGGCCGGGCATCGGCAGGCGTCGGGTCACGGCTTTGCTGCTGACCTCGCGCAGGCCTTCGATCTGCAATTGCAGGGCGGCGTCATTGCTGTCGCCGTATAGGCGCAGCAGTTCACGCAGGGCGCCGGCACCTTGGCCCTGTTCACTCAGCGACAGGTAATTGAGCGACAACTGGCTGATCAGGCGCCAGGCCTTGGCATCGTGGGCATGGCTGGCGCGCGGGCGGCTGGGGCCGGCGACGCAACGCACGGCCAGCACCGGGGCACTGTCGGCCAGGGTGAAGTCGGTCTTGCCATTGCCCACGCTCATGAACAACGGCAGGTCGCGGTTGGTGCACAACGCTGTCACGCCGAGTTGGCGCAGGTCGTGGCCGTACGGCGCCTGGCGGCTGTCCACCAGGCTGACGAAGGTTTCACTGCCCACGTAGGTCGAGCGCGGGCCGTTACGGCGCTGGTCGCTGGACAGCACGCGCGGTTCGCGGCGCACGGTGTAATAGGCCTGGTCGCGTCCGTAACGGGACGGATCGCGCACCGCGTAGAACGGCAAAAACGGCTGCTCCGGCCCAGTGCCGTGGCCGGTGATGCCGCTCAGGGAATGGATCTCGAAGTCCATCGGCCGCGTGCGGTCGGCGATCACATGGTGTTCGTTGACCCGGTCGGACAGGTGGATGCGATCAACGCGTTTGGGGAACAGGTTGATCGCTGGCGTGCAGAACGGCAGAAACTGCGCCGCGCCGACGCTGCCTTCCAGGTTCGGCTCGTGACGGTCGAACAGCACGATCAGCTCCAGCTCCTGGCCGTCGCAGCGTTTGACCGCGCGGCTCAGATGGGCGAACTCGACGAACAGGAAGCGGTGGGGCAGGGCGAAGTATTCCTGCAACAACCGATAGCCCTGGAACGCCCGAGCCACCACGGGCATGGCCGCGTCGGCATCGTCAAAGCCGCGTGAGCGCAATGCGTCCTGAGGCAAGCGCTCGACCCAGTCACCCCCGGGCTTGCGCGCAAACACCGCACAGGCGTTGCCCAGCAATTGCTCGTAGAGGCGGAACGGTTGCTCATCGGCGCCGCTGAGGTACAGCGGCAAGGTGTCCAGGTCGAGGCTGCTGAACGGCAATTCGGCACCGGTGCGCAAGGTCAGGCGCAAACCGGCCTTGGCTTTGGGCTCGCTGGCGGCCAGGCGGCCGAGCACGGCGGCCGGGTTGCCGAAGTACTCAGCGTTGCTGACCTGCAAGGGCCACAACGTCACCGGGTGGGCGGTGCGGTACTCGCAGCAGGTCTGGGTTTCGCGGCCCAGGGCGGCGCGCAATACGGTGTCGCGGGGCAGGGGGAAACCACTGGCCAGGGAGCCTTCATCCGGGTCGGTCTGCAACTGCACCACGGTCATCGACGGCGTTGGCGCCAGGTAGTGCGGGTAGGCGATTTCCAACAGGTTGTGGGTGAAGGTCGGGTACTCGGCGTCAAGCTTGAGCTGCACGCGGGCGGTGAGGTAGGCAAAGCCCTCGAGCAAACGTTCGACGTACGGGTCGGCGCAGTCCATGCCGGACAGGGTCAGCCGACTGGCGATCTTCGGGTATTCCTTGGCGAACTCGGCGGCGCTTTCGCGCACGTGGTGCAGTTCCTTGTTGTACAGCTCCAGCAGGCGCGGGTTCATGGGCGTCTCCGCTGGTCGGCATTCACGACGCGTACGTGGCCGGACTCCAGGTCCAGGTCGGTTTGCAGCAACAGGCGCAACGGCACCGGCTGGGCCCACAGATCGCCTTCGATCTCGAAACTCAGCGCGTTGTGGTTCATCTCGCCATGGCCGACACGTGCTTTGACGCGCAGGGTGTGGCGCAGGATGCGTGGCTCGAAGGTGGCGATGGCCTGGTAGATCAGGGCTTCCAGCGCTTTGATATCGACACTGGAAACGCTGTTGCCCGCCAGCGCCGGCAGGCCGTAATTGACCACCGAGGCGCCTGCCGGGGTGTGCAGGGTGGCATCGGCATCGAGCAACGACGTGGTGTTGAGCAGCCACGCGAGGTCGCGCAAAACCGAGGCTTTCAATTGGGTCAGGGACAGCACGCGTTTGTCGGCGCTTTCCTTGGGGTTGGTTGGATCGTCGTCAGTCAGCCGGTCCAACAAGGACGGCTGCAGACGGTCGCGGGAAGCGATTTCAGTGACCACCAAAGCAGCTCCACGGACGGGGTGTGAGAGGGACGGGGTTCGGCAGGGCCAGGTGCCTGGGGCCGCGGCACAGGGCCGCGGCCGCCAGAGCTATCAGCGTTTGGTGTTGGAACGGATGTTCCAGCCAAACTTGATCGCGCCGCCGTCTTTGGTGCCGTCAGCTTTCTGCGGCTGATAGTCGACCATCACTTGGGCGAAGTTCAGCGTGACGTTTTCGGTCAGGCGGTCATCGGTGCCCGAACCGCCGGTGCTCAGAGACGTCACCAGCACTTCTTCCAGGTTGATCACCATGTACTCGACCTGGCTTTCACCGCCGGCCTTGCGCACGGTCAGCTTGACCTTGTCGATGTGCTTGCCGCTGGCGCAGTGCATCATCAGGTTCGGCGAAGCCTTGTCGACGTACTTGGTCAGCGACAGGTCCTGGATATTCACCTTGCCGGCGCCGCCGCCACCGCCTACGTGCATGTTGCCGGACTGGGCCATGCCCCAGCTCCAGTTCAGTACGTCGATTTCGTCCTTGTGGGCCTTGTCCATGGACTCGCCCTTGATGTCGCCGATCTTGATGAAAATATCAACAGCCATGTTTTCTCCCTGTGTGGCACGGGCCACTCGATTTGGTGATCGTTCCCACGCGGAGCGTGGGAACGAGCGGGTTATGCGCTCTTAGCCGAAGGCAGCTTCGATACCAGGCGCAGCGACACGGTCAGCCCTTCAAGCTGATAGTGCGGGCGCAGGTAGAACTTGGAGTTGTAGTAACCCGGGTTGCCTTCGACGTCTTCCACGATCACCTCGGCGGCGGCCAACGGGTGCTGGGCCTTGGTGGTTTCGGTGGAGTGCGCAGGATCACCGTCGACGTAGTTGAGGATCCAGTCCTGCAACCAGCGCTGCATCTCGTCCTTCTCTTTGAAGGAACCGATCTTGTCGCGCACGATGCACTTCAAGTAGTGAGCGAAACGGCACGTGGCGAACAGGTACGGCAGGCGCGCGGCCAGGTTGGCGTTGGCGGTGGCGTCCGGGTCATCGTATTCGGCCGGCTTCTGCAGCGACTGGGCGCCGATGAACGCGGCGAAGTCGGTGTTTTTCTTGTGCAGCAGCGGCATGAAACCGTTCTTCGCCAGTTCCGCTTCACGGCGGTCGCTGATGGCGATCTCGGTCGGGCACTTCATGTCCACGCCGCCGTCATCGGTTGGGAACGTATGCGCGGGCAGGTTTTCCACTTCGCCGCCCGATTCCACGCCACGGATGCGCGAGCACCAGCCGTAGTGTTTGAACGAGCGGTTGATGTTCACGGCCATCGCGTAGGCGGCGTTGGCCCAGGTGTACTTGGAGCTGTCGGCACCGTCGGTGTTTTCTTCGAAGGCAAAGGCTTCAACCGGGTCGGTCTTGGCGCCGTATGGCAGGCGCGCCAGGAAGCGCGGCATGGTCAGGCCGATGTAGCGCGAGTCTTCCGATTCACGCAGCGAACGCCAGCCCGCGTATTCCGGGGTGGTGAAGATCTTGGTCAGGTCGCGTGGGTTCGACAGTTCCTGCCACGAGCCCATGCCCATCACGGTCGGCGAAGCCGCAGCGATGAACGGGGAGTGCATGGCGGCGCAGACTTTCGACAGCTCGCCCAGCAGCTCGACATCCGGCGGGGACTGGTCGAAGTAGTAGTCGCCGACCAGGCAGCCGTACGGTTCGCCGCCGAACTGGCCGTATTCTTCTTCGTACATCTTCTTGAAGATCGGGCTCTGGTCCCATGCGGTGCCCTTGAATTTCTTCAGGGTCTTGTGCAGGTCCGGCTTGGAGATGTTGAGCACGCGGATCTTCAGCTGCTCATCGCTCTCGGTGTTGTTGACCAGGTAGTGCAGGCCACGCCAGGCGCTTTCCAGCTGTTGGAAGTCCGGGTGGTGGATGATCTGGTTGACCTGGGCAGTCAGCTTGGCGTCGATGGCGGCGATGATCGATTCGATCGATTTGATCGCGTCGTTGGACACCAGGTCAGTCTGGGCCAAGGCCTGTTCAGCCAGGGTGCGCACGGCTGTTTCCACGGCTTCGCGGGCGCGCTCGGTCTTGGGCTTGAACTCTTGCATCAACAGCGAGGCGAACTCGCTGGTTTCTTCGGTAGCGCCCAGGTTCGGCGCGCCTTCGCGGGCGGTATTGTCAGTCATGATTATTGGTCCCCTGCAGGCTTAGGCGCACTGGCAAGTGCCTGAAGCAGTGCCGGGTCCTTGATCGCCTTCATGATGATTTCTTCAGCGCCGGTCTTGCCGTCCATGTAGGTCAGCAGGTTGGCCAGCTGGGTGCGGGCTTCGAGCAATTGGTTCAGCGAGTCGACCTTACGGGCCACGGCGGCCGGGCTGAAGTCGTCCATGCTTTCGAAGGTGATGTCCAGGCTCAGGTTGCCTTCGCCGGTCAGTTCGTTCGGTACGTGGAACGCCACGCGCGGCTGCATTGCCTTGAGGCGGGAGTCGAAGTTATCGACGTCCACTTCAAGGAACTTGCGGTCCGCCACCGGGGCCAGAGGCTCGGCAGGCTTGCCGGCGAGGTCGGCCATCACACCCATCACGAAGGGCAGCTGGACCTTTTTCTCGGCGCCGTAAAGCTCGACGTCGTACTCGATCTGCACTCGAGGCGCGCGGTTGCGCGCGATGAATTTCTGAGAACTTTGCTTCGCCACGTTGCTGCTCCTGGTCGCTTGAGCGACGGTGTTGTTACTGCAAGGCCGGGCGGTTTATTCGCCGTCCGGGCCACGCAGGTTTTCAAATTGGGACATGCCATCGGGGATCAGATTGCGCACGATCGCCGCAAAATCGGCATGCACCAGATGCTTCGCCCGGTTCAACAGCACCGGCAGCGGGCTCGAAGGCTCGTGGCGGGTGTAGTACGCAAGGATTTTGTCGAGGCTGCGCACCACGTCATCACGGCTGGCGATATCGCCAGCCGGGCGCGGTGCGGCAGGGGCAGCGGCGTACTCGACCGAGGGGGCACTGTCGTCACTGACGGCCTCGGGTTCGCTGCTGCCTTGGGGATCTGGAACTGCTTGATTGAGCACTTGCAGCGCCTGCTTGAGCGGTTGCTTCAACAGGCTGAGGTCCACGCCCTGGGCGGAACCGACCTGATCGCTGACCTGCTGCTCGATCGCCTCGCAGGCTGCACGCGCGGCGCTCAAGGCGTCGCGGGTGGCTTGCAGGTGCTCGGGGTCGCTGTCGAGGAACGCGGCGTTCAGTTGCTGGGCGCCGAGCTGTTCGTCGGGGAAATTCATCAGGCCGCTGGCATTCAGCGCGGCGCGCAGGCTCACGGGGCCAAAGGTGCGCGAGCGCGTGAGGATGCTTTCGCGCAGCAGGCGAATGGTCGCGTCGCTGGTCAGGCCGGACAGGGCATTGATGCGCACGGTCGGGTCGTTATCGTCGTCGGCATCCAGGCGTGGATGCAGCTCGGCCCAGTATTGGCGCAGCAGCGCGTCGATCAACGTGAGGACCTGCGCCAGCCCGGCCACGCCCTGGAGTGCGAGGGAGCTTTGCAGCAGGAAATGGGTGATGCGCAGGTCTTTGCTGCGCTGCAACAAGTCGAGGCTTTGCTGCTGGATGCTGCGCCAGTCCGGCGGTTCAGCGGGCAGGATGGAGTCACCCATGCTGCGCTCGGGCTGGCCTTTGGCATCACGCTCCAATTGGAGAAATTGCGCGTCATATTCCATGTCTTCGCCACAGGGCGAAGTCGCGGAAACGGCGGCGAGCAGCAACGGCACATCCACTGAAATTGATCTCCCTATCAGCCCGTTAGATGACGGGCAATTCATGCATTAGTTGCGTAATGAACTTTGCATGTTTTCTTGGTCATATAAGCACAGCGCTACTAATGTGCCATCATTGGTATTCAAGAAGTTGTGCATTTTTGGTGTAGTACTTAGGCCTTGTCAAGGTAAGCTATTCGCCCTCTGTGACAGATGTGCGGTGCTTAACAACCTGCGCGACTGGTGGGTCGAACGGCGTACCGGGACAGGATTTTTGTCATAGAGCCCGGTTAAGATCAGCGATCATGCTGGCATCAGCAGGTTGTGGACGGTCGATTGCACGACCTATGGGGATCTCTCGGGGGACACCGCTCCGGGAGTCGACCGCGCGCGAAGTATCAGCAAGGAGGCAAGATGTCGCTGTGTTTGACTATCACTAGTTATCACAAGATTACCCCAGGGCAGTGCGCCGAAAAGTCCATGAATCAGGGCTCGATGGCGATCGGCCGCAGCTCGGATAATGACTGGGTATTGCCTGACCCTGAGCGTCTGGTGTCTTCACAGCATTGCGTTATTCAATACAAAGATGGCCGTTATTATTTAACCGATAACAGTACAAACGGTGTGGAGTTGGTTAACGCCGGTATCCGCTTGCGCCGAGGTACCAGCGAGCTGCTGCACGATGGCGAGTTGATCCGCATCGGCGATTACGAGATCCAGGCGCGTATCGATTTCAACGTGCAGGCCGTCGACAGCCAGCCGTTTGCCGGCGAGTCACCCAACAGCTTTGAAGCCTTGATGGGCGCCGTGGTGAGTGCGCCGGTGGCGACCCCGGTGATCGCGCCGCAGTTCCACGGCGCTTCGTCGATGGACACCCTGCCGGACCTGTTCGACTTCATCAGCCCCACCGCCGTGCCGCCGCCCACCGTGCCGGACCATGTGCCGTCCCAGCAACACGACTTCCGCCCGCCGACCCCCGTGGCCGTGCCGGTGGTCGAAGCCCCCGTGGCCTCGGGCGCGGTGATTCCCGAAGACTGGGACCTGTTCGGCGACACGCCCGTGCCGGTCGTCAGCGTTGCCCCGCCGCCCGCGCCCGCCGTCCCGTCGCCACCCCCTGCACCGGTCATGGCGCCGCCACCTGTGGTCGAGCCTGTGCTCCCCGTGGCGGACACCGCGCAACAGCCTGATCTGCTGCACGCCTTCCTGCGCGGCGCAGGTCTGGACCAACTGCGCCTGGACAAAGCCCAGGCCGAGGCGCAGATGGAAACCATCGGCCGCAGTTACCGGCTGATGGTCGAAGGCCTGATCGACGTTCTGCGTGCCCGCGCCAGCCTCAAGGGCGAGTTCCGCATGCAGCAGACGATGATCCAGCCCGCCGAAAACAATCCGTTGAAATTCGCCCCGAATGCCGACGAAGCATTACTGCTGCTGCTTCGTCACGGCAACCAAGCGTTTATGGCGCCGGACGTGGCCGTGCGTGACAGTTTCGACGACTTGCGCGCCCACCAGTTGGCCGTGATGGCCGGGGTGGAAGCGGCGATCAAACACCTGCTCACGCGGTTCGAGCCGGCCCAACTGGAAGCGCGCATGGGCAAGCCCGGCGGGCTGTCGAGCATTTTCAACGGCTCGCGTCAGGCCCAGTACTGGCAGCAGTTCACCGAGCTCTACGGCAATATTTCCCGTGAGGCCCAAGAAGACTTCCAGGACCTGTTCGGCCGCGAATTCAGCCGAGCCTACGAAGAACACAGCGCACGACAGCGGCGCTGACAGCACGCCGCAACAATGGATCAACGGATAGTTAAGTACGTCATTGAGGACGCAGGATGATTCCCAGGTTTTTACTCGCAGTCGCCACCGCGCTGCTGCTGACGGCGTGTGCCAAGGACGCCGTCAAACCCCAGGCCCCCGCTGAGGCAGACGCGGACACCGCCGCCGTCGAACTGCACTTCCACGCGATTTCCGGGCTCAACCCCGGCGCCAATGGCCAGGCCGCCCCGGTACGGGTGCGCATTTTCGAACTGAAAAACGCCGCCACCTTCGGCCGTTCCGACTACTTCGCCCTGGCGGACCGCGCCCAATCCACCCTCGGCCTGGACCTGTTGGACCAGGATGAAGTGATGGTGCAACCCGGCCAGCAGTTGAGCATTCAGCGCGACCTCGACCCGTCCACGCGCCAGATCGGCTTGCTGGTGGGGTACCGCGAATTGGACCGCGCGCAATGGCGCACGGTGATCAACGTGCCCGCCCGCCAGTACACCGAATACCAGATCAGCCTTGATGTGCGTGCCGTGCGCGCCGACGTCGTGGTTACCCCATCCAGCCCTGCCCAATAAGAAGCAATCGGAGCCCCCATGTCCTGGAACAATCGTGTGGTCTGGTCGGAAGGCATGTTCATCGGAACGCAGCACTTCCAACAGCATGACCGTTACCTGGAAAACCTGATCGACGCCCGCAGCCGCCCGCTGTCCGCAGGTGCCTGGGGCTTTTCCGAGTTGTTGATCGACCAGGGCCTGCTGGCCCAGGGCAAGCTGGCCATCCTCTCGGCGCGCGGCCTGTTGCCCGACGGCACGCCGTTCAATATCCCCCAGGATGACCTGGCGCCAAGCCCGCTGAACATTGACGACAACCTGCGTGACGGCCTGGTGTACCTGGCCTTGCCACTCAAGCGCGCCGGCGCGCGTGACACGGTGGACGAGGGCGAAGCCCTGGAAGCCGCGCGTTACGTGAGTCAGGTGCGCGAAGTGCGCGACGACAACGCCCCGTTCGAAAACCGCGCGCCGGTAGCCGTGGGGTCGCGGGCGTTGCGCTTGCTGACCGCCCAGGACGGCATCAGCGACTACGCCGCCCTTGGGCTGGTGCGCATCAAGGAAAAGCGCGCCGACCGCGCCTTGGTGCTGGACGACAGTTACATCCCGCCGATATTGGACGTGGTCGCGAGCAAGCCGCTGACCGCGTTTCGCAGCGAGTTGCTGGGCCTGTTGCACCAGCGCGGCGAAGCCCTGGCCGGTCGCGTGGTCGCGTCGGGCGCGGGTGGCGCCTCGGAGATCGCCGACTTCATGCTGCTGCAACTGGTCAACCGTGCCCAGCCGTTGATCCAGCATTTGAACCAGTTGAGCCCGCTGCACCCGGAACGCTTCTTCAGCGAACTGGTGAGCCTGGCCGGTGAGTTCTCGACCTTTTCCACCTCGGGCCGTCGCCCTCAGGAATACCCGCAGTACCAGCACGACGACCTGGCGCTGAGCTTCGCCCCGGTGATGGCGGCCCTGCGCGAAGCGCTGTCGATGCTGATCGACAGCAAAGCCACGCCAATCCCGATCGTGGAGAAAGCTTATGGCATCCACGTGGCGATGCTGGCGGACAAAACCCTGCTCGACAGCGCCAGTTTCATCCTGGTGGTGCGCGCCGACGTGCCCGGCGAAACCCTGCGTGGCCGCTTCGGCCAGCAGAGCAAGGTCGGTGCGGTGGAGCACATCCGCGACATGGTCAACCTGCAACTGCCAGGCATCGGCCTGCTGCCCTTGCCGGTGGCGCCGCGCCAACTGCCGTACCACGCGGGCAGCACCTATTACGAGCTGGACCGGGGCAGCGAGCACTGGCAACAGCTGAGCACTTCCGGCGGTTTTGCCTTCCACATCGCCGGGCAGTTCCCGGGTTTGAACCTGGCCTTCTGGGCGATCCGAGGATAATCCGCGATGCATCCCAATGATGACGACCGCACCCAGTTCATGCCGCGCCCCGGTGGCCGTGCGCCGGAGCCTGCGCGCGCCGAACCGGCCGCTTTGTCGATGCCGGCGGCGCCGATGCTCACCGGCAAAAGCCAGGGCCTCAACCCGCTGGAAAGCGCCGCCGGGCCGCTGCTGGCCTTGCTGACACGCCTGCGCAACACCATCGCCCACCCCGCGCCGGCCAGCCTGCGCGCGCAGTTGCTGGCGTACCTGCGCCAGTTCGAAGAGCGCGCCGAAGCCGCCGGTGTGGCGCGCAACGAAGTGCTGCTGGCCCGCTACGCGCTGTGTACCGCCCTCGATGAAGCGGTGTTGAGCACGCCCTGGGGCAGCACCAGCGAGTGGGGCAAACAAAGCCTGCTGATCACCGTGCACAACGAAGCCTGGGGCGGCGAAAAGGTCTTCCAGCTACTCGACCATTGCCTGCAAAGCCCACGGGAACGCCTGTACCTGCTGGAGCTGTTGTACCTGTGCATGTGCCTGGGGTTCGAAGGTCGCTACCGCGTAATGAACGACGGCCGCAGCCAGCTCGAAGCCCTGCGCGAGCGCACTGCCGCCGCGATTCGCAGCGCCCGTGGCGACCACGAACGCGAGCTGTCGCCGCACTGGCGCGGCGTGACCGTGGCCCGTGACCGCCTGGCGCAATTCATGCCGCCGTGGATCGCCGTGGCAATCGGCCTGGCGCTGCTGCTGGCCTTGCTGTTCACCTTGCGCCTGCTGCTCGCGGCGCAGGCCGAACCGGTGTTCAAGAACATCCATGCCCTGGGCGAGATCCCGGTGCAGGCCATCGACCGTCCCGTGGCGCAGCCCAAGGTCATCGAACGGCCGCGTCTGGCCGGCTTCCTGGCCGAAGACATCAAGGCCGGGCGTGTGGCTGTGGAAGATAAGGTCGACCGCTCGGTGGTGACCATTCGTGGCGATGAGCTGTTCGCGTCGGCCAGCTCCAGCATTGTCGATGCCTACCAGCCGCTGATGCTGCGCATCGCCGATGCCATCCGCAAGGTCAAGGGCCAGGTGCGCGTCACTGGTCACAGCGATAACCGCCCGATCGCCACGCTGCGCTTCCCGTCCAACTGGGCGTTGTCTGAAGCGCGGGCCAAGTCGGTGCTGGAGATCCTTGCGGCCAAGACCGGCCAGGCGGATCGCTTCAGTGCCGAGGGCCGAAGCGACACCGAGCCGCTGGCCACCAACAGCACTGCCGAAGGCCGCGCCCGCAATCGTCGGGTTGAAATCACCGTATTGGCGGAGGGCGTCGAGTGAAGGCGTTTTTCAGTTTCATGATTCGCTGGGTGATCCCGTTGCTGGGCCTGATCGCCCTGAGCCTGATCATCTGGTTTGTGGGGCCGCTGCTTGACGCGCTGGTACCCGAAGGGCGCCGTTGGGCGCTGATCGTTCTGGTGTTCGCGGTGTGGATCACCTACCGCGTGTTCTGCATCATCCAGGCGCGCCGCCAGGCCGCCGAAGTGATGCGCAGCCTGGCCGCAGAGACGCCGGCCGACCCGAACAGCGTGGCCACCGCCGAAGAGCTGTCGAGCCTGCGCCAGCGCATGGACGAAGCCCTGGCGTTGCTCAAGAAAGCCAAGCTCGGCGGTGACGAACGCCGCAATCTCTATGAGCTGCCGTGGTACGTGATCATCGGCCCACCGGGCTCGGGCAAGACCACTGCGCTGGTCAATTCCGGCCTGCACTTTCCGTTGGCTGCCCAGTTGGGCGCTGGTGCGGTACGCGGTGTCGGCGGCACACGCAACTGCGATTGGTGGTTTACCGATCAAGCCGTGTTGCTCGATACCGCCGGCCGCTACACCACCCAGGACAGCAACTCCACGGTGGATAAAGCCGCCTGGCTGGGCTTCCTCGACCTGCTGAAAAAGCAACGCTCGCGCCGCCCTATCGACGGTGCCTTCATTGCCATCAGCCTGTCGGACCTGTTGCTCGGTACCGACGCCGAACGCGCTGCCCACGCGGCCGCGATTCGCCTGCGTATCCAGGAGCTGTACACCCAATTGGGCGTGCGCTTCCCGATCTACCTGATGCTGACCAAGCTCGACCTGGTGCCCGGCTTCATGGAGTTCTTCGACAACCTGAGCAAGGAAGAGCGCGCCCAGGTGTGGGGCATGACCTTTGCCCTGGACGACGGCAAAAACAGCGACAGCCCGCTGGCCCATTTGCAAAGCGAATTCGCCGGCCTCGAGCGGCGCCTCAACGAACGTCTGGTGGAGCGCCTGCAACAGGAACGCGACCCGGCACGGCGCGACCTGATCTACGGCTTCCCGCAGCAGTTCGGTGCATTGAAAGACTGCCTGCAAAGCTTCCTCGAAGGCGTATTCAAACCCAACGCGTTTGAAGAGCGTGTGTTGCTGCGTGGTGTGTATTTCACCAGCGGCACCCAGGAAGGCAGCCCGATTGACCGTCTGATCGGCGCCATGGCCCAAAGCATGAACCTGGATCGCCAGCACCTGGCGCGCCAGAGCGGCACCGGGCGCAGTTACTTCATCGAAAAACTCTTCACCGCCGTGGCGTTCGCCGAGCGCGGGCTGGTGGGCGTCAACCCGAAAGTCGAGCGGCGGCGCAAGTGGATTGCCCGCGGTGTGCTCGCGGCCACCGTGGCGTTGGTGGTGGTGGTCAGCGGCCTATGGTGGGTGAGCTATCGTGCCAACCAGGCGTATATCGCCCAGGTCGATCAGAAGGTCGCGCCCCTGGGCCAGACCGTGCAGAACCTGAGCCCGGCGCAACGCGAAGTGCTGGCCGTGCTGCCGTTGCTCAATGCGGTGAAAAACCTCGCGGGTGATTCGCCAGACTGGTCCGAAGGCCTGGGGCTGTACCAGGGCGACATGCTCGAAGCCGAATCCGCCAGCGTGTACCGCAAGCTGCTGATCGCGGTCTTCGCGCCACGGCTGGTGACGCGTATCGAAGAACAACTGCATGGCGGCGGCAACTCGGACTTCCTTTACGAGGGTCTCAAGGCCTACCTGATGCTGGCCGACAACGAGCACTACGACCCGGACTTCATCAAGGCCTGGATCGCCCTGGACTGGGACCGCAACCTGCCGCGCGATCTGCCGGCCGATCAGCGCCAGGCGTTGACCGGGCACTTGCAGGCACTGTTCGAACGCCACCCGCCGAGCGCGCGCCTGGACCCACGGCTGATCGACGACCTGCGTCGCCAACTGCAGCAGTTGCCGGTGGCCCAGCGTGTCTACGACCGCGTCAAACGGCAGAAACTGCCCGACGGCATCCCGGACTTTCGCCTCAATGAAGCCGCTGGTCGCGACGCCGCGCTGGTGTTCAGCCGTAAAAGTGGCAAGCCGCTCGGCGAGCCGTTGAGCGGGTTCTTCACCGCCAAGGGCTATCGCCAGGCGTTCCTGTTGAGCAGCCTGAACCAGACCGGCACCCTTGCGGAGGAGCAGTGGGTATTGGGCCGTGAACAGGCCGATCAACAGAACGTGGTGAGCCTGGCCGCCGATGTGCGGCGCCTGTACTTTCAGGACTATCAGCGGCAGTGGGATGCGTTACTGGCGGATATCGACTTTGTGCCGATTACCAGTGTCGCCCAGGCGGCCGACGTACTGCGGGTGATCTCCGGGCCGAGTTCGCCGCTGAAAAAGCTGCTGGTGGCGGTGGCCAGGGAAACCGACCTGCAAGCCGAAGAGCGCCAACTGGCGGCCAAAGGTGTGCCGGTGGAAGGTGGTGTGGACAAGCTCAAGGAGCGGCTTGGCAGCCTGCTCGGTCAGGAGCAACCCACCGCCAATGCCCCGCAGGCAGCGGATGACCCGGTGACCGCGCACTTTGCCGAACTCAACAGCATCGTCAGCAAAAACGAAGGCGAGCCGGCGGCCATCGACGGCCTGCTGGCGGACATGAACGCGTTGTATGTGCAGGTCAGTGCCATGGTCGGCGCCAGCGGCGATGCGTTGCTCGGCGAGGCCAAGAACCAGGCCGCTGCGGCCGCCACGCGGGTCAGCCTGAATGCCGAACGCCAGCCGCCGTTGGTGCAGGGCATGGTCAAGTCGGTGGTCAACTCCACCACCAACAGCATGATGGGCGGGGTGCGCAACCAACTGAACGCAGCCTGGGTCAGCGAAGTGGTCAACGTGTATCGCCAGTCGCTGGCCGGGCGCTATCCGATGTCGCCGGGCAGCGCGCGCGATGCCACCCTGGATGACTTCGGCCAGTTCTTCGGTGTGGGCGGGGTGATGGATAACTATTTCCGCAAATACCTGCAGCCGTACGTGGACACCTCCGCGCAGACCTGGCGCTGGCAGCCGGGCGCGGCGCAGAAGCTGGGGATTGCGCCGGGGGTGCTGCAAACCTTCCAGCGCGCGGCGACGATTCGTGATGCGTTTTTCCGCGCCGGCGGCACCCAGCCTATTGTGCGTTTCGAGCTAAAGCCGGTGTCGATGGACCCGACCATCACCCAGTTCCTGCTCGACCTGGACGGCCAGCAATTGAGCTACGACCACGGGCCGAGTCGCCCGGTGGCGATGCAATGGCCGAACCCCGGCAGCATTGGCGTGGTGCGTCTGTCGATCATGCCGCCGTCGGCCAGTGGCCGGTCCGGCGTGACGCTGGACGGCCCGTGGGCGTGGTTTCGCCTGCTGGAGCAATCTGATCTCACCGCCGGCAATTCGCCGGACCGCTTCAACCTGCGCCTGCGGGTAGACGGCGCGAGCATCGCTTACGAGCTGCGCGCCAACAGCGCGTTCAACCCGTTCAAGAGCCGTGTGCTCAGCGGCTTCAGCCTGCCGGAGCGGCTATGACGGTGGTGGGTTTCTACGGCAAGTTGGCCAGCCGCGGAGACTTTGTCAGCCGTGCTTTGCCCCAGAGTTTTGTCGGTCCGTGGGACAGCTGGCTGGCCGAGGGTTTGCTCGCCAGCCAAAACAGCCTGGGTGCTGACTGGCTCAACGCGTACCTGGTCAGCCCGTTGTGGCGCTTTGTTCTGGCGCCGGGCGTGTGCGGACCGGACGCGGCCGCGGGTGTGGTGATGCCGAGTATCGATCGGGTGGGGCGTTATTTCCCTCTGGCAGTGGTGGCCTTGCTCGACCACGACACCAACCCGGCCTCCCTGGTGGGCGGCCCGGACACCTGGTTCGAGCAGGCCGAAGAGCTGCTGCTCAGTACGCTGGATGCCGGCGCCAGCTTTGAAAGTTTTAACGAAGGCCTCGACAACCTGGGCATCCCGGCCAGTGAACAGCGCGCCGTGGACAGCCGCTTTGCCGGCCTGCAGCGCGTCGCCGCGACGCAGCCCCACAGCCGCATGACCGCGCTTGCCGAACAGGCCTGCGACGGTGCCAGCCTGTGGTGGGGGCGTGGCTCGGAACGTATTTCCCCTGGTTTATTGCGGTGTCAGGGCTTGCCTGCCGCCAGTGATTTTGCGCAGTTTTTGCTCGGACAAGAAGGTGTGGTGTAGATGGGGGCGACGTACAAATCGGCGAGCAAAAGTCATGTGGGCATGGTCCGTCAGGTCAACGAAGACGCCTGCCTGAACCTGCCGGAAAACCGTCTGTGGGTAGTGGCCGACGGCATGGGCGGGCATGCGGCGGGCGATTATGTCAGCAGCCTGATTGTCGACAGCCTGCGCAATGTGCCGGTGGGCCGCTCCCTCGACGAATATTCGGCAGCCCTGCGCAATGACCTGATCCGCATCAACGCCGCCGTGCGCGAAGAAACCGCGAACCGTGGCGTGACCATGATGGGCAGCACCGTGGTGGTGCTTGCCGCACGCGGTTTACGTGGTGTGTGCCTGTGGGCCGGTGACAGTCGCTTGTATCGCCTGCGCGACGGCGTGCTCGAAGGCCTCTCGCGCGATCACAGCTACGTGCAGGACCTGCAAGACAGCGGCCTGCTCAGCGAAGCGGATGCCCGCGTGCATCCGCGCGCCAATATCGTCACCCGCGCGGTGGGCGTGGAAGCCCAGCTCGAGGTGGCGGTGCTCGACCTGCTGATCGCGCCGGGCGACAGCTACCTGCTGTGCAGCGACGGCCTGAACAAGACCGTCGAAGATCACGAAATCCGCGAAGTGCTCAGCCACGACGCGCCGGATGAAATCGTGCGCAGCCTGGTGCATCTGGGGCTTAACCGGGGCGCGCCGGACAACATCACCGCCATCGTCGTGAAGGTATCGGCATGAACATTGTGATTCCGGGCTACGACATCGAAGGCGAGATTGGCGAAGGCGCCATGGCCAGCGTGTACCTGGCGACCCAGCGCTCGCTGGAGCGCAAGGTGGCGCTGAAGGTGATGGCGGCGGCGCTGGCGGCCGATCCGACGTTTTGCGAGCGTTTCCTGCGCGAAGGCAAGACTCTGGCGCGCCTGTCGCACCCGCACACCGTGACTATCCATGACATCGGCAATGTCGGTGAGCTGTATTACATGGCCATGGAATACCTGCCCAATGGCACGCTCAAAGAGCGCATCGCCGCTGGCATGACACCTGAGCAGGGCGTGACGCTGATCCGCCAGATCGCCTCGGCCTTGGGTTACGCCCATGCCCAGGGCCTGGTGCACCGTGACGTCAAACCGGCGAATATCCTGTTTCGCGCGGACGGCACGGCTGTGTTGTCCGACTTCGGCATCGCCAAATCACTGGACGATCGCACTCAGTTCACCCAGGCCGGGTTTGCCGTGGGCACACCGAGCTACATGAGCCCGGAGCAGGCGCGGGGCCAGGAGATCGACGGCCGCGCCGACCTGTATGCGTTGGGTGTGGTGATGTATGAAATTCTGGTCGGCAAGCTGCCGTATAACGGCACCGATGCGCTGTCCACGGCGCTGGCGCACCTGACCGAACCGCTGCCGGAATTGCCGGTGCATCACGGCCGTTATCAAGGCGTGCTGCGCAAATTGTTGGCCAAGGACCCGGCCGAGCGCTTCCCGGACGCGGCGGCGTTGTTGCTGGCACTGGACCAACTGCCGATGGAGTCGCCGGAGGCCACGCTGGTGCGGCCGCTGCCGATCCCGATGAATTTTGATCTGGCGGGGATCACCCCGGAGTCCATCGAGATTCCGACCGCCAAACCGCAGCCCGTGCGTCAACCGGTGGTACCGCCCACGCATCACAGCGAGCAGCGCCGTGGGCCGGTGTTGGCGCTGGCGGCGGTGGCCGTGGCCGTTGCCCTGGCCATGGGTGGCGCTTCTTACTGGTGGCTGAGCGGCAGTGACGAACCTGCAAAGCCCGCCAAGCCACTGGCCGCCGTCGTCCCTGCCGTCACACCCCCAGCGGCGGCTGTGGTCGAGGTGGACGGCGGCCAGCGCCCGCTGTTGATGGCCGGCAAAAAGACCCTGTTCCAGCGCGTGCTCAGCAAGCCCGGCGCGGCACTTTCCAGCGACGTCGGCAGTGCGCCAGGCAAAGCCCTGCCGGCGTTCTCTGTGCTCTACGTGTACCAGCGCAAAGACGTCGACGGCCAGCCCTGGGTGCGCGTCGGTGCTGCCACCGATGGGCGCAGCGACGGCTGGTTGCCGGCGTCAAAGGTCAGCGACTGGAAGCAAAGCCTGGTGCTCAAGTTCACCGAGCGCTCGGGCCGTGCGCCGGTGATGTTCCTGCGTCAAGCCGGCGAGGTGGAGAAGCTGCTCGCCGACCCGACCGCCGCCAAAGGTGTGTTGGCCAAGGCGCAGAAAAACCGTGAAGACAACGGGCAGATCCTCGCCCTGGAACCGACGGCCAGCGCCGTGCCGCAGAACCAGTTTTACCTGTTGCCGATCTTCGATTCCAAAGAGAGCTTCGACGAAAACGGCCAGCCGGTGCAGTTGCTCAACGTGGCCTCCATCGACCCCGGCAGCAGTGCGGTGGCCAAGCCCGCCACGCCGGTAATCAACGCCAACGCCGACGCGTTCCGTACCGCCGTGGTGCTGGTGGTGGACACCACGGTGTCGATGCAGCCCTACATCGACCAGATCCGCGACGTGGTCCACGAACTGCAAACCCGCATTGCCGAGCGTGGCGAGCTCGATAGCGTCAGCTTTGGCATGGTGGGCTTTCGCAGCAGCATCAAGAAAACCCCTGGCCTGGAATACGTGGCCAAGACCCTGATCACCCTCGACCAGGGCCGCGACCCGCAACGCTTCCTCGACATGGCGCGGCAGGTCAAAGCCTCCACCGTGTCCAGCCATTCGTTCAACGAAGACGCGTTTGCCGGGGTGATGCAGGCCGTGGATGGCATGGACTGGGCCGGCTACGGCGGGCGCATCATCCTGCTGGTCACCGATGCGGGCGCATTGCGCAAAAACGACCCGTTTGCCGCGACCCAGATGAACGAAGCCGAGGTGCGCCAGGCTGCGTTGGGCAAGCAGATCAAAATCTACGCGCTGCACCTGCGTACCGACGTCGGCAAGAAAACCCACGCCGGTGCCGAAAGCCAGTACCGCGTCCTCACCGCCGATGCCAACCCGCAGATCGGCGACCTGTACACACCAGTGCCGGGGGGCGACGTGCACACCCTGGGTAAGCGTGTCGACGAGATCGGCAGTGTGTTCGCCAATCTGGTGCACCAGGTGCGCAGCAATACTCCGCAGCCAGTGCCCCTGCTTGGGTCGGCGCCAAGCCTGGCGGACAAATCCGCCGCCGTCGGTTACGCCATGCACATGGACTTCCTCGGCCGCAAAACCGCCAGCCAGGCACCGCAGCTGGTCAGCGCCTGGACCGCTGACCGCGACCTGACCAACCCGGCGCTGCCGGCGTTCCAGGTGTGCGTGATGCTGACCAAGTTGCAACTCAACGACCTGCAACAGTCGCTGAAACTGATCGTCGATGCGGCGCGTAAAACCCAGACCTCGCCCAAGGACTTCTTCCAGGAAATCGCCAGCGCCTCGGCCTACATGAGCCGCGACCCGCAAGCCTTGCGCAAGGGCGGCAACCTGGCCGACGGTGGCATCCTCGGCGAATACCTCGAAGGCCTGCCATACCGCAGCAAGTCGCTGAACATGACCCAGGACCTGTGGTTGTCGTTGAGCGTGGCCGAGCAGGAAGACTTTATCGACGAGCTGGACTCGAAAATCCGCCTCTACGAAACCTTCCATAACGACGTGGCCAACTGGGTCCGTTTCGGCGACGCCGAACCGGGCGATGCGTTGTACCGCGTGCCACTGTCGACGCTGCCGTAATGCTGAGCCTGAGCGCGGTGCACAAGAGCCGGGGCGTCGGCAGCCAGCGCTACAGCCTGGTGATCCCGGCGTTGCAGCTGCGCGCGGGCGAGCAACTGGCGATTGTTGGCCCCAGCGGTTGCGGCAAGAGCACGTTGCTGGATCTGCTGGCGCTGGTGCTGGCGCCGGATCAGGTGGGCTGCTTTGAATTCAATCAGCAGGACATCGGTGGGCTGTGGCGCGCCGACCAGCAATCGACCCTGGCCGCCTTGCGCAGCCAACACCTGGGTTATGTACTGCAAACCGGCGGGCTGCTGGAGTTTCTCGATGTGCGCGGCAATATCGCCTTGTCCCGACAGTTGTTGGGCTTGAAGGACGATGGCAGCGTGGCGCGCCTGGCCGAGCAGCTGGAAATCAGCGACCAATTGGCCAAGAGACCCTCGGCGCTCTCGGTGGGGCAACGCCAGCGTGTCAGCTGCGCCCGTGCCCTGGCCCATGCACCGCAATTGGTGCTGGCCGATGAACCGACCGCCTCCCTCGACCCGTTGAACGCCGAGCGCGTGATGCACGCGCTGCTGGCCCAGGCCCGCGAGCACCAGGCGGCCTGTGTGATCGCCACCCATGACGAACCTCTGGTCCGTGGCAGTGGCGTGCAGGTGCGCCGCATCAGTTGCCGTCGCGATGCCGACGGCGGCGTCACCGCCACCCTTGGGCAGGCCTGCTGATGCGCCTCCCCTTGATCGCCTCCCTGGCCTGGCAGGACTACCGCAACGATGCCTGGCTGTCGGCCTGTTCAGTGTTGGCGCTGGTGGCGGTGATCGCGCCGTTGCTGGTGTTATTCGGCCTGAAATTTGGACTGGTTAGCAGTTTGACCGAACGTTTGCAGACCGACCCCGCGACCCGTGAAATTATTCCGCTGGGCGGTGGTCGATTCAGCAGCGCAGCGATCGCGCAACTGGGCCAGCGCCCCGACGTGGCGTTTGCGCTGCCGCGGACGCGGCAGATCGCGGCGACCGCGCAGGTGGGCGCGTTGACCTTGGAGATGCTGCCGACGGCGTCTGGCGATCCGTTATTGGGGGATCTGCCGATGCCCAAGGGCTTGGAGCAGATCGTGCTGAGCCACACCGCTGCCGAGAAGCTTGCGGCCCGATCTGGAGATCTGTTGGAAACCCGCTTCGCCCGCCAGGTTGCAGGACGTGTCGAAGAGCAGCGCACGCGGGTGCAAGTGGTCGCAGTGCTGCCGCTGGAAGCTTTCGCCCGCGATGGCTTGTTTGCCGACCTGGGCCTGCTTGAGGCGGCGGAAGATTACCGCGATGGTCGTGCTGTACCGGCGTTGGGGTGGGCGGGTGCCGAGGTGGCGGTGGACGAGCAGCGTGTGTATCCGGCGTTTCGCCTGTATGCCCGCAGCCTTAACGATGTGGAGCCGCTGCGGTTGTATTTCGCCGGGCAGAATCTGTTGGTCTCGACCCAGGCGAATACCATCGCCCAGGTGCAGTCGTTAAGCCGCAACCTGTCGATCGTGTTTTGGGTGATCGCCGGGTTGGCGCTGGCGGGGGCCTTTGCGGCGATCTTTGCCGGGGCTCTGGCCGCTGTGGCGCGCAAGCGCCGGGAATTGTCCGTGCTGCGCCTGTTGGGGTTTTCCACCGGCGCGCTGTTGTTGTTTGTGGTGGTCCAGGCGCTGTACAGCGCAGGGGTCGCGGCGGTGCTCAGTGCCGGCCTGTATGGCCTGGCGGAGGCGGGATTGAACACGTTATTTGTGCAGGTGCCGGGCGAACACGCCAGCCACCTGTTGGCGCGTCACTACGGCCTGGCCCTGGTTGCCGTCCTCGGCGTCAGCGCCGTGGCGGCGGCCTGTGGTGGTTGGCGAGTGGCGCGGATCCAGGCTTCTGAAGGAATCAGAGATGTATAAGTTACTGGGCGCCGCTGTGGCGCTGAGCCTGGCCTCGATGGCCTGGGCCGATGAAGCCAGCGATAAGCTGGACAACCCCAAGCCGTTGCCGGGCGACGTGAGCCTGCCGCTGCCGTGCGAAGGCAACATGGTGTTCCGTTACGCCTACGTGCTGGCCCAGGGCACTCTGGACGACCGCGAAATCAGCCTTGGCTATCCTTTTGCCGAAGGCGAGGCGGGTTATCAGCAGTCGTTTATCTCTGGCTACCGCCGCGACTTTATCAACGGCCAATTCACCCTCAAGGACTTGCCTGAAGACTGGAACAAGGCCATCGCGCCCTTGATGCCGAAGACCGACGCCAAGACCCCGCTCAAACCCATGTTCTATTTCATCGGCAAGTACGAAGTGACCGCGCGCCAGTACGCTCAGGTGATGGCGCAGGCGCAGTCCCTGGCCAGCGGCGAACCGGCGCCGGCGTGTGATGCACCCACCGGCATGGCCGGGCGTTTGCCCAAGGTGAAGCTGTCGCGTTTTGAAGCCGAACGCTTCTCGGCGGTGTACAGCGCCTGGTTGATGAAATACCACCGCGAATTGCTGCCGGTCAGCGGTCGCGGTTCGTCGGCCGACGACGGTGGCCTGGGCTTTGTGCGCCTGCCCACCGAAGTGGAATGGGAGTTCGCCGCGCGTGGTGGCCAGGCAGTGAGTCGTCAGGATCTGGAAGGTCGCCTGTTCCCGCGCCGCGCCGAAGGCAGCGAAAGCGATGGCCCGCTGGGCGATTACGCAGTGTTCAACCAGGTGGCCGGCGGCACCGGCCAGGCCGCGCGCCTGATGCCCATCGGTACCAAATTGCCTAACCCGATCGGGATGTTCGACGTGATCGGCAACGCGGCGGAAATGGTCCAGGAATCCTTCCAACTGGTGCACGCCGGGCGCCGCCAGGGCACCTACGGCGGTTTTGTGGTTAAGGGCGGCAACTACCTGGAAGGCGAGGGCACATTGTTCACCGGCATGCGCCGCGAATACCCACTGTTTGCCGCCGACGGCACCGAGCAAAGCAACGAGACTACGGGGTTCCGCGTGGCCATTGGTGCGCTGTCGGCGCCGCGTTCGCGCTACAAGGAGCTGTTTGCGCAATGGCAAAAGGAAGGCCGCCTGGCCTCGCTCACCGACGCCATCGACGACGCCCAGGACCCCACCAAACGCCTGGACAGCATCATCGCCGCCAGTGTCGACCCCAAGCTGCAAGCTGAACTGGGGCTGGTTAACGAAGAGCTCAAGCGCAACGTCTCACTGATCGCCCAGCAACGCGAGGAGGCGGCGGGCAACCTGATTCAGTCGGCCGCGTTGGTGGCCGAAACCATCGGCAACTACAACATTCGCCTGGCCAACCTGCAAAAAAGTCGTCAGCAGGCCTTGGACAACAAGGACGAGGCCAGCGCGGCGCTGTTTGCCACGGCCATCGACAACGGGCGCAGCGCCCTCGACGGTGCGGTGGCGATTTACATCGACAACCTGGCCACCGGCACGCGCTACACCGATGCGGTGATCCAGGCGCAGTTTCAACGCATCAAGGAAGAGTTGGATCGCAAGCCAGTGCTCGGCAAGAGCCTGGTGACGCGCGCGACACTGTTCGTCCGCCATGTCGGCAATTACCGCAAACAACAGCGGGCCGATCCGGCGACGATCTTGAAGGAATTGCTCGCAGCGAGCGGTCAGCGGTCTTGACCGTTGGTTGCAGCGAGCTTGGAAGGGACTCAGGCGGCGGTTGCCGTGCTGGGCAAGTCAAACTTAAAAGAGAACACAACTTATGCTTTTTTCCCGTAAGGCGGTTTCCAAGCGTCATCTGCTGCTGATTGCCGCCGGCTTCAGCACCGTGTTGACAGGTTGCGCCACATCGCCGGCCTCCAAGGTCGCATCCAGCACCAAAGTCGAGTACTACCCCAACTGCTACGAGCCGGTGCAGCACCTGCGCGCCACCGATTCAGACATGACCAAGTCGGTCGTGACCGGCGCTGCCATCGGTGCGGCCGGCGGTGCCCTGCTGGGCGCCCTGACCGGCGACTCCGAAAAGCGTGGCCGTAATGCCGCGATCGGCGCGGCCGGTGGTGCATTGGCCGGCGGCGCGGCGGGTTACTACACCGAGCGTCAGAAGCAGATCAGCGATGACAACCAGCGCATTGCGTCGTACTCCGCGGACTTCAACAAAAGCGCGTCCGACATCGACCGCAGCACCGCCTACGCCAAGGCGTCGCAGCAGTGCTACCAGAGCGCCTTCACCAAGCTGGTCGCCGACCGCAAAGCCAAGACCGTCAACGACACCGAAGGCCGCAAGCGCCTGGCGGAAATCGTCTCGGGCCTGAAGGAATCCAACGACCTGATCGTTGCGGTCAACGGTAAAGCCAGCGAAGACCTGAACAACTACACCCAGGCCTACGAGAAAGACCTGCAACAAGTCGGCGTGCAGCGTAACGATGTGGTCACCGTGGCCACCGCCGACACCGCACCGGTCGTGGCACCGACCAAAGGCAAAAAAGCCGTGAAACCGGCGAAAAAGCCAGTACTGCCGACCGTGCCGAAAGAGGCGGTCACCACCGAGAAGAGCATCCAGACCGTGCAGGCCAAGCAAGCTGAAAGCAAGCAGGTCGCCAGCGCCGGCAAGGCACAGATCGAAGGCACCTGCCGCGATCCAAACCTGGCCGACTGGGCACCGGTACCTTGCCCTAACGTTTAAGTAACATGTTGCTATAAGCGTTAAACGCCTGCCGATCTCCTGCTAAAGCGCGAGGTCGGTGGCGTTCTGCCTGCAAATCGTTACACTGCTGCGGCCACTTAATAATTACACCGAGGCCGTGTGCATGAAATTTCGTCTTCTCCTGTGGGTGCTGGGCCTGATGATGGGCAAAGCCAGCCGCACCAATCCTGCCTTCCAGCAACAGTTGGGTGATAAAGACCTGGCGTTCCAGTTGCAGACCCTCGACGGCAAGGTCGCCCGTCACTTCATCGTCAAAAACCAGCGCATCACCAGTCGCTCCGGGGTTCACCCGGCGCCGGCGTTCGCGATTGCATTCAAGGATGCGGCCTACGGCTTCGCCACGATGCAGGCGAAGAACAAGCAACTGGCGTTCATGACGGGGATTCAGGACAAGTCGATCCAGATCAAGGGCAACCCGGCGCTGGTGATCTGGTTTCAGGGGTTGACCAAGTATTTGAAGCCGAAGAAAAACAAGCCGGCCTGACAGAGAGCCAGGCGATGGGGCATGCCCGCTTACCACAAGCCCAGCTAGCCCCGGCAGTGTGTCAGGGTTGGGTGAACTGCGACGCCAGTTCACGCAACAGCACTTCGGCGTCGAGTACCTTGCCTACCACTTCTTCGGCCTTTTCACGGCTCAAGCCCAGGCGCTCCAGCAGTACGTCCGGAATCGCTTCATCCGGCCCGGAGCCGATACCGCGGCTGCGCAGCAGGCGCACGGCCAGGCACACCAGATTCGGGTATTCGGCGTATTGGCCGTCGTAGGTAGGGTCGTGCTGGAAGCGCAGGGCAGTGGACAGTTCGTCCGGCATGTCCCAGTAGCGCATCAGCCAGGCACCGATCTGTTCGCGGCTGATCCCCAGCAGGTGCTGTTCCACGTAGCTATGGCACAGGTGCGGGTTGACCTCCAGGTGGCGGCAGATCAATGAAAAGTGCGGAGGGAACACGTGGGCCAGCAGCAGGTAGCCGAAGTTGTGCAGCAGGCCGGCCAGGTAGGTCAGGCCGGCTTCCGGACGCTGGGCACGGGGCATGGCACGGGTCAGGCCTTCGATTACGGCCGCCGTGTAGATCGACTGATGCCAGTACGGCGTGGCCTGGTGCGGGTGGTCCTTGGGCAGGCTCAAGGTCTTGCCCAGGGCAAGGCCCAGCGCCAGGTTGATCACCAGATCAAAGCCCAGCACACGCACGATGGCGTCTTCGACCGAGCGGATTTTGCCCGGTGACGCGTAGTACGGCGATGCCGCCCAACTCACCACTTGCGCTGCCAGGGCTGGGTCGGTTTCGACTACGCCGGTGATGTCGTCGATGGTCGCATTGGGGTCGACCCGCAGCTTGATGATCTTCTGCGCGGTGTCGGCCAGAGGTGGGATCTCGATCGTCGCTTCCAGGCGCTGCTGGATACGACGGGCGGTGAACGCCTGCATCGCCTGGGTGATTTCCTCGCGGTCATCGTTGGGGCGGTCGAGGTTGGGACGAATGTTACTCAGCGGCTCGCCAAACTGCGCGGCACTGGCCTTGGTGAGCATGGTCTTGAAGGCATCGCTGGAGATTTCCAGCAACAACCCGGCTTCGCCCGAATGCACCAGCAGACTCGGCTCGTTGAGCAGGCTGCCTTCATACAGGCATGGCGAACTGGTGAGTGCCGGCAGGCCCGGCAGCAGGCTCAGGTCGTGCTTGGCCAGCATGCGCTCGATACGGTCGGGCGATACGGAGGTGAGGCGGCGGCCGGTAAGTTCGGCGAGGCGGTTGAGGTCCAGTAACTGGTTCTGAGGAAACAGCACCATGAGTGCCCCCACCGCATCTTCCAGCAACACGGCCTGGACCTTTCGCGCAGGATTCAGGCCAGGTTGTTCGACCACTTCCGTGTAGCTGATGGCTAGCTTGGCGAGCAGGGTCCGAATGACCGGCGGTGCGGTCAGCGGGGCTGTGGCGAGGGCGACTTCTGACATGGCCTGATCCAAATTCGTACAGTCACCGAAGTATAACCAGCTTGGTACAGGTGTAGGTCGCTTAAGTGAGTTCGACGTCACACTTGGCCGTATTGCTGCCCATGGCGCAGCCAGCGATCCAGCAGCGGGCTCACGTGATCCGGCCAGCGCTCCAGCAAGGCCTGGGCCGCGTCGCGCACGGCCGGCAGCAGGTCGGCGTCGCGCATCAGGTCGGCGACCTTGAATTGCAACAGACCGGTCTGGCGGGTGCCGAGCATTTCACCGGGGCCGCGCAGTTCGAGGTCTTTTTCGGCGATGACAAAACCGTCGTTGGTCTCGCGCATGATGCCCAGGCGCTGGCGGCCGATCTGCGACAGCGGCGGGTGATAAAGCAACACGCAGTGGCTGGCGGCGCTGCCCCGACCCACGCGGCCGCGCAATTGGTGCAGTTGCGCCAGTCCCAGGCGCTCGGGGTTCTCGATGATCATCAGGCTGGCGTTGGGCACGTCCACGCCGACTTCAATCACCGTGGTGGCCACCAGCAGTTGCAGGTTGCCGGCCTTGAATTCGGCCATCACCGCGGCTTTTTCGGCGGGCTTCATGCGCCCGTGGATCAGCCCGACCTTGAGTTCGCCCAGGGCACTGGTGAGGTCCTCAAAGGTGGTTTCGGCGGCCTGGCAGGTCAGCTCTTCGGACTCTTCGATCAGGGTGCACACCCAGTAGGCCTGTCGCCCCTCGGCGCAGGCCCCGCGTACCCGCTCGATGACTTCCACGCGCCGGGTGTCGGTGACCAGCACGGTGTTGACGGGCGTACGACCGGGCGGCAGTTCGTCGAGGATCGAGGTGTCGAGGTCGGCGTAGGCGCTCATGGCCAGGGTGCGCGGGATCGGCGTGGCGGTCATGATCAACTGGTGCGGGTTCATGCGCCCGCCGACGCCTTTCTGGCGCAGCGCCAGGCGCTGTTGCACGCCGAAGCGGTGCTGTTCGTCGATGATCACCAGGGCCAAGTTCTTGAACTGCACCTCGTCCTGGAACAAGGCGTGGGTGCCCACCACCATCGGTGCGCCAGCGGCGATCTGTTCCAGCGCCGCTGCACGGGTCTTGCCCTTGAGCTTGCCGGCCAGCCACGCCACTTCCAGGCCCAGGGGCTCGAGCCAGCGTTTGAAGGTGATGAAGTGCTGTTCGGCAAGGATCTCGGTGGGCGCCATCAGCGCCACTTGGTAACCGGCTTCCAGGGCCTGCAGGGCGGCGAGGGCGGCGACTACGGTTTTGCCCGCGCCCACGTCACCCTGGATCAGTCGCAGCATCGGCTCCTGCTGGCTGAGGTCATAGGCGATTTCGTTGCCCACGCGCTGCTGGGCGCCGGTAGGGGCAAAGCCGAGGTTGGCCAGGTACTGCGCCGGCAGGCGCGTGGCTTTGGGCATCGCCGGTGCGCGCAGGGAACGCATGCTTTCGCGCAGGCGTTGCTGGGACAGTTGATGGGTCAGCAGTTCTTCGAACGCCAGGCGGTGCTGGGCCCAATGATGACCCAGGGCCAGTTCGTCGACATCGGCGTCGGCTGGCGGGTTGTGCAGGTAGCGGATCGCATCGTCCAGCGGCGCCAGTTGGTAGTCGCGGGCCAGTTCCAGCGGCAGCCAGTCGGGCAGGCTTTTTGGGCCGAGCAGGCTCAGGGTCTGCATGCACAACTGGCGCAGACGTTGCTGGGTCAGGCCTTCGGTGAGCGGGTAGATGGGCGTGAGGGTGGTGTCCACCGGCGGCGGTTCGTCACCGGTGATTGCCCGGTATTCGGGGTGGTAGATTTCCAGGCCGGATGCACCTGGGCGTGCTTCGCCATAGCAGCGCACGCGGGTGCCGCGCTTTAGGCCATCCTTTTGCGCGTTGCTGAAGTGGTAGAAGCGCAGGCTCAGCCCGCCGGTGCCGTCCTGCAGGCGCACCACCAGGCTGCGGCGCTTGCCCATTACTACGTCGGCACCGCTGACGGTGCCTTCGACCACCGCGTCCTGCCCAGGCCGCAACTGGCCGATGGGCACCACGCGGGTGCGGTCCTGATAACGCAGGGGCAGATGGAAGAGCACGTCCTGAAGATTTTCCAGGCCGACCTTGGCCAGTTTCTCGGCCATGGCTTCACCGACACCCTTGAGGGCCGTGACCGACACCTGCGACAGCTCGCTCATACGGTTGATCAGCTCGCGGCAGCAGCCGGCGGCTTGGCCACCGAGCACAGGCGGATCGAGTCGGCGAGGATCTCAATTGCCTTGGGCCGAGGGAAGCTGGCGCGCCAGGCGATCGCCACGGTGCGGAACGGCACTGGCGGTGTGAGGGGGCGCACTTCGATCACGCCGGGGGCGTAGTGATGGCTGTCCACTGCCGACAGCGGCAGGATCGAGATGCCCAGGCCAGAGGCGACCATATGGCGAATGGTTTCCAGGGAACTGGATTCCACGGTGGTGTGTTTGGCGCCGTCGTTGCCCTTGGTCAGCGTCGGGCAGGCTTCCAGCACCTGGTCGCGGAAGCAGTGGCCTTCGCCCAGCAGCAGCAGGCTCTTGTCATTGAGCAGGCCGGCGTCGATGGTGGTTTTTTGCGTCCACGGGTGAGAGGCCGGCATCAGCACCTGGAACGGCTCATCGTAGAGCTGCAGGGTGAGTACGTCCGCCTCGTTGAACGGCAGGGCGATGATGATCGCGTCCAGCTCGCCATTGCGCAGTTTGTCGCGCAGCACGTGGGTGAAGTTTTCTTCGATATACAGCGGCATCTGCGGCGCGACGCGGTGCAGTTGCGGGATCAGGTGCGGGAACAGGTAAGGGCCGACGGTGTAGATGGCGCCGACTTTCAGCGGGGCGGTCAGTTGGTTCTTGCCGGCCTGGGCCAGCTCGCGAATGCTCTGCGCCTGTTCCAGGACTTTTTGGGCCTGGGCCACGATGCCTTCGCCTACCGGGGTGAGGCGCACGGCGCTCTTGCTGCGCTCGAAAATCAGCACACCGAGTTCGTCTTCAAGCTTTTTCACGCCCACCGAGAGGGTCGGTTGGCTGACGTGGCAACGCTCGGCCGCATGGCCGAAGTGTTGCTCTTGGGCGAGGGTAACGATGTAGCGTAATTCTGTAAGAGTCATAGCGGGCGTCCATGAGGTTGCGGGCCAAGCATACCGGCTGCAATCGATAGACGCACGTTATCAGAACTTTGTTGGGGATTGAGCGGGGAATGTGAATTTTTGCGGGGTTGAAATCAACTGTGGGAGCGGGCTTTCCCGCTCCCCTCAGTTTAGCGGCGACGCTTCTCGATGTTGTACACGAACGGTGCAACGATCTCGATACTGCCACTTTTCACCATGTCGGCCGGTGGCTTGGGCAACGGCTGGGCACGACGGATCATGTCCAGGGTGGCACGGTCCAGGTCGGCATTGCCGGAACGTCCCACCAGCTCGTAGGAAAGCACATTGCCTTCTGCATCGACCACGAAGCGCAAGCGGTTCAGTCCCTCTTTGCCACGGGCCTGGGCGCCTGGCGGGTACTTCTTGTACTTCTGCAAGTGCGCCAGCAGGGTGCCTTCCCAGGACGCTTTGGCCGCGATCTGCTGCGGCGACGGGCCTAGAGCCGGCTGGGCGGATTTTTCAGCCGGTGCCTTGGTCGGCGGCGCATCGCTCGGTGGCTCCTCGGAGGGTTTCTCCTTGGGCGGCTCGATCTTTTTCTCCACCGGCTTTGGCGGCTGAGGTTTGGGCTTGGGCTTGACCGGCTTGGGCACCTGGATCGTTGGCTTGGGTGCCTCGGCCAGTTTTGGCAAAGGCAACTCTTCCACCGGAGCAGGCGGTTGCGGCGGCGTCACCACTTTCGGCGGTGCCGGCGGCGGTGGCGCTGGCATCGGCGCCAGGTCAATGACCATGGCGGCCGGCGGCAACTGCACCGTGCGTGGGGCTGACCAATGGAGCGCGATGGCGATCGCGACGGCATGCACGCCCAGCACGACGGCGAGGCTGGTGCCATAACGCGTCAGTTTGTGGCGCGTCGTGATCATTTCTTGGCTGCCGTCTCAAGTCCGACCAGGCCTACCTTGAGGTAGCCGGCTGCCCGCAGGGCATCCATCACGCTCATCAGGTCGCCGTAGTCCACGCCCTTGTCGGCCTGGAAGAAGATCGTCGTGTCTTTCTTGCCCTGGGTCTTGGCGTCGAGCACCTGCCCCAGAGTTTCAGCTTTGACTTCTTCTTCGCCCAGGAACAGACGTTGGTCCGCCTTGACGCTGAGGAACACCGGCTTCTCGGGTCGCGGCGCCGGTTTGGCGCTGGACGCGGGCAGGTCGACCTTAATGTCCACGGTCGCCAGCGGTGCCGCCACCATGAAGATGATCAGCAGTACCAGCATCACATCGATAAACGGGGTGACGTTGATTTCGTGGTTCTCGACGAGTTCGTCGTCGCCTTGATTCAAATGCAGGCCCATGGCCGATTACCCCACTTTCACCATGTGCGGTTGCGAGCTGCGCTCGGAAGGCAGGTGATCGAGGTCGCGGCTGACCAGCAGCAGGACTTCTGCCGACGCGTCGGATACCTGGGCTTTGTAGCCGGCAATCGAGCGGGCGAAGACGTTGTAGATCACGACCGCAGGGATCGCAGCAACCAGGCCCAGGGCGGTGGCCAGCAGGGCTTCGGCGATGCCTGGGGCAACGACGGCGAGGTTGGTGGTCTGGGTTTTGGCGATGCCGATAAAGCTGTTCATGATGCCCCACACGGTACCGAACAGACCGACAAACGGTGCGGTGGAACCGATGGTCGCCAGCACGCCGGTGCCGCTGCTCATGTTACGGCCGCAGGCCGCCACAAGGCGCTCGAGGCGGAAGCTGACACGCTCCTTGATGCCTTCTTTTTCGCGGGTGTTGGCAGACAGGCGCATTTCTTCCAGGGCGTCATGCACCAGCAGATTGGCCAGGGTGCCCTTCCTGGTTGCGGTTTCGCTCGCTTCCTTGAGGGTGGTGGCCTTTTTCAGGTGAACGATTTCAGCACGCAGACGACGCTTGGCGCCCAGCAGCTCGAAGCCCTTGGCGATCCAGATGGTCCAGGTGATGATCGAGGCGATGGCCAGGCCGATCATTACGGCTTTTACCACCACGTCAGCGTTTTGGTACATGCCCCACGGAGACAGGTCATGGGCCATGCCCAGGGTGTTGTCTTCTTCCAATACCACGCCGGTTTCATCGGCGGCGGCTGCAGCGGGGTCAGTTGCGACCGGCGCGGCGACGGGCGCGGCCGGTGTGGCTGCATTTTGCTCGGCGGCCGCTGGGGTAGCCGGGGCGGTGGCATCAGCGAATGCGGCGGTCGGCGCCAGCAGTACGCTGAACAGCATCGCAGCAATCGCACGCCAGGCGCGGGATGGGCTGTGAAGCTTGGTTGGCGAAGCGGGGGTTGTATTACGTGTCATGCTGGCCGGACCTGAGAAGAAAAAATGAGTGATCGTCCTACCAGACCTTAAACGGCCGAGGACAAATGGGCGGTCATTATTGCAAGTAATTCTTGTTAACAAAAGTAATACAGTAACTTTATTTGCCCTTTTTCTGGCCGACGGTCTGCTGTGAGGGCTAACCTAGACCTTTGAGAATGGAGTTTTGTGATGTCTGTGCCTTCTGTGGTGATTGCCGGATGCGGCGATGTGGGTAGTCGGCTGGCTAGCCAATTGCTGGCCTCGGGATGGGAGGTTCATGGCCTGCGCCGCGATATTTCGCGCCTGCCCGAAGGCGTCATTGGTATTGCCGGCGACCTGTTCAACAAGGATTGTCCCGAGACCTGGCCGATCGGCGGGGTGGATTACCTGGTGTATTGCGCCGCCGCCACCGATCACGATGAGGCAGGCTATCGCGCCGCCTACGTTCAAGGTTTGCAGCATGTGTTGGAGTGGTTGAAGGATTACGGTCAGGAGCCCGAGCACCTGCTGTTTGTATCCAGCAGCAGCGTGTTCGGGCAGCAGAACGGCGAGTGGGTCGACGAGACCTCAGAAACCCAGGCCAAGGGCTATTCCGGGCAGGTCATGTTGGAAGCCGAGCAGGTCGCACTCAACAGTGGCATCCCCGCCAGTATCGTGCGCTTGACCGGTATTTACGGCCCAGGTCGCGAATGGCTGCTTACGCAGGTGCGCAAGGGTTACCGGGTGGCGCTTGATCCACCTTTATATGGCAACCGCATCCACGCCGATGACGCGGCGGGGTTGTTGGCGTTTTTGCTGCGTCATGTGGAGCAGGGTGGGTCGCTGGACAAGGTCTATATCGGTGTCGATGATGCGCCGGCGCCGTTGGCTGAAGTGGTGGCCTGGTTACGTGACTACTTGGGCGTCACAGAGTGGTCCGAGGACGCCAGTGTGCGGCGGGCGGGTAGCAAGCAATGCAGCAATGCCAGGATCAAGGCGCTCGGGTGGACGCCCAAGTATCCGACCTATCGCGAAGGGTATGCTGCGATTCTTGAAGGAAGGTGCTAAAGCAAAAAGGAGCCTGTGAGGGCTCCTTTTTATTTACTGTTTTTCCAGCAGCCACTGACGCGGGCCAGGGGTAAACGAAGGCACTTCGTCGGTCTGCGCGGTATTGATCGCCTGGAAAATTTCCAGCTGCTTGCCTTTGCGTATGAAGATCCAGGGGTTGCCCTGGCCATTGAGTTGCAGCCAGATACTGTCGTAGCCGCCGCTCATGGAGGCGCAGTCGCCCGCCAGGCACAACGAGTACCGATCAACATTGGGCAGACCGGCGACTTTGCCGTTTGCCTGGAACTGTACGATGGCGCCGCTGCCGAAACCGTCGCTGATCTTCCAGTCGCCGCCCATATAGGCTGCGTAGAGCGCACGCTCGAAGTTGGCACCCAGCGGTGCGCCCTCCGGTGCGGGCTCTTTCGCGCGGGCAAACAGCTGTTCAGGCTCGTTATCGTTGGCCACTTGCAACAGTTGTTTGCCTTTGCGCTTGAGTTCGGTGGCCGAGCTGCCGTAGAAGTCCACGCTCCAGGCGCCGGATTTTTCACCGAGCAACTTGCCTTCCGCGACTTCAAAGCCGTTGTAATAGCGCGCCTGGGAGGCCTTGGTATTCACCTCCCACTCAAGGTTTGGACCATAGCTCTGCAGCGCTTCACGCAAAGGGCCGCCCTTGGCTGCCGCATCGATGGCGACCTGGTTGATCCAGGTGCCGCTCACATCCAGGTCGGCGGGGTTGCTGGCGCAGCCGCCGAGCATCAGGGCGAGCAACGAAGTGGCTACAAGCGCTTTGCGCATCATGAAATCCTTTTAAAACGAAGTCGGCGCAGCCTGTTGGAGGCTGCGCCGGGTTTTTACTCGGTGACCAGAATCGCGTCCATCTCAACCTGTGCGCCCTTTGGCAGGGCTGCAACGCCGATGGCGGCACGGGCTGGGTAAGGCTGTTCGAAGTACTTGCCCATGATCTCGTTGACCTTGGCGAAGTGGCTCAGGTCGGTGAGGAAGATGTTCAGTTTGACGATGTCTTTGAACGAGCCGCCAGCCGCTTCGGCCACGGACTTAAGGTTCTCGAAAACCTGTACGGTCTGCGCTTCGAAGCCTTCCACCAGCTCCATGGTCTTTGGGTCCAGCGGGATCTGGCCGGACATGTAGACAGTGTTGCCTGCCTTGATCGCCTGGGAATAAGTACCGATGGCGGCGGGGGCTTTGTCGCTGGTGATAACGGTCTTGGTCATGAATGACTCCTTATAAGCGTTGGGTTAAGCACGCATACGGGTGATGCGGATGACCCCGGTCAAGGCGCGCAGTTTCTTGATCACGCGGGCCAGGTGCACGCGGTCGTGCACGCTGACCACCAGCTGGACCACGCTGATGCGACCATCGCGCTCGTCCATGCTGATTTTTTCGATATTGCCGTCGGCGGCGTTGACGCTGCTGGCCAGCAGGGCGATCAGGCCGCGCTGGTGTTCCAGCTCCACCCGCAGCTCGACGTTGAATTCGCCGGTCACATCCTTGGCCCAGGAAAGCTGGATGCATTTTTCCGGGTTGTGACGGATTTCGGTGATGTTGCGGCAGTTATCCAGGTGCACCACCATGCCTTTGCCGGCAGACAGGTGCCCTACAATCGGGTCGCCCGGAATCGGCGTGCAGCATTTGGCGTAGCTGAGCACCAGGCCTTCGGTGCCGCGAATCGCCAGCGGACCTTCCGGGCTTGGCAGCTGTTCGCCTTCGCCGAGCAGGCGGCGGGCGACCACATAGGCCATGCGGTTGCCCAGGCCGATATCTTCGAGCAGGTCTTCGATGGTCTCCTGGCGATATTCATGGAGCATCGCTTGCACGCGTTCCTGCGCAATCTTGTCCAGGGCGCTGTCGAAGCCGTTGAGCACCTTGTTCAGCAAGCGTTCGCCGAGGCTGATGGACTCGGAACGGCGTTGCAGTTTCAACGCGTGACGGATGTGCGTGCGTGCTTTGCCGGTGACCACGAAATTGAGCCACGCCGGGTTCGGGCGCGCGCCCGGTGCGCTGACGATCTCTACCGTGGAGCCGCTTTGCAGCGGTTCCGACAGCGGGGCCAGGCGCCGGTTGATGCGGCAGGCGATGCAGCTGTTGCCCACGTCTGTGTGCACGGCGTAGGCAAAGTCGACCGCGGTGGAGCCTTTTGGCAGCTCCATGATCCGACCCTTGGGCGTGAACACGTAGACCTCGTCCGGGAACAGGTCGATCTTCACGCTTTCGATGAATTCCAGGGAGTTGCCCGCACGTTGCTGCATTTCCAGCACGCCTTTTACCCACTGGCGGGCGCGGGCGTGGGTGCCTTTGGGCTGCTCGTCGCCGCTGGATTTGTACAGCCAATGGGCAGCGATGCCGTTGTTGGCCATTTCTTCCATTTCGCGAGTGCGGATCTGGATCTCAATCGGCACCCCGTGCATGCCGAACAGCGTGGTATGCAGCGATTGATAGCCGTTGGCCTTGGGAATCGCGATGTAATCCTTGAAGCGGCCCGGCAGGGGTTTGTACAAATTATGCACAGCGCCCAGCACGCGGTAGCAGGTGTCGACCTTGTCGACGATGATCCGGAACGCGTATACGTCCATGATCTCGTTGAAGGCCCGGCGCTTGCCGCGCATCTTCTTGTAGATGCCGTAGATGTGCTTCTGCCGGCCGCTGACTTCGCCTTCAATCTCGTCGATTGCCAGGCAATGGCTCAGCGACTCTTCGATCTTATTGACGATTTCCTTGCGGTTGCCCCTGGCGCGTTTGACCGCCTGGTAGATGCGCGCCGAGCGCATCGGGTGCATGGCCTTGAAACCGAGGTCTTCGAATTCGATACGAATGGCGTGCATGCCCAGCCGATTGGCGATGGGCGCGTAGATTTCCAGGGTTTCCTTGGCAATACGCCGACGTTTTTCGCCTGACAGCACTTCCAGCGTGCGCATGTTGTGCAGACGGTCGGCCAGCTTGACCAGAATCACCCGGATGTCACGGGCCATGGCCATGGCCATCTTCTGGAAGTTTTCCGCCTGGGCCTCGGCCTTGGTTTCGAAGTTCATCTGGGTCAGCTTGCTGACGCCATCGACCAGTTCGGCCACGGTTTCGCCAAATTGCGCACTGAGCGCTTCCTTGGCAATACCGGTGTCTTCGATCACGTCATGCAGCATCGCGGCCATCAGGCTCTGATGGTCCATGTGCATGTCGGCCAGAATATTTGCCACCGCAAGAGGATGGGTGACATACGCCTCGCCGCTACGGCGGCGTTGGCCGTCGTGGGCTTGTTCGGCGTAGAAATACGCTCGGCGGACCAGGTTGACCTGGTCGGGGCCGAGGTAGGTCGATAAGCGATCGGCGAGGGCGTCTATGCTCGGCAAAGTGTGAACTCCTGCCGAAGGCTGTGACTCCGCGCCGTGCTACGTCGACCAGGCATAGGCTTAGACGGCCTCGTTGGACTCGTCCTCGAACGCTGCAAACAGCGGTTCGTCTTCAACGATCTCGGCGTTGGCGATGAACTCGTAGCTCATCAGGCCTTCAGCGATTTCACGCAGGGCTACAACGGTAGGCTTGTCGTTTTCCCACTGGACCAGGGGCTCTTTGCCGCCAGTGGCCAGTTGACGGGCACGCTTGGTAGAGAGCATGACCAGCTCAAAGCGGTTATCCACGTGTTCTAGGCAGTCTTCAACGGTTACGCGGGCCATGGTATTCCTCGGAGCGAATGCAAGATGCGCGCTGCCCGGTTGGGCGAGCGGACTGAGCAGTTTAAAAAATCACCAGCGTTTAGGGAAGCGCTGATTTTTCGCAGGCCATCGCAAAACCGCTGCAAGCGCCAATGTAAAGCCCTTGCAGCGGTTTTGGGAAGAGCCAATCAACCCAGCAGTTCGGCCAGTAATTTGCCGAAACGCTGCTGTTGACGCTTTTGCTGGAGCTGATTGGTGCGAAAAATCGCCTTCAGGTCATCCAGTGCGTGGGAAAAATCGTCATTGATGATCAGGTAGTCGTAGTCGACGTAGTGGCTCATTTCGCTGACGGCTTCACGCATGCGACCTTCGATGATTTCGTCACTGTCCTGGCCACGGTTGGTCAGGCGCTGGTGCAAGGCGTGGAGCGACGGCGGCAGGATGAAGATCGAGCGCGCCTGAGGCATCAGCTTGCGCACTTGCTCGGCGCCCTGCCAATCGATTTCCAGGATCAGGTCGTGGCCTTCGTCGAGGGTCTGCTGCAAATGGCTTTGCGAGGTGCCGTAGAGATTGCCGAACACTTCGGCGCGCTCCAGAAAGTCACCGTGTTCGATCATCTTCACGAACTCGGTGCGTTCGACGAAGTGATAGTGCACGCCGTTCACCTCACCCGGGCGCATGGCGCGGGTGGTGTGGGAGACCGAAATGCGGATCTGATCGTTAGTGTCGGTCAGCGCCTTGACCAGGCTGCTCTTGCCCGCGCCCGAGGGAGCGGAAATGATGTAAAGGGTACCGGTGCTATGGGTCATGGAGGTTGCCTTACTCAATATTCTGTACTTGTTCGCGCATCTGTTCGATCAACACTTTGAGGTTGACCGCAGCCGTGGTGCTGCGCGGGTCAAAAGCCTTGGAGCCCAGTGTATTGGCTTCGCGGTTGAGTTCCTGCATCAGGAAGTCCAGGCGCCGACCGGCGGCGCCACCGGATTTGAGCACGCGGCGCACTTCAATAATGTGGGTGCTCAGGCGGTCGAGCTCTTCGGCGACGTCGCTCTTCTGTGCCAGCAGCACCATTTCCTGCTCCAGGCGCACGGGGTCGAGGTCGGCCTTCATGTCGGTGAAGCGGTCGAGGACCTTCTGGCGCTGGGTGGCGAGCATCTGCGGCACCAATTCGCGCAGGATCACCACGTCTTCTTCGATCGAGGTCAGGCGCTCGTTGATCAAGCGCGCCAGTTCGGCGCCTTCGCGCTCGCGGCCGGCCTTGAGTTCCTTCAGGCCTTGAGTGAACAGGGCGAGGGCTTCGGCGTTGAGGGCTTGCGGGTCGGAGGCGTCGGCCACCAGTACGCCAGGCCAGGCCAGCACTTCCAGCGGGTTCAACGGGGCCGGTTGCTTGATCAGGCTGGCGATGGTTTCGGCGGCGGCCACCAGTTGCGCGGCGCGGTCGCGGTCGACCTGCAGCGGCTTGCCGGTGGTTTCCTCGGTAAACCGCAGGGTGCACTCCAGCTTGCCGCGGGAAATGCCCTGGCGCAGCGCCTCGCGCACGGCGCCCTCGAGATCACGAAACGATTCCGGCAGACGCAGGTGCGGTTCCAGGTAGCGGCTGTTGACCGAGCGCAGTTCCCAGCTCAGGGTGCCTTGGACGCCGGCTTTTTCGACGCGGGCGAAGGCGGTCATGCTGTGCACCATGGAGGTACCTCGCGTTGCAGTCCCGCAAACACGGGCTGATGGGTAAATTGAAGCCGACAGGCTGCGAAGGCGCAGGATTGTAGCGCAGTGGCGCGAGCACGCCCAAACAATGGGCGATCGGCTGAGCATTCGTAAGCAAATTTTTAGAAGTGCCCCGAATCGGCTCGCGGCTCTATAATGCTCGGCAGTTTTTCGTCCTCCGTACAGGTATTCCCTATGAAACGTCCAAGTGGTCGCGCTGCCGATCAGCTCCGCTCGATCCGCATCACCCGCAACTACACCAAACACGCCGAGGGATCCGTACTGGTCGAGTTTGGCGATACCAAGGTGATCTGCACCGTCAGCGTCGAAAATGGCGTGCCGCGCTTCCTCAAGGGCCAAGGCCAGGGGTGGTTGACCGCTGAGTACGGCATGCTGCCGCGCGCCACCGGCGAACGTAACCAGCGTGAAGCCAGCCGTGGCAAGCAAGGCGGGCGCACCCTCGAAATCCAGCGCCTGATCGGTCGCTCGCTGCGCGCAGCGCTGGACATGTCGAAGCTGGGCGACGTGACCCTGTACGTCGACTGTGATGTGATCCAGGCCGACGGCGGTACGCGCACGGCGTCCATCACCGGTGCCATGGTGGCGTTGGTCGACGCACTCAAAGTGATCAAGAAACGCGGTGGCCTGAAGGGTGGTGACCCGCTCAAGCAGATGATCGCCGCTGTATCGGTTGGCATGTATCAGGGCGAGCCGGTGCTGGACCTGGATTACCTGGAAGACTCGGCCGCCGAGACCGACCTGAACGTGGTAATGACCAGCACCGGTGGCTTCATCGAAGTGCAGGGTACCGCCGAAGGCGCGCCATTCCAGCCGGCCGACTTGAATGCGATGCTCGCCCTTGCGCAGAAAGGCATGACCGAAATTTTCGAGCTGCAGAACGCTGCGTTGGCTGACTGAAACCACTTTAAGGAGAAATGCCGTGAATGACAGCCAGATGCCGGTACCTACGCCTTCCTACGAGGTGCGTCAGGGGGCAATGTTGTGCCATCTTGCGGCGTTTCTGGGGTTTGTATTCCCCTTCGGCAGCGTCGTGGGGCCGTTGATCCTGTGGCAGATGAAAAAAGAAGTGGACCCGTTTATTGATGATCAGGGCAAGGAGGCTCTGAATTTCCAGATCACCGTGGCCATCGCCTGGATCGTTTGCATCGTGCTGGCTTTTGCGGTAATCGGGTTTTTCCTGATGACGGCGTTGGTAATCGCCAGCGTGGCGCTGACGGTCATTGGTGCGATCAAGGCCAACAAAGGGATCGCCTATCGCTATCCCTTGACCTGGCGGCTGGTCAAATAATGAACACCCACAAAAAAACCGACAGCGATGTCGGTTTTTTTGTGCCTGGATAATGACCTTAGATGGTCAGCGTCCAGTCGTAGTCCACGATCAGCGGCGCGTGCTGCGAGAAGCGCGGCTGGCGCGGCAAGCGTGCGCTGCGTACAAACCGGCGCAGGCCCGGGGTCAGCAACTGGTAGTCGAAACGCCAGCCCAGGTTGAGCATCTCAGCCTGTTCGTTGTCTGGCCACCAGCTGTATTGGTCGCCTTCACGGCTGACTTCACGCAGGGCATCCACATAGCCCATGTTGCCGACAATCTCGTCCATCCAGGCCCGTTCCGGCGCCAGGAAGCCAGGTGATTGCTGGCTGTCGCGCCAGTTTTTGATATCCAGCTTCTGTTGCGCCACGTACAGCGAGCCACAATAAATGTACTCACGACGTTTGCGCCGCTGTTTATCCAAGTAACGGGCGAAGTCGTCCATTAGCTTGAATTTCTGGTTCAAATCTTCATCGCCGTTCTGCCCCGAAGGAAGCAGCAAGGTCGCGATGCTGACCTTATCGAAATCGGCTTGCAGGTAGCGCCCGTAGCGGTCGGCTGTCTCGAAGCCGAGGCCGCTGATGACCGCCTTGGGTTGCAACCGCGAATACAAAGCCACGCCACCTTGGGTGGGCACTTCGGCATCGCAGGCATAAAGGAAGTAGCCATCCAGTTGGAAGGCTGGGTCGTCCAGTTCAAAGGCGGAGGCGCGGGTATCCTGCAGGCAGATGACGTCGGCATTCTGGGCTTGCAGCCAACTGAGCAAACCACGCTCGACTGCAGCCTGAATACCATTAACGTTCACACTGATGATCCGCATAAATGGCCCCAAAAATCGCGTGCGTGTATGATACACGCCGTCTACCTAATTAGCTAAATCCGTGGTATCTGAGGCTTTTTTCATGCAGGCGTATCAACGCGATTTCATTCGTTTTGCCATCGATCGCGGGGTTTTGCGCTTCGGTGAGTTCACCCTCAAGTCCGGGCGTACCAGCCCTTACTTCTTCAATGCGGGCTTGTTCAACTCGGGTTCGGCCCTGGCTCAGTTGGGTCGTTTCTATGCAGCGGCCATCGTCGAAAGCGGTATTTCTTTCGATGTGCTGTTTGGTCCGGCTTACAAAGGTATCCCGCTGGCCGCCGCTACCGCAGTGGCGCTGGCTGAACATCATGGGCGGGACCTGCCGTGGTGTTTCAACCGCAAGGAAGCCAAGGCGCATGGCGAAGGCGGTAGCTTGGTGGGCGCACCGCTCACTGGCGATGTACTGATCATCGACGATGTCATCACCGCAGGTACTGCGATCCGCGAAGTGATGCAGATCATCGCTTCCCAGGAGGGTGCCAAAGCTGCCGGTGTGCTGATCGCGCTGAACCGCCAGGAGCGCGGCAACGGCGAGTTGTCGGCGATCCAGGAAGTGGAACGCGATTTTGGTATTCCGGTGGTGAGCATCGTGTCGTTGAACCAGGTGTTACAGTTCCTGGAAGATGACCCGCAGCTCAAGCAGCATTTGCCGGCAGTACGTGCATACCGCGAGCAGTTTGGCGTCTGATTTGGGGCTGCGGCGCAGTCCAGCGGGAGCAAAAAAGCCCCCATTCAATTGAATTGAATGGGGGCTTTTTGTTTTTTAGCGGTTACGGACGCTTGCGGTTACTAATCAGCGTGCCAACACCGGTATCGGTGAAGATTTCCAGCAGGATCGCATTCGGTACACGGCCATCCAGGATCAGAGAGCTGCCAACGCCGCCCTGCACCGCTTCCAGTGCGCAGCGGATTTTCGGCAGCATGCCGCCATAGATGGTGCCGTCGGCGATCAGTTCGTCCACCTGTTGCGTGGTCAAGCCGGTCAGCACCTTGCCTTGCTTGTCCATCAGGCCGGCAATGTTGGTCAGCAGCATCAGCTTTTCAGCCTTCAGTGCCTCGGCAACCTTACCTGCCACCAGGTCGGCGTTGATGTTATAGGACTCGCCATTGGCACCCACGCCGATTGGTGCGATGACCGGGATGAAGTCACCCTTGACCAGCAGGTTCAGCAAGTCGGTGTTGATGCCGATCACTTCGCCCACTTGGCCGATGTCGATGATTTCCGGCTGGGTCATTTCCGGGGTCTGACGGGTTACGGTCAGTTTTTTCGCGCGGATCAGCTCCGCGTCCTTGCCGGTCAGGCCGATGGCGCTGCCGCCGTGGCGGTTGATCAGGTTGACGATGTCTTTGTTCACCTGGCCGCCGAGGACCATCTCCACCACGTCCATGGTTTGGGCGTCAGTGACGCGCATGCCATCGATGAAGTGACTCTCGATCGACAAGCGCTTGAGCAGGTCGCCGATTTGCGGGCCTCCACCATGCACGACCACCGGGTTGATCCCTACGGCTTTCATCAACACGATGTCGCGGGCAAAGCCGGTTTTCAGCTCCTCGCTCTCCATGGCATTGCCGCCGTATTTGATCACCAGCGTCTTGCCGACGTAGCGTCGAATGTAAGGCAACGCTTCGGACAGGACCTTGGCGGTGTTGGCAGCGGCTTCGCGTTCGAGGGTCATTCAGGGCTCCGGTGTAAAAAATCAGAACGGTAGTTGGAGATCGGGGGCAACACGTTTCAACTGGGCGTGGAACACGTCCTTGATGCGCTGCAACTCAGCCTCGGTATCCGCCTCGAAACGCAGCACCAGCACCGGCGTGGTGTTGGAGGCGCGGACCAGGCCCCAGCCTTTGGCGTAATCGACTCGCACACCATCAATGGTGGTCAGGTGGGCACCTTCGCCCCATTGCGCATCGTGCAGTGCGTCAATGATGCTGAATTTGCTCTCCTCGGTCACATGGATATTGATCTCTGGCGTAGAAATATCGTTGGGGAAGGTCTGAAACAGCTCCTGCGCCGTGGATTTTTCCTTGCTGAGGATCTCCAGCAGGCGAGCGGCGCTGTAAATACCGTCGTCAAAACCGAACCAGCGTTCCTTGAAGAACACGTGGCCGCTCATTTCGCCGGCCAACAGGGCGCCGGTTTCCTTCATTTTCTTTTTGATCAACGAGTGACCGGTCTTCCACATTAGCGGGCGACCGCCATACTCCTTGATCAACGGGGTCAGGCGGCGGGTGCATTTCACGTCGAAAATGATTTCGGCACCTGGGTTGCGAGCCACCACATCACGGGCGAACAGCATCAAGAGGCGGTCTGCGAATACGTTTTCGCCGGTGTTTGTCACCACGCCCACGCGGTCACCGTCGCCGTCGAAAGCCAGGCCTACGTCGGCGCCGGTTTCCTTGACCTTGGCGATCAGGTCTACCAGGTTTTCAGGTTTGCCCGGGTCCGGGTGGTGGTTGGGGAAGTTGCCATCCACCTCGCAAAACAGCGGGATCACTTCGCAGTTCAGGGCTTCGAGCAGTTGTGGAGCAATCACCCCAGCCGCCCCGTTGCCGCAGTCCACCACCACTTTCAGGCGGCGCGCGAGCTTCACGTCGCCCGTGATTTCATCAGCGTAGCGCTGAAGAATGTCGACTTTTGTGACGCTGCCCTCGCCGCTGGTCAGGTCATTGTTCTTGAGGCGCTCGTGCAGGGCCTGGATCTGTTCGTTGGCCAGAGTGTCGCCAGCGATGACGATCTTGAAACCGTTGTAGTCCCGTGGGTTATGGCTGCCGGTGAGCATGACCCCGGTTTTGCCGGCCAGGACATTGGCTGCGTAGTACAGCGCAGGCGTTGGCACCAGGCCCACATCGCTGACATGGCAACCACTGTCTGCCAGGCCCTGGATCAGTTGTTCAACCAATTCCGGGCCGGACAGGCGGCCGTCACGGCCCACCGAAACGTTGGGCTCATGCTGGGCCAGGCTTTGGGCGCCGATGGCGCGACCAATCCAGTAAGCGGTTTCGGTGGTCAGGGTCTTGGGCACCACGCCACGGATGTCATAGGCGCGAAAGATACTGTCGGGGAAGGTCGGGACTACTTGGTGGGCTGCGGTACTCATCGCGGGGGCAAACTCCATCTGAAGGGGGCAAGGCTGGTCTTAATGTGGCTGACCGGCAGGCTCAAACTGAAGGGTATGACGGTGTTTTCGGCAGAGAGTTCGTGGTGTAAAAGTGCCATCGGAGCTTTTGCTCCGCGTTTTTATTTGCGTAGTGCATTGATTTAAAAGGGTAAATATCGCCTGCAAGGTCTGTGCATTGTTCATTCTGAAAGCCCTGCGGTGGCGTCCGGCCGGACGAAAAGGGACCGGTCGGATTCATCTTGGTCAGTGACTGCCGGAATGCCCAAACCCGCCTGCGCCGCGTTGGGTTTCGTCAAATTCCTGCACCAGTTCGAAGTGTGCCTGCACGACCGGTACCAGCACCAGTTGCGCAATACGCTCGCCGACAGCAATGTTGAAAGCGGTCTGGCCACGGTTCCAGCACGACACCATCAGTTCGCCCTGGTAGTCGGAGTCAATCAGTCCCACGAGGTTGCCCAGCACGATGCCGTGTTTGTGGCCCAGGCCGGAGCGCGGCAGGATCAGGGCCGCCAGGCCTGGGTCGCCTACGTAGATTGACAGGCCGGTCGGGATCAGAAGGGTCTGGCCCGGTTCGAGGACGGTGTCTTCCTTGAGCATGGCGCGCAGGTCCAGACCGGCAGAGCCTGGGGTGGCGTAGGCCGGCAGTGGGAATTCGGTGCCGATGCGGGGGTCGAGGATCTTGGCTTGCAAAGCGTGCATGGAAATTAAACCTGGTTCAGCCGTTGGGCGATAAAAGAGATCAGTTGGCGGGCAATCTTGCCCTTGCTGGTCTGGGCGAAAAGGGTGGCGTGCAGATCGCGGTCAATCACGCTGCAGGCGTTTTCCTCGCTGTTGAAGCCGATGCTGGGGTTGGCGACATCATTGGCAACGATCAGGTCGAGGTTTTTGTCTTTCAATTTGCGCGCGGCGTAATCCAGCAGGTGCTCGGTCTCGGCGGCGAAGCCAACACTGAACGGGCGGTCCGGGCGGGTGGCAATAGTGGCCAGGATGTCCGGGTTGCGCACCATTTGCAGGAGCAGGCCGTCGCCGCTTGTAGGGTCTTTCTTGAGCTTTTGCGGGGCAACGACTTCCGGACGGTAATCCGCGACCGCTGCCGAAGCGATAAACACGTCGCAGGGAATGGCCGCTTCGCACGCCGCCAGCATGTCCCGTGCGCTGACTACGTCGATTCTCGTGACGCGATCGGGGGTCGGCAAGTGCACGGGACCGGTGATCAGCGTGACACGTGCGCCTGCCTCGACCGCAGCTTCGGCCAGCGCAAAGCCCATTTTTCCTGAGCTATGGTTGGTGATGTAACGCACCGGGTCGATATTTTCCTGCGTGGGGCCGGCGGTGATCAGCACGTGTTTGCCGGTGAGGGCCAGGTGCTGGAAGCATTCGGCGGCACACAGTGCCAGGTCGTTGGCTTCGAGCATGCGGCCCATGCCGACGTCACCACAGGCCTGGCTGCCGGAGGCTGGGCCGAACACCTTGAGGCCGCGGCTTTGCAGGAGCTGGGTATTGGCCTGGGTGGCCGGGTCTCGCCACATGGCCTGGTTCATGGCCGGGGCGATGGCGACGGTGGCATCGGTAGCCAATACCAGGGTGGTCAGCAGGTCATCGGCGATGCCTTGGGCCAGGCGCGCGATCAAGTCGGCGGTGGCCGGTGCGATCAGCACCAGGTCGGCCCATTTGGCCAGTTCGATATGGCCCATGGCGGCTTCTGCCGCCGGGTCCAGCAGGTCAAGGTGAACCGGGTGGCCGGACAAGGCCTGCATGGTCAGCGGCGTGATGAACTCACTGCCGCCACGGGTCATGACCACGCGCACTTCGGCACCTTGGTCAAGGAGCCTGCGAACCAACTCTGCGCTCTTGTAGGCGGCAATGCCGCCGCCGACGCCGAGAACGATGCGTTTCCGATACAGACGCTGCATTGGTTTGCCTTTCCAGTTCAGTGAAGCCAGTTCAGTGACGCCTGCGATCTCCCCTCCCCAGGTGAAATCGCATGCAAAAAAGAGGGCCTACGATAACACAGCGTCCGCGCTGCAACAGCGGCGTACATGGCGCACAGGGACAAGGAGGTGGGATGAGCATTCGTGATTGGCCAGCGGCAGAGCGTCCGCGGGAAAAGCTATTGGAGTGGGGCGCCGCGAGTTTGTCGGACGCCGAGTTGTTAGCGATTTTCCTGCGCACTGGGGTCTGCGGGAAAAGCGCAGTGGACCTGGCGCGCCATCTGTTGGCGAAATTTGGCGGCTTGCGCCCACTGCTGGATGCCAGCCAGGCAGTGTTCAACCAGCAATTGGGCTTGGGGCCGGCCAAGTTTGCTCAGTTGCAGGCGGTGCTCGAAATGGCCCGGCGACACATGGCCGAACAGTTGCGCAGTGAATCGGTATTGGAAAGCCCGGAGGCCGTACGCGATTACCTCAAAGCGCTGTTGCGGCATGAGCCACACGAGATTTTTGGCTGCCTGTTTCTCGATTCAAAGCACCGGGTGTTGGGTTTTGAGGCGCTTTTCCAGGGCACCATTGATGCTGCGGTGGTTTACCCCCGGCAAGTGGTTAAACGCGCATTGGCCTACAACGCGGCAGCATTGATCCTGTGCCATAACCACCCTTCCGGGAGTGTGGAACCCAGTGCGGCTGATCGTAAATTGACCAAGATTCTGCAAAAAGCCCTGGAAGTGGTGGATGTGCGGGTGCTCGATCACATCATCGTGGGAGATGGGGATCCGTTATCGATGGCCGAATATGGGTGGATGTGACCCCGCCCGGTGAGGGCGGGGAGGGCGCTCAGGGCTTGATGCTGACTTTCGAGAAGTCCTGGCGGCCGAATGGGCTCACCTGGTATCCCTCGACATGCTTGCGTGCCAGAGCGAACGCCGTCGGATGTGCCAGTGGCAACCATAGCGCCTGTTGCTGGATCTGCGCCTGGGCCTGTTGATACAGCTTGCTGCGCACGCCTTGCTCGCTGGTGGTCTTGCCGGCACTGATCAGCTTGTCGAGCGCAGGGTCGCAGTAACGCGCGAAATTGGTACCAGACTTAACGGCCGCGCAGGAAAACTGCGGGGTCAGAAAATTATCCGGGTCACCGTTATCGCCGGCCCAACCCATAAACAGCAGGTCGTGTTCGCCCGCCTTGGCACGACGAATCAGCTCGCCCCATTCGATTACGCGGATCTCGGCCTGGATACCGACCTTGGCCAGGTCCGCCTGCAGCAGTTGCGCGCCCAGGTTTGGATTGGGGTTCAGCAGGCTGCCGGTGGGGCGAGTCCAGATCGTGGTCTTGAAACCGTCCTTGAGTCCGGCGCGGTCCAGCAGTGCCTTGGCCTTGGCGAGGTCCTGTGGATAACCCGGCAGATCCTTGGCATAGCTCCACGTGTTGGGCGGGTAAGGGCCATTAGCGGCTTCGGCAGTACCTTCGAACACAGCCTTGAGGTAGCTGGCCTTGTCGAAGGCAAGGTTGATCGCCTGGCGCACTTCGGGCTTGTCCAGCGGAGGGTGTTGGCTGTTGATAGCCACAAAGGCGGTCATGAACGCGGCGGTTTTTTCTACTTTGAGCGCAGGGTCTTTCTCGGCTTCGCCCACATCCAGCGGCTTGGGCGACAGCGCGATCTGGCATTCATCGCGGTGCAGCTTCTGCAGGCGCACGTTGGCGTCCGGTGTGATGGCGAAGATCAAGTTATCCACAGCCGGTTTGCCGGCGAAGTAGTTCGGGTTGGCTTTGAAGCGAACCACGGCATCTTTCTGAAAGCGGCTGAAGATAAATGGCCCGGTGCCGATCGGCTGGCTGTTGAGCTTTTCGGGCGTGCCGGCCTTAAGCAGTTTGTCAGCGTATTCGGCCGGGTAGATCGACGCAAAGCCCATGCTCAGCGCTGCCAGGAAGGTGGAGTCAGCATGATCCAGGGTGAAGCGCACGGTCAGCGGATCGAGGGCGTCGATCTTTTTGACCAGCGTAGGCAATTGCAGGGACTGGGCGTGGGGGAAGCCGCTCTGGGCAATCTTGTGCCACGGGTTGGCCGGGTCGAGCATGCGTTCGAAGCTGAACCGCACGTCTTCTGCGGTCAGGCTGCGGCTTGGTGTGAAGTACTCGGTGCGATGGAACTTCACGTCCGGGTGCAGCTTGAAGGTGTAAGTCAGGCCGTCCGGCGACACTTCCCAGCTGTCCGCCAGGCTTGGCACCAGCTTGCCGCTTGTCGCGTCGTAGTCGACGAGGCGGTTCATCAGCACGTCGGCCGACGCGTTAGTGGTGGTCAGCGAGTTGTACTGCACCACATCGAACCCTTCGGGGCTGGCCTCGGTGCAAACGCTCAAGTTGGTGGCGGCAGAGGCCAGCGGCGCGATAAAGAGAGGGGCAAGCAACAGGGGTAGGGCAGCGAGGCGCATGGTCGGTTTCCTTTGCAGATCGGAGGCCCATCTGCGAGTGCAGTCTGGAAAAGTCCTACCGTAGTGGTCTGATTGATAAATGACTAGCCCATTTTTGCCTGTGCTTTTGGTCAAAATGCTGTTTTGATGGCGCCTCAGATTGTTTCGCCGTGCGCTTTGAGGCGCACGCGGGCGCTGAAAATCATTCTGTGCGACGAGCGGTCGGCTCTGGTAGCGGCCCCTCCTGGCAACGGTTCAGGCGTCAACGGCCGAGATTTACTCCGGTAAAAACACACTCGCTGTTGTTGCACCAAGGTCTTTCTGGTATAAAGCAGCGCTCTTTTCTAGGGGCCCGGTTCCTTCGCTTGTAGGTGTAGCCGGTAAGACCCTAAAGAAACGCGGCGCCTGGCGCCAAATGACTGAGAGATTAAGCGGCCAACCCATGCCGGGTTGGGCATGTGGTTTTAGAGGGCTGAGGCATGTCGAGAGTCTGTCAAGTTACCGGTAAGGGTCCGGTGACTGGGAATAACATTTCCCACGCAAATAACAAAACCCGTCGTCGTTTCCTGCCGAACCTGCAGCATCACCGCTTCTGGGTTGAAGAAGAGAAACGTTTTGTTCGCCTGCGTGTATCTGCCAAAGGCATGCGCATTATCGACAAGCGTGGCATCACTGTCGTGCTGGCCGAAATCCGCGCCGCCGGCAAGATCTAAGGAGCTCTATCATGCGTGAATTGATTCGAATGATCTCTAGCGCCGGTACTGGTCACTTCTACACTACCGACAAGAACAAGCGTACTACTCCGGACAAGCTCGAAAAGAAAATGTTCGACCCGCGCGTTCGCAAGCACGTGATCTACAAAGAAGGCAAAATCAAGTAATTGATTTTCTTCCTTGTGAAAAAAACCCGTATCTCACGATGCGGGTTTTTTTTGCCTGGCGTCTGGTGATCAGGCTTTCTGTTCGAACACTACGTAAATCTTGCGGCAGGCTTCCAGCACTTCCCAGGTGCCGGTGAACCCGGCCGGGATCACGAAGCGGTCGCCCGCCCGCAAAGTCTTGGCGTTGCCGTCGGCATCGCGCAGTACCGAGACGCCCTGCACAATTTCACAGTATTCGTGCTCGGTGTAGTTGACCGTCCATTGGCCTGCTTCACCTTCCCAGACTCCGGCGTTCATCTGGCCGCAGGGACTGTTGTAGTGGTTGTAGACCGTTTGCTCGGGATCGCCCTTGAGGACTTTTTCTGCGGCGGGGCGATAGCGTTCGGGGGCGGTGTTGGCTTGGCTGAAGTCGACGATGTCCTGGATGCTCATGTGCGTGTCCCGTCTGGCCTGCGGTTGGAGAGCCCAAAGTCTATGTTTATTAAAATGAACATCGCAAGGGCGTTTACCGGCGTTATGTCAAATATATTGAAACATCCCCAGCCGCTGGTTTAGGGTGGCAGCTGCCTTGCGCCGAACAATTGGCGGGCGGGCAAGCATTCTTTGAGGCTGCCGGGGCACATCGCCTGGCCCTTATATTCAATAAGAGGAGGACACTCGCATGACCACCCTGACCCGTGCCGACTGGGAACAACGCGCCAAGGACCTGAAGATCGAAGGCCGCGCCTACATCAACGGCGAGTACACCGCCGCTGTTTCCGGTGACACCTTCGAATGCATCAGCCCGGTCGACGGCCGCTTGCTGGCCACCGTTGCCAGCTGTGACGCCGACGACGCCCAGCGCGCCGTGGAAAACGCCCGTGCTGTGTTCAACTCCGGTGTCTGGTCGCGCCTGGCGCCGGCCAAACGCAAGGCCACCATGATCCGTTTCGCCGCGCTGCTCAAGGCCAATGCCGAAGAGCTGGCACTGCTCGAAACCCTGGATATGGGCAAGCCGATCAGTGACTCCCTGAATATCGACGTCCCCGGCGCGGCGAATGCGCTGAGCTGGAGCGGTGAGGCCATCGATAAAATCTACGATGAAGTCGCCGCTACACCGCATGATCAGTTGGGTCTGGTAACCCGCGAGCCGGTTGGCGTGGTAGGTGCCATCGTGCCGTGGAACTTCCCGTTGATGATGGCCTGCTGGAAGCTGGGCCCGGCGCTGTCCACCGGCAACTCGGTGATCCTCAAGCCGTCCGAAAAATCGCCGCTGACCGCCATCCGCATCGCGGCCCTGGCCGTTGAAGCGGGTATTCCAAAAGGCGTGTTCAACGTGCTGCCGGGCTACGGCCACACCGTCGGCAACGCCCTGGCGCTGCACATGGACGTCGATACGCTGGTGTTCACCGGCTCTACCAAGATTGCCAAGCAACTGTTGATCCGCTCCGGCGAGTCGAACATGAAGCGTGTGTGGCTGGAAGCGGGCGGCAAGAGCCCGAACATCGTATTCGCTGACGCCCCTGACCTGCAGGCCGCCGCTGAATCCGCCGCCGGCGCCATCGCCTTCAACCAGGGCGAAGTCTGCACCGCCGGTTCGCGCCTGCTGGTAGAGCGCTCCATCAAGGATAAATTCCTGCCGCTGGTGATTGAAGCCCTCAAAGGCTGGAAGCCTGGCAACCCGCTCGATCCCGCGACCAACGTGGGTGCACTGGTGGACACCCAGCAGATGAACACCGTGCTGTCTTACATTGAAGCCGGGCATGCCGATGGCGCCAAGCTGGTGGCTGGCGGCAAGCGCACGCTGGAAGAAACCGGCGGTACGTATGTCGAGCCAACGATTTTCGACGGTGTGACCAACGCCATGAGAATTGCCCAGGAAGAGATCTTCGGCCCGGTTCTGTCGGTTATCACCTTCGACAGCGCCGAAGAAGCGGTCAAGATCGCCAACGATACCGTTTATGGCCTGGCCGCCGCCGTGTGGACTGCCGATATCTCCAAGGCGCATATGACTGCCAAGGCCCTGCGTGCCGGTAGCGTTTGGGTGAACCAGTACGATGGCGGTGACATGACTGCGCCGTTTGGTGGTTTCAAACAGTCGGGCAATGGTCGTGACAAGTCACTGCATGCGTTCGACAAGTACACCGAGCTGAAGTCGACCTGGATCAAGCTGTAAGCACTACAGCCGTCCACCTGTGGGAGCGCGGTTGCTCGCGAACGCGGTATGACAGTCGCAGTTGTGACTGACACGCCGTCGTTGCGATCAACCCCGCTCCCACATTGTTTTGTGTGATCTCAAAAGTTATCCACAGGAGCATGGCAATGCGTTGGGCGACTTACTTCGCCGTGCTGAGTTCAGTGCTCAGCGTTGGCCTGGCCTTGGGCGTGAGCATGCCGTTGGTGTCCCTGCGGCTTGAGAGCTGGGGCTACGGCAGCTTTGCCATTGGTGTAATGGCGGCCATGCCGGCGTTCGGCGTATTGCTCGGCGCCAAGGTTGCCAGCCAACTGGCCGCCTGGCTTGGCACTGCCAACCTGATGCGCCTGTGCCTTTGGGGCGGCGCCGTGTCCATCGGCTTGCTGGCTATCCTGCCCAGTTACCCGGTATGGCTGGTATTGCGCCTGATGATCGGGGTGATCCTGACCATCGTATTTATTCTCGGCGAAAGCTGGATCAATCAACTGGTAGTGGAGCAGTGGCGTGGCCGCTTGGTGGCGCTGTATGGCTGCAGTTATGCCTTGAGCCAGCTCTCGGGCCCATTGCTGCTGGGGGTGATCGGCACGGGCCACGATTACGGTTTCTGGGTCGGTGTCGGCCTGTTGGTGGTGGCCCCGTTGGCCTTGCTGGGGCGCTCGGGTGCGCCGGGCGCCGAGTCGTTCGGCGTGACCTTCGCCGACCTGTGGCGCTTTTGCCTGGGCTTGCCCGCGATTGCCTGGGCCGTGGCGCTGTTCGCCGCGTTCGAGGCGATGATCCTGACGCTGCTGCCGGTGTATTGCCTGCAGCAGGGTTTTACCGCCGAGATCGCCCTGGCGATGGTCAGCACGGTGGTGGTCGGCGATGCGCTGTTGCAACTTCCGATCGGCGCGCTGGCGGATTACCTGCCGCGCCGCACGTTGTTCCTGAGTTGTGCGCTGTTATTGCTGGCCTCGAGCCTGGCGGTTCCATGGTTGATGCACACGCTGTTGATCTGGCCGATATGGGTGCTGTTTGGCGCGAGTGCGGGTGGCTTGTTCACGTTGTCACTGATCCTGATCGGTGAACGCTACCGCGACGATGCGTTGGTGCGTGCCAATGCCCACGTCGCGCAGTTGTGGGGCATCGGTTGCCTGATCGGTCCACTGGTGGCCGGCGCCGGCAGCCAGTGGATCAGCGGGCATGCGCTGCCGTTGTTGATGGCGGCCGGCGCATTGGGTTTGGTGCTGTTGCTGCTGCGCCAAGGGGCGTTCGGCGCAGCGCCAACCGCCTAAAGCATGCGTTCCAGGCCCACGCTGGTGGCGAACCAGGCATTGAACCGGCGCCACCAGCTGCCGGGCTCGCGGGTCAGGGTATGCAGTTGGCCGTTATCTTCGGTCACCCACACCACCTGGCCGTCCTGGAGCGTCGCCTCGTAGCTCAAGGCTGGCGCCATGCCTTGCAGCGCCAGGTTGCGTACGTGTTCCGCCAGCTCAGGACTGTCCACCAGTACGCCGACTTCGGTGTTCCATAGCACGGAGCGCGGGTCGAAGTTGAAAGAGCCGATAAACGATTTCTGCCGATCAAAAATCATCGCCTTGCTGTGCAGGCTTGAGTCCGAGCCGCGGTACGCGCCGCGTCGGAACAAATGCGGGCCGCTGCCGCCACCGTCGCCCGGTTGGCGGCGCAGCTCATAGAGCTTTACCCCGTGCTCCAGCAACGCTTTGCGGTACGGCGCGTAGCCGCCATGCACGGCCGGCACGTCGGTGGCTTCCAGCGAGTTGGTGAGCAGGCTCACCGACACGCCGGCGTCGGCGCGTCCCGTCAGGTACACCAACCCAGGCTGGCCCGGCACGAAATAGGCCGAAATCATCATCAGCTCATGATCGACACCCTCAAGTTCCGGTGCCAATTGAGTGGTCAACAGCAGGCGTGGGTCGGGGTCGGCTTTGGCCAGCACCTTGCTCGGTGCATCCCACAGCGCCTGGTTCCAGGCCCAGATCAACTCGCGTCGCCAGATGTCCATGCGCGGTTGGGTCTGGTAGGTACGCAAGCGGTTGTACAGTGCGTGATTTTGCTGGCGCGATTCGGCCAGCGAGGCTTCCAGGCGCGCGCGTGCGGTGGCCAGGTCACCTTTGGAAGGGCGACTTGAGACAAAGTCATCAATGGGTTTGCTCAGGGCACTGTTCCAGTACTGATCGAAACTGTGCCCGAGTTGCTCGGCGACCGGCCCGACACTGAGCATGTCGATGTCAGTGAAGTTCAGGTTGGGCTCGGCGTCGAAATACTCATCCCCCAGATTACGCCCGCCGACGATGGCCACACTGTTGTCCGCCAGCCACAGCTTGTTGTGCATGCGCCGATGTTGCAGCGACAGGTTGAACAAGCGGCCCATGGCGCGTGTAACACCGGTGCTGCGCCCCAAGTGCAGGGGGTTGAACAGGCGAATCTCGATCTTGGGGTGCGCGGCAAGGGTCGCGATGATCTGGTCGAGGCCGTCGCTGGTGGTGTCGTCCAGTAGAATGCGCACGCGTACGCCACGGTCGGCGGCCTTGAGCAGTTCATCCACCAACATGCGCGTGCTGATGCCGTCATGGACGATGTAGTACTGCAGATCGAGGCTGGTCTGGGCGTTGCGGATCAGCTCGGCGCGAGCCATGAAGGCTTCGCTGCTGTTGGGCAGCAGGCGAAAGCCCGAGCGGCCCTGGTAAGGCGCGGCCTGGGCCTGGATCGAGCGGCCGAATGAAGACTGGGTCGCCGGCAGCGCGTCGCTGGGGATGCGCGCAGTGCTCACGGTGGTGCAGCCGCCCAGGGTCAGGGCTCCCAACAGGCAAAACGGTAAAAGCCGTCGAATCATCAAGGGAGTCGCTTCCAGATCAGGGCGGTTGTCGGCATATGACGGCGATTTCTCGCGAAAGGTCAGTCCGTCGTCTCAGCCAGCATCTTGATCGCGGCCGCCCCGACCTTGCGCACAGCCTCTTCAATCTGCGGGGTCGGCTTGGCGCTGTAGTTCATGCGCAGGCAATTGCGGTACTTGCCCGACGCAGAAAAAATACTGCCCACCGCCACCTGTACGCCCTGTTCAATCAATGTCCGGTTGAGCTTGAGGGTGTCGAAGCCGTCTGGCAGTTCGATCCACAGCATAAAGCTGCCCTGAGGACGGCTGGCGCGGGTGCCGGCCGGGAAGTAGCGGCTGACCCAATCAAGCATCAAGTCGCGATTACGCTGGTATTGGCTGCGCATCCGTCGCAAATGCGGCTCGAAATGGCCGCCCTTGAGGAATTCGGCAATCGCGATCTGCGGCTGCGTGGCGGTGGAGCCAGTGCTGATGTATTTCATGTGCAGCACCCTTTCCAAATAGCGCCCAGGTGCAACCCAACCAATGCGCAGGCCGGGCGCCAGTGTCTTGGAGAATGAACTGCACAACAGCACACGGCCGTCTTCGTCGAAGGATTTGATGGTGCGGGGGCGCGGGTAGCTGTAGGCCAATTCGCCATACACATCGTCTTCGATGATCGCCACGTCAAAGCGCTGGGCCAGGTTCAACAGCGCACGTTTGCGCGCCTCGGGCATGATGTAGCCCAGGGGGTTGTTGCAGTTGGGGGTCAGTTGGATGACCTTGATCGGCCACTGTTCCAGGGCCAGTTCCAGGGCTTCGAGGCTGATGCCGGTGATGGGGTCGGTGGGGATTTCCAGGGCTTTCATGCCCAGGCCCTTGAGGGTCTGCATGGCGCCGTGGAAGCTGGGCGAGTCCACCGCGACGATGTCGCCAGGCTCGCAGATAGCGCGGATGCTGGCGGACAGCGCCTCATGGCAACCCGTGGTGATCACGATGTCTTCGGCGGTCAATTGGCAGCCTGAATCGAGTGACAGTCGTGCGATCTGCTCGCGCAATTCCATACAGCCAAGGATGTTGTCGTAATACAGCCCCGGCAGGTCCTGGCGCCGACTCACACGGGCCAGGCTGCGCAGCAGGGGCTTGAGGGTGGGCGACAATACATCCGGCATGCCACGACCCATCTGTATGACGTCTTTGCGCGGTACCGCGCGAATCAGTTCCAGCACCTGGTCCCACTGGGAAATTTCGACCGGACGTTGTGCCGGCCGACCGACTTCCGGAAGCGCCGGCAGTTCGCGGCCAACCGGCACGAAATAACCGGATTTTGGCTTGGGCATTGCCAGGCCATTGTCTTCCAGCAAGCGATAGGCCTGCTGCACGGTGCTCAGGCTGACCCCGTGCTCCACGCTCAAGGCGCGCACCGACGGCAGTCGATCCCCTGGACGATAGAAGCCCTGTTCGATGCGCGTGCCCAATAATTCGGCGAGGTTGACGTAGAGGGTCATGGGGAGCGCTCCAAAGGGACCAGTACAGATACGGAGAAAATACAGGATTCAACCGTGAACAGGCAGTGTCTGTATGGATTTAATAAAGATAGGTTGAATCTGTAATGGTTTTGGCCGCTCGCGCATTCTAGTCACTCAAGGCAACACGCCACTGAGGGGCTGCAAAATGAATGGCATGAGCGATGTGAGGCTGGCGTTACACAGTCAGGAACTGGAAGCAGGGCAGACGCAGGCACTGTTTACGTCTTGTGGCAGCCGCTGGAGTCTGTATTGGCACCGGCGTCACACGCGCAGGGCCTTGCTGACGTTGACCTCCGAGCAATTGCGCGATGTCGGGCTGAGCGCCGAACAGGCGCGCCAGGAAGGCTTGAAACCCTTCTGGCGCGGCTGATTCACACCAGCTCTTTGAGACGGTGCCAGAGCATCCCCAGCGCCAGGAGCGGCGAGCGCAGGTGCTTGCCGCCGGGGAAGGTGATGTGCGGCACCTGAGCGAACAGATCGAAACGTCCCTGTTGCTGGCCGCTGATGGCTTCGGCCAGCAGCTTGCCTGCCAGGTGCGTGGCATTGAGGCCATGACCCGCGTAGGCCTGGGCGTAGTACACGTTGGGGTGATCTGCCAGCCGCCCGATCTGAGGCAGGCGGTTGGCGCCGATACCGATCATGCCGCCCCACTGATAATCGATTTTCACGTTGGCCAATTGCGCAAAGACGTGGAGCATTTTCGGTCGCATATAGGCGCCGATGTCCTGAGGGTCGCGGCCGGAATAGTGGCAGGCACCGCCAAACAACAGACGGCGGTCGGCGGACAGGCGGAAGTAGTCCACGGTCACTCGCTGATCACACACGGCCATGTTCTGCGGCAGCAGGCTGACTGCTTGCGCTTCACTCAACGGCTCGGTGGCGATGATGTAACTGCCGGCCGGCAGTACTTTGCCGCTCAGGTGCGGGTTGAGGCCGTTGAGGTAGGCGTTACAGGCCAGCACCAGGGTCTTGGCGTGCACCTGGCCCTGGGCGGTATGCACCTTGACCTGTGGGCCGTAGTCGATATGCGTGACCTCGGATTGCTCAAACAACTGCACGCCCAACTGCTGCGCGGCAGCCGCTTCGCCGAGGGCCAGGTTCAGCGGGTGCAGGTGGCCGGAGCCCATGTCGATCATGCCGCCTACGTAGCGTTCGGAGCCGATCACGCTGCTCATCTCGTCCGCTTGCAGCAGGCGCACTTCGTGGCGATATCCAAGGCTGCGCAATTCTTCGGCGTCTTCGGCCAGGCCTTGCAGGTCGCGGGGCTTGTTGGCGAGGTCGCAGTAGCCCCAGGTGAGGTCGCAAGGGATCTGGAAGCGTCCGACACGCTCACGCACGATTTCCACTGCTTCCAGGCCCATCAGCTTCATCTGACGCACGCCGTCGCTGCCGATCACGTTGGCGAATTGGTCCAGGCCGTGGCCGACGCCGCGAATCAATTGCCCGCCATTTCGACCGCTGGCGCCCCAGGCAATTTTGCGGGCTTCCAGCAACACCACGTTGAAACCGCGCTCGGCCAGCTCCAGGGCGGTGTTGAGCCCGGAGAAGCCCCCGCCGATCACGCACACGTCGGCAGTCACGGTGCCGGTCAAAGCCGGGTGATCTGGCTGCGGCTGGCTGCTGGCGGCGTAGTAGGAAGTGGTGTGCCGGGCGCTGGCGGTCATGGGGAGCATCCCTGTTTGGAAAATTTGACGCAGGATACAGCGGTCGGACGAAGCTGTCTGCGCAGGGCGTTTTGCGTCAGAATCCACGCCTATTCGCCGTTTGGTAGCTGCTTAGATGAGTTGCAACAGTCAGAAAGTCAGCGCATTGCGCCGCCAGATTCCTTCCTTCGAGTGTGTGCCCGGTTGCCACGATTGCTGTGGGCCAGTGACGACGTCGCCCGAAGAAATGTCGCGTCTGCCACGTAAGACCGCTGCCGAGCAGGACGCGGCCATGGACGAGCTTAATTGTGTCCACCTGGGGCCCAAAGGCTGCACGGTGTATGACGAGCGCCCGCTGATCTGCCGGCTGTTTGGCACCACCAAGACCTTGCCGTGCCCCAATGGGCGTCGGCCGGTGGAGCTGATTCACCCTCGGGTGGAAAAGCAGATCCACGACTATATGGCCAGCACCCGGCAGGTATTGGTTTAGTCCGGAATCGGCAGGTTCAGGCTCTCTTTCACCTCTTCCATCACGATATAGCTCTTGGATTCGCGCACGTGGGGCAGCTTGAGCAGGATATCGCCCAGCAGTTTGCGGTACGAGGCCATCTCGGAAATCCGCGCCTTCACCAGGTAGTCGAAGTCCCCTGACACCAGGTGGCACTCCAGCACATGGGGCAGTTTGAGCACGGCGCGGCGAAACTCCTCAAAGGTGTCGCCGGACTTGTAATCGAGGCTGATCTCGACAAATACCAGCAAACTGCCTTTCAAATGCTGAGGGTTTAGCCGCGCGTTGTAGCCCATGATGATCCCTTCGCGCTCCAGCCTACGGACCCGTTCTGTGCATGGCGTGGTCGACAAACCGACTTTTTCCCCCAGCTCCGTGAACGAGATGCGCCCGTCGGCTTGCAGGATGCGCAGGATGTTACGGTCGATCTTGTCCAGCTCCCGCTTGGTCTGGGTGTTGGTACGCATAGGGGATACGCCTCTGTCAAAAGGGTTTTTGCCGAGAATTGTCGCCAAATATAGGCATTTATATAGTGAAATGCACTGGTGATTGCTTTTTATACTGCGCTCATCATTGCTCGAACAACACACGTCAGCGGCCCCGCCGTGATGAGGATATAAAAATGCGCGTTCTGGTCTTGGGTAGCGGCGTCATTGGTGTGACCAGTGCCTACTATTTGGCTCGTGCCGGTTTCGAGGTGGTCGTGGTCGACCGTCAACCCGCCGCCGCCATGGAGACCAGCTTCGCCAACGCCGGCCAAGTGTCCCCAGGCTATGCCTCGCCCTGGGCTGCACCGGGTGTTCCGCTCAAAGCCATCAAGTGGCTGCTGCAACGCCATGCGCCGCTGGCGATCAAGGCCACTGCCGATATCGACCAATACCTGTGGATGGCGCAGATGCTGCGCAACTGCACCGCCAGCCGCTATGCGGTGAACAAGGAGCGCATGGTGCGTCTGTCCGAGTACAGCCGCGACTGCCTCGACGAACTGCGCGCCGAGACCGGTATTGCCTACGAAGGGCGCAGCTTGGGGACTACCCAGCTGTTCCGCACCCAGGCCCAGTTGGACGGTGCGGCCAAAGACATCGCGGTGTTGAAAGAGTCCGGCGTGCCCTTCGAGCTGCTTGACCGCGCCGGTATTGCCCGCGTTGAACCGGCCCTGGCCAGCGTCACCGACATCCTCGCGGGAGCCTTGCGCCTGCCGAACGACCAGACCGGCGACTGCCAGATGTTCACCACGCGCCTGGCCGAAATGTGCAAACAGCTCGGTGTGGAGTTCCGCTTCGAACAGGATATCCAGCGCCTTGACCAGGCCGGTGATCGCATCAACGGCGTGTGGATCGACGGCAAGCTCGAAACCGCTGACCGCTACGTGCTGGCGCTCGGCAGTTATTCGCCGAAGTTGCTCAAGCCGCTGGGGATCAAAGCGCCGGTGTACCCGCTCAAGGGTTACTCGCTGACCGTGCCGATCACCAACCCGGCGATGGCGCCGACCTCGACCATCCTCGACGAGACCTACAAGGTCGCGATTACCCGTTTCGATAACCGCATTCGCGTGGGTGGCATGGCTGAAATAGCCGGTTTTGACCTGTCGCTGAACCCACGTCGGCGTGAAACCCTGGAGATGATCGTCAACGACCTTTATCCTCAGGGCGGCGATCTGACCACCGCGGAGTTCTGGACCGGCCTGCGCCCGACCACACCCGACGGCACACCGATTGTCGGCGCCACGCCGTTCAAGAACCTGTTCCTGAACACCGGCCACGGCACCCTCGGTTGGACCATGGCGTGCGGTTCCGGTCGCTTGCTGGCCGACCTGATGGCCAGGAAAACCCCGCAGATCAGCGCCGCGGGCCTCGATATTTCCCGTTACGGCAACCACCAGGAGTCCGCAAAACATGTCAATCCAGCGCCAGCTCACCAATGAGCGCATGAGCCAGATCGTTGTCCACAGCGGTACCGTGTATCTGGCAGGGCAGGTCGGCGACGACATGAGCGCCGGGATTGAACAGCAAACCCGTGAGACCCTGGCCAACATCGAGCGTTTGCTGGATTTGGCCGGTACGGACAAGACCAAGTTGCTGTCGGTAACGATCTACCTGAAAGACATCGACGCCGATTTCGCCGGCATGAATGCGGTGTGGGACACATGGCTGCCGAAAGGCGTCGCCCCGGCACGTGCCACGGTTGAAGCCAAATTGTGCGAACCGGACATCCTGGTAGAGCTGTCCGTCGTGGCGGCGCTGCCTTAAACGCGATCCCTCTCCCGGTGCCGACGTTGTCTGTCGGCGCCGGTTTTTTCTTCACTCTGCTGCCTAGAAGCCTGCCGCCATGCGCCCAGCCCGTGCCCTGATCGACCTTCAAGCCCTGCGCCACAACTACCAATTGGCCCGTGAAGTCACCGGGGCCAAGGCCCTTGCCGTGATCAAGGCCGATGCCTACGGCCATGGCGCCGTGCGCGTGGCCCAGGCCCTGGAAGCCGAGGCCGACGGGTTCGCAGTGGCGTGCATCGAGGAAGCATTGGAGTTGCGTGCCGCCGGCATTCGCGCACCGGTGCTGCTGCTGGAAGGCTTTTTCGAAGCGGATGAGTTGGCGCTGATCATCGAGCATGACTTCTGGTGCGTGGTGCATTCGCTGTGGCAACTGGAGGCGATCGAGCAGGCCGCGCTTAGCAAGCCGCTGACCGTCTGGCTCAAGCTGGACTCGGGCATGCACCGTGTCGGCCTGCACCCCAAGGATTATCACGAGGCGTATCAGCGCCTGCTGGCCTGCGGCAAAGTGGCAAAGATCGTACTGATGAGCCATTTTGCCCGCGCTGACGAACTCGATTGCCCCAGTAGCGATCAACAAGTGGCGGTATTTGATGCGGCGCGCCAAGGCCTGGTGGCCGAGGTCAGCTTGCGTAATTCGCCATCGGTGCTGGGTTGGCCAAACGTTTCCAGCGACTGGGTGCGCCCGGGGATCATGCTCTACGGCGCCACGCCGTTCGGCGAAGACCAGGCCATCGCCGCGCGGTTGCAGCCGGTGATGACACTGGAGTCGAAAGTAATTTGCGTGCGCGAACTGCCCGCCGGCGAGCCGGTGGGCTACGGCGCCAAGTTCGTGACACCCAAACCGATGCGCATCGGCGTGGTAGCCATGGGCTATGCCGATGGCTACCCCCGTCATGCGCCGACCGGGACTCCGGTGCTGGTTGCCGGCCAGCGCAGCCAATTGCTGGGGCGTGTCTCCATGGACATGCTGTGTGTCGACCTCACAGACGTGCCTCAGGCTGGCCTTGGTTCTACGGTGGAGTTGTGGGGCAAACATATCCTTGCCAGTGAAGTCGCCGCCGCCGCAGAGACCATCCCCTACCAGATCTTCTGCAATCTGCGTCGCGTGCCAAGGCTCTATTGCGGGGCTTGATCGCCGCGTACGAACGCAGCGGTCCGGGATTTAGGTCCAAGTGTTGTAAATACTGAACGCTGTCGCCATGATAACGCTCAATTACAACAAAGCCTGAATCCTAGGAGGCTCCCGCATTGGACGTCGGCGAACGACTGCAATCCATCCGTAAGCTGAAGGGTCTTTCCCAGCGTGAGCTCGCCAAGCGCGCTGGTGTCACCAACAGCACCATTTCAATGATCGAAAAAAACAGTGTCAGCCCCTCGATCAGCTCCTTGCGCAAGGTGCTGGGCGGCATCCCCATGTCCATGGTCGAGTTCTTTTCCGAGGAGATCCTCCAGGAAATACCGACGCAGATCGTCTATAAAGCCAATGAGCTGATCGACATCTCCGACGGCGCCGTGACCATGAAGCTGGTCGGCCGTGCGCACCCGAGTCGCGCCATCGCGTTTCTCAACGAAATCTACCCACCGGGCGCCGACACCGGCGAAGAAATGCTCACCCACGAAGGTGAAGAAACCGGGATTCTGGTGGAAGGTCGTCTGGAGTTGGTGGTCGGTCTTGAAACTTTTGTGCTCGAAGCCGGCGATAGCTACTACTTTGAAAGTACCAAGCCCCATCGTTTTCGCAATCCGTTCGATGTGCCTGCGCGACTAATCAGCGCAGCCACACCCGCGAACTTTTAACAATAGAGGCGTCCTGCCAGCGTTGCAGAGGCTCCCGCAGCTGTATTCCGTGAGGCCGAATCTCCCTTTATTTAATAGGGTTGTTTCGGCCAGGCGGGCTAACCGTTATACTTTCGCCGCCTGCGAAACCGTGGCCGCAGGCGTGAATAGCCACCATTGAGGGTGAACGCGTGAACCTAATTATGAAAATGCTGGCTGCACCAGCAACCGTACTGGCCCTTTGGGCTGTCAGCGCTCAAGCTGCGACCAATGATGACATTGCCAAGCGCCTGGAGCCTGTCGGCCAGGTTTGCGTTCAGGGCCAGGAGTGCAAGGGCATGGAGGTCGCCGTTGCAGCGGGCGGTGGCGGCGGAGCAAAAACGCCGGATGAGGTCATCGCCAAACACTGCAACGCGTGCCATGGTACGGGTCTGCTGAACGCGCCGAAAATCGGTGATACCGCCGCCTGGAAAGAACGCGCCGATCACCAGGGCGGCCTCGATGGCATCCTGGCCAAAGCCATTACCGGTATCAACGCAATGCCGCCAAAGGGCACCTGTGCGGATTGCTCGGATGATGAGCTTAAAGGCGCTATCAAGAAGATGTCTGGCCTTTAATCGATCGATCTTCGTCAAAAATGCCGCTTACGAGCGGCTTTTTTGTGTCTGCAATTTGTGTTTCGTACTGTTCATTGCAGCAAAGACCCGGCAAGCTCGGTCCAACCCCTAATCATGGAATGTTCAGGAGGGTCGGATGGTGCAGTTGTGTTCAATCGAGCAAGCAGTTGACGACGTACTGGCGCGCTTGCCGGCGCATATCCACATGGGCATGCCGCTGGGGCTGGGTAAGCCCAACCTGTTCGTCAACGCGCTGTACCGGCGAATCGCCCAACTGCCGGAGCGCGCGCTTACGATTTACACCGCCCTGAGCCTTGGCCGGCCGACCTTGGGTGACGGGTTGCAGAAGCGCTTTCTCGAACCCTTCATCGAGCGGGTATTCGGTGACTATCCCGAGTTGGATTTCCTTGCCGACCTGCATAAAGACAGTCTTCCGAAAAACATCCATGTGCAGCAGTTTTTCATGCAGCCCGGCAGCCTGTTGCACAGCGAATCGGCCCAGCAGGACTACGTGAGCAGCAACTATAGCCACGCCGCCCGTGATATCAACGGCGCCGGCCTGAACCTGGTGGCGCAACTGGTCGCGAGCAGCGCGGAACACCCGGACCGCCTGAGCCTGAGCTGCAACCCCGATATCACCCTCGACCTATTGCCAATGATCGCCAAGCGCCGTGACGCCGGTGAAACCATCTTGATCGTGGGTCAGGTTCATACCGATTTACCCTACATGCCGGGAGATTCCGAGCTGGGCATGGACGCGTTCGACTACCTGATCGACGCAAAGGACAGCACCACGCTGTTCTCCACGCCGAATATGCCGGTAGGGTTCCAGGATCATTTTATTGGCCTGCATGCCAGCACCCTGGTGCGTGACGGTGGCACCCTGCAGATCGGCATTGGCTCGATGGGCGATGCGCTGACTGCCGCCTTGCTGGCGCGCCAGGCCGATAACGAAGCCTATCGACTGTTGCTCACGGACCTGGACGTCTATCAATGGGCGCCCCTGATCAGCCGTGAAGGCGGCGTTGACCCTTTTGCTCGTGGCTTGTACGGCTGCAGCGAAATGTTCGTCAACGGCCTGCTGGTACTGGCGGATGCCGGGATTATACGGCGCAAGGTGTACCCCGATGTGGCGACGCAGGAACAGGCCAACGCCGGTTTGCTGGACGATGCGGCCCAGCCCGATGGCGTATCGATCCATGGTGGCTTCTTTCTGGGGCCACGTAGTTTTTACCAGCGCTTGCAGGAAATTAGCCATGCCAAACGCCTGCAATTCAACATGACCCGCATCAGCTACATCAACGAACTGTACGGGCAGGAAGAACTCAAGCGTTTGCAGCGCCAGGATGCGCGGTTTATCAACAGCGCGATCATGGTGACGTTGCTCGGCGCGGGCGTGGCGGATCAATTGGAAGACGGCCGTGTACTCAGTGGCGTGGGCGGTCAATACAACTTCGTTGCCCAAGGCCATGCGCTGCAAGGCGCGCGTTCCATCCTGATTTTGCGCAGTTGGCGCGAGTCGGCTGGGGAGGTCAGTTCCAATATTGTCTGGGACTACGGCCACTGCACCATTCCCCGACACTTGCGCGATATCGTCATCACCGAGTATGGAATCGCCGACTTGCGCGGGCAGACGGATGCGAAGGTGATTGAGGCGCTGCTCAATATCACCGACTCGCGCTTCCAGGCCGATTTGATCGAACAGGCGCAAAAGGCCGGCAAGTTACCCAAAAACTTCCAGCTGGATCCGCGATTCGCCGACAACACGCCGGAGCGGCTCCAGGGCATTCAGGCGCGGCATAAACGGCTGTTTCCGGAATATCCTCTGGGCAGCGACTTCACCGATGAAGAGCGTGACTTGTTACGCGCGTTGAACTGGCTCAAGAGCAAATTCAAGCTGACGGAGGTTCTGGAGTTGGGCAAGGCGGCGCTGGATGCACCGGAGCCGGAGGCATTTGCGACGCATTTGGAGCGGATGCGCTTGGATAAGCCGCAGGGACTTAAGGAAGACCTGTATCAACGTCTGCTGCTCGCTGGTTTGCAGGCGACTGCCCACTGACAGCCATCACAGATCGATGTGAGAGCGGGCAGGCCCGCTCTCACATTTTTTACCGCAGTCAGGCCGCGATTATTCGATGAAGGTGACGACCCCGCCCGCCAGCGACTTCACCCGCGCCAGCGACTCAACCCGATAACCCTGGGCATCCAGCTCCGCACGGCCGCCCTGGAACGACTTCTCGATCACGATGCCCAAGCCGGCTACGGTAGCGCCGGCCTGTTTGATGATCGAGATCAGCGCCTGGGACGCCTTGCCATTGGCCAGGAAGTCATCGATCACCAGCACGCGGTCGCTGCTGGTGAGGTGGCGCGGCGAGATGGCCACGGTGCTCTCGGTTTTTTTGGTGAAGGAATACACCGTTGCCGACAGCAGGTTTTCGGTCAGGGTCAGGGACTGTTGCTTGCGCGCGAAGATCACCGGCACACCGAGATTCAGGCCGGTCATGATCGCCGGTGCAATGCCTGAGGCCTCGATGGTGACGATCTTGGTGATACCCGAGTCCTTGAACAGCGCGGCGAATTCGTCGCCGATCAGTTTCATCAGTGCCGGGTCGATCTGGTGGTTCAGAAAGGCGTCGACCTTGAGTACCTGATCGGAAAGCACGATGCCTTCTTCGCGAATTTTCTTGTGCAGTGCTTCCACGGAACGCTTCCTCTAATGGCGCGATGTGCGCCGAAAGTAGATTAAAAAGTAGTCGATTCTAGCGCTTTAACATCGCGCGTATGTCCGCCAGCGCGGTATTGCCGCGAACGGCCTTTACCTCGGTCGGTGTGTCGTCATTGCCTTCCCAGGCCAAGTCATCCGGCGGCAGTTCATCGAGGAACCGGCTGGGGGCACAATCGATGATCTCGCCGTATTGCTTGCGCTTGGCGGCAAAGGTGAAGGCCAGGGTCTGACGTGCGCGGGTAATGCCCACGTAGGCCAGGCGCCGTTCTTCTTCGATGGTGTCGGCTTCGATGCTGGAGCGATGTGGGAGAATTTCCTCTTCCATGCCCATGATGAACACGTACGGAAACTCCAGGCCCTTGGAGGCATGCAAGGTCATCATCTGTACACCTTCGGCGCCGTCCTCTTCTTCCTGCTGGCGCTCGAGCATGTCGCGCAGCACCAGCTTGCCGATGGCGTCTTCGACGGTCATTTCGCCGTCTTCGTCTTTTTCCAGGGTGTTCTTCAGGGCTTCGATCAGGAACCAGACGTTGCCCATGCGGTAATCCGCGGCCTTGTCGCTGGAACTGTTGGTGCGCAGCCAGTTTTCATAGTCGATGTCCATGACCATGCTGCGCAGCGCACTGATCGGGTCTTCGCCGGCGCATTGTTCGCGCACCTTGTCCATGAAGCGCTTGAAGCGCGACAGGCGATCGGTGAAGCGCGTGTCCAGGTGTTCACCCAGGCCGATTTCGTCGGTGGCGGCGTACATCGAGATCTTGCGTTCGGTGGCGTAGTTACCGAGTTTTTCCAGGGTCGTCGAACCGATTTCCCGGCGTGGCACGTTGATCACGCGCAGGAAGGCGTTGTCGTCATCGGGGTTCACGATCAAGCGGAAGTAGGCCATCAGGTCTTTTACTTCCTGGCGTCCGAAAAAGCTGTTGCCGCCTGACAGGCGATACGGCACCTGGTGGTGCTGCAGTTTCAACTCGATCAGCTTGGCCTGGTAGTTACCGCGATACAGGATCGCGAAGTCGCTGTAGGGGCGGTCGGTGCGCAGGTGCAGGCTGAGAATTTCCACGGCCACGCGCTCGGCTTCGGCGTCTTCGTTGCGGCAGCGGATCACGCGGATCTCATCGCCATGGCCCATCTCGCTCCACAGCTGTTTTTCAAACTCGTGGGGGTTGTTGGAGATCAGCACGTTGGCGCAGCGCAGGATGCGGCTGGTGGAGCGGTAGTTCTGCTCCAGCATCACCACTTTCAAGGACGGGTAGTCGACCTTGAGCAGCATCAGGTTTTCCGGACGAGCGCCGCGCCAGGCGTAGATCGATTGGTCATCGTCGCCCACCACGGTGAACTGGTTGCGCGTGCCAATCAGCAGCTTCACCAGCAAATACTGGCTGGCGTTGGTGTCCTGGTACTCGTCCACCAGCAGGTAACGCACCTTGTTCTGCCATTTTTCGAGGATGTCGGCGTGTTCCTGGAACAGCTTGACCGGCTGCAGGATCAGATCATCGAAATCCACCGCGTTGAACGCCTTGAGCGTGCGCTGGTAGTGGGTATAGACGATGGCGGCGGTCTGCTCCTTGGGGTTGCGCGCAGCTTCCAGGGCTTGAGCGGGCAGCACCAGGTCGTTCTTCCAGGCGCCGATCATATTCTTGATCTCGTCGACGCCGTCGTCGCCTGCGTATTCCTTCTGCATGATGTCGGTCATCAGGGCTTTGACGTCGGCCTCGTCGAAGATCGAGAAGCCCGGCTTGTAGCCCAGTCGCGCATGCTCCTTGCGGATGATGTTCAGCCCGAGGTTGTGGAAGGTGCACACCGTGAGACCACGGCCCTCGCCACCCTTGAGCAGGGTGCCGACACGCTCTTTCATCTCGCGCGCCGCCTTGTTGGTAAAGGTCATGGCGACGATGTACTGAGCGCGGATGCCACAGTTCTGGATCAGGTGCGCGATCTTGCGCGTGATCACGCTGGTCTTGCCGGAGCCTGCGCCGGCGAGCACCAATAGAGGGCCGCCGACGTAGTTCACGGCTTCTTGCTGCCGGGGATTGAGTCGGGACATACAGAGTTCAGGGAGTCGTTGTTCAAAAGGGCGGGCATTTTAACAGGCTGGCAAGATTCTGCTGCTCTGGATCGACGGTGTGACGTACCACTCGATCTAAATTTGCCGCTTTTGATACTTTGCCGCAGGATGTCGAGGCTTTTGGTTAACCTGAGACAAATGATTACAGCCTGCGTGTTTGATAACCCCTATCATTGGTGATTATCAGGCCGCACGTCATAATGCCCGCCGCCAACGAATTTTGCAGAGTCTAGGGAGCTAGCTTGTCTACGCCTGTCGAACCCTTGCGTTTGCTGCTATTGGCCGATGCGCCTGAGTGGGCAGCGTTATTGCGCGAGTGCCTGGCGCCGATGGGCGATGGGGCTGTGCTGATCAGCGCGCCCAATTGGGACTCGGTGAGTCGTCTGTTCGATGACGACCAAAGCGCCGTGCTATTGACCACGCCCAACCTGCAACCCGGCCCTGGTCGGTGCAGTTTGCCGTGCGTATTGCTGTTGGAGCAGGAACCGTTGGTTTCGCCGCTGGGCGTCAGCGACTGGCTGATCCGTGATGCTTTGGGCACCGATACCCTGCGCCGCTGCCTGCGCCATGTGCGCGAGCGCGGTGTGTTGGAAACCACCCTGCAACGCCTTGCCGAGCAAGACCCGCTGACCGGCATCGCCAACCGCCAGGGTTTCCAGACCTTGCTGGCCGCGCGACTGGCCGAGAATGAAGGCCGCGGCCTGGCCCTCGGTCACCTCGACCTCGACAATTTCCGTCACGCCAACGACGCCCTTGGCCATCAGGCCGGCGACCGGTTGATCCTGCAGGTTGTCTCGCGGCTCAAGAGCCAGCTCGAAGCCGGCGACCAACTGGCCCGTCTGGGCAGCGACGAATTCGCCTTGTTGATCGATACCCGCCGTGCGCCCCAGCGCGCCGAGTGGATGGCCGAGCGCATCACCGAAGCCATGGCCGAACCTTACTGGGTGGATGGCGAAAGCCTGCTGATCGGTTGCAGCCTGGGTGTGGCGCATGCGCGTGCGCGGGCCGGTGCCGACCCGCTGATGTGGCACGCCCACATCGCCATGCAGCAAGCCAAAAGCACTCAGGGCTGTACCTTTCATATCTTCAACGAACGCATCAACCGTAACGCGCGCAGCCTGGCCGACCTGGAAAGTGAATTGCGCCGTGCCTTGCGTCGGGATGAACTGGAGCTGCATTACCAACCGCGCCTGGACCTGGACGATGGGCATATTGTTGGCCTGGAAGCGCTGGTGCGCTGGCGCCATGGCGAACGCGGCCTGCTGCCGCCCAGCGAATTCGTGCCGTTGGCTGAACAGAGCGGCCTGATCGTACCGCTGGGATACTGGGTGATCTCCCGGGCCCTGCGCGACATGCAAGACCTGCGTGAACGCGGCCTGCCGCCGTTGCACATGGCGGTCAACCTGTCATTTCGCCAGTTCCAGGACAGCCAGTTGCTCTCCACCCTCAGCCGGCTGATTGCCGAGCGTGGTGTGGAGGCGCAGTGGCTGGAGTTCGAGTTGACCGAAACCGCCGTTATGCGCCGCAGTGACCTGGTCAAGCAGACCATGGACGCCCTCGGTCGCCTGGGTGTGCGGTTCTCCCTGGACGACTTCGGCACCGGTTTCTCATCGTTCGTGCACCTCAACAGCCTGCCGATCGCCTTGCTGAAGATCGACAAGAGCTTCGTCGGCGGCATGGAGGAGCGCGAAGAGAACCGCAAACTGGTGCATGCCATGATCAACCTGGCGCACAACCTCAACCTGGAAGTGGTGGCCGAAGGGGTGGAAACCCCTGAGCAACTGGCGCTGCTGAGGTTGTTCGGCTGTGACCAGGCTCAGGGTTATCTGATCAGCAAACCGTTGCCGTTGCCTGAACTGGTGGACTACCTGACATTCGGCAGGGGCCGGCAGGCACAGGTAGGCGAAGGGCTTTAATCCGCTTGTGCGGCCTGAAACCCCTGGCGGGTTTCGGGCGCTGCGCCTTCCTGGCGAATCATGCGCTTCATCTTTGCCTCGAATGCCCAGGTCAGGCTGACGGCCGCACACGCCAAACCCAGCGCCAAGCCCCACCACACGCCGGTCGGTCCCCAGCCCAGGATGAACGCCATCAGCCAGGCGGCAGGCGCGCCAATCAACCAATAGCAGCCCGCCCCAATCAAAAAGGTGGTCTTGGCATCTTTAAGCCCACGAATGCACCCCATAGCAATGGTTTGCACGCCGTCAAACAGTTCGAACCAGGCGGCAACGGCGAGCAGGCTGACGGCCATGACAATGACGTCGTGGAACGCCGGGTTGTTGTGATCAATGAGCAAGCCGATCAGTGGATCGGAAAACAGCCATAGCACCACGGCAAAACCCAGCATCACCGCAGCGCCAAAAGTGATGCCGACCCGACCCGCCATGCGCGCCTGCAGTAACTGCCCGGCACCATAATGCTGACCGATGCGCATGGTCACGGCGTAGGACATGCCCGCCGGCACCATGAACGCGACCGAGACGATTTGCAGGGCGACCTGATGCGCCGCCAACTGTGTGCTGCCCATGGTGCCGATGCACAGCGCGGCAAAGGCAAACAGCCCAACCTCCACCGCATAGGTGCCGCCAATCGGCAGGCCCAGGCGCCACAGTTCGCGCAGGTACCGCGTGTTGAGGCGCAGCAGGCCGCTGCCCAATGGATAGGCGGCATAGTCGCGGTTGCTGCGGATGTACCACATCAGCGCCAGCGCCATGCCGTTGGCGACGATGGCGGTGACCAGGCCGATGCCCATCAGCCCGAGTTTCGGCAGGCCGAACATGCCTTCGATCAAGGCGTGGTTGAGCAGGTAATTGAGTACCGTGCCGCCAAGGCTGATCACCATCACGGGAGTTGCCTTGCCGATGGCGCTGGTGAAGCCGCGCAAGGCCATGAAACTCAGGTAGCCGGGCAGGGCGAATGGCAGCACCGTCAGAAACTGCCCCGCCGATTGCACGTTGCTTTCGGTCTGGCCGAACATCAGCAGCACCGGCTTGAGGTTCCACAACAGCAACGCCGCCGCCAGGGCCATCAACCAGGCGAGCCAAAGCCCCGCCTGGGTCAGGCGGGTGGCGCCGTCGATATCACCGGCACCGTGACGGATCGCCACCAGTGTGCCCACGGCGGCAATCACGCCGATGCAGAAGATCGACACGAACGAATAGGTCGCCGCGCCCAGGCCACCACCGGCCAGGGCTTCGGGGCTCAGGCGCGCCATCATCAGGGTGTCGGTCAGCACCATCAGCATGTGCGCCAACTGTGAGGCGATCAGCGGCCCTGACAGCCGCAGAATGGCCCAGAGTTCAGTACGTGCCGGATGCTGCATGATCATCACGCTCAAAAAGTCAGACGTTTGGGGAGGGGGTGATTCTCGGCGCTCTCAGGCCATTGCACAAAGGGATAAATGCGATCGTTTGCATGATTAAAACTCATGCCTTATGGATTCTGGTAGGGTTCCGGCATTGCGCTGTCGGAGCTTTCTTTATGTCTCGTCGTCTCCCTCCTCTTTACGCCTTGCGTGCTTTTGAAGCGGCCTCCCGGCATAACTCCTTTACCCGTGCCGCCGAAGAACTGTCGATTACCCAAAGTGCGGTGAGCCGGCATATCCGCACGCTGGAAGAGCATTTCGCCTGCCGTCTGTTCCAGCGCAGCGGCCGCAATCGGCAGCTCACCGAAGCGGCGCGCCTGCTGTTGCCTGGAGTGCGTGAGGGGTTCGCGGCGCTGGAGCGGGCCTGCCATACCCTGAACGCCGAAGATGACATCCTGCGCATGAAGGCGCCGTCGACCCTGACCATGCGGTGGCTGTTGGCGCGGCTCAGTCGCTTCCGGGCATTACAGCCGGGCAATGAGGTGCAACTCACCAGCGCCTGGATGAACGTGGACGAAGTGGACTTCAACCAGGAGCCTTTCGATTGCGCGGTGTTATTGAGCTACGGGCACTTTCCGGCAGATTGGGAAGCCAGTTACCTGTTCCCCGAGTTCCTGATCCCCGTCGGCGCGCCGAACCTGCTCAAGGACGGCCCTTGGGACGTCAACCGCCTGGCGGGCACCGAGTTGCTGCATCCCACGCCAGACCGTCGCGACTGGCGCAATTGGCTGGAGCGCATGGGGTTGTCGTCCCACGTTTCGCTCAAGGGCGGCCAAGTGTTCGATACGCTGGAGCTGGGCATGATCGCGGCGGCACGGGGTTACGGGGTGTCCATGGGCGACCTGCTGATGGTGGCCGAAGATGTGGCACAAGGGCGTTTGAGCCTGCCATGGCCAACGGCGGTGGCGAGTGGGGAAAGTTACTATCTGGTATGGCCCAAGACCCGCCCCGGCGGTGAGCGTTTGCGGCGTCTGGCGGATTTTCTCCAGGGCGAAGTGCAGGCCATGGCTTTGCCTGCGGTCGAACGTCTCGATTGAATGGGGGCGCCCCATACGCAACCGTTTGCGCGATGCCCTTGGGATTCGCTCAAGTATTGCCACACGCCGCCGAAGTAGGTGTGTTGGAACAATCGTGCACCAACGTTTCCCATTAGATAATTTGCCGAGCAGCGCTATGAGATCAGGATGATCCTGGCCTCGGCCAGGAGCCGTCATGTCTCAACCTCGCGCGCGGATTGCCTCCCAGTTAGGCATCGCATTAGCTGTGATTTTGGCTGTCGCCATCGGCGGCAGTACTGTTTTCGCCTTGCGTTCCCTCGACTCCGCCAACCTCGATACCCGCGAGGAGCACCTGGCCAGCGAAGCGCGTTTGCTCGCCGACCAACTCAATACCTTCCACAGCACGTTACGCGAGAGCACCCAGCGCCTGACGGGGTTGTTCGAGAAACGCTTCAGCGCCGGGTTGACGGTGAAGGCCGATCAACCGGTCGCGGTGGCCGGGGTTCAGACACCGAGCCTGTTGCTGGGCGGCGAAGTGCTCAACAACAACTTCACCGAAGTGGATGAGTTCAAGCAGATGTCCGGCGGCGTGGCCACCGTGTTTGTGCGCAGCGGTGACGACTTTATCCGTGTCAGCACCTCCCTGACCAAGCAGGACGGCAGCCGTGCGATCGGCACTGTGCTTGATCGCCAGGGTCCGGCCTACCAGCGAGTGCTAGGTGGCCAGGCCTATATCGGACGTGCGGTGTTGTTCGACCGTTCCTACATGACCCAATACAGCCCTGTACGCGACCCCAGTGGCAAAGTGATCGCTGTGTTGTTCATCGGGTTTGACTACACCGACGCGCAGGCCGCCCAGTTCGAAAACCTCAAGCGCTTCCGCATCGGCCAGACCGGTTCCCTGGCGTTGCTCGATGAGCAGAAGCGCTGGCTGGTGCCCCCGGCGGGCGTGCAGGCTCTGGATCAGGCGGTTCCGGTGATGCTGGACCTGGCCAAGACCCCAGGCAAAGGTCACTTCTGGAGCGACAGGAACGAAGATTTCTACAGCGTGTCGGTGCCCTTCGAAGGTGGCCCATGGGCCGTGGTCGCGAGCATGCCGAAAGCGGAAATCCGTGCGGTGACCTGGGCCGTCGGCATTCGTCTGGTGATCGGCAGCGTGCTGGCGATGTTACTGGCGGTGGGCGCCACGGTCTGGCTGTTGCGCAGCAAACTGCAACCGTTGAGTGATCTGGTGCGTCAGGCCGAAGCCTTGGGTGCTGGCGACTTGAGCGCACGGCTTAACGTGTCCAGCCATGACGAAATTGGCCAACTGGCGCGCAGTTTCAACCAGATGGGTGAAGCGCTGTCGACCATGGTTTCCCATATCCGCAAGGCGGCCGAAGAGGTCAATAGCCGTGCTCAGGCCTTGTCGGGTTTGTCGGGCGGCGCTTATGACGGCATGGAGCAGCAGTCCGGCGAAATCACCAGCATGGCCGGCGCGGTGGAAGAATTCAGCGCCACCTCGCTGAACATCGCCGACAACATGGGCAACACTGAGCGTCTCGCCCAGGAAAATGCCCAACAAACCCGCATCGGCCGAAACTCGATGCAAGAGGCTTCCACCTCCTTGGAGCATATCGCTACCGCCCTGAACAGCACGGCCACGGTGATTAATACCTTGGGTCAGCGTTCTCAGGAAATCGGCGGGATCGTGGGTGTGATCACCTCCATCGCCGAGCAGACCAACCTGCTGGCGCTCAACGCTGCCATTGAAGCCGCGCGGGCTGGTGAACAGGGCCGCGGTTTTGCGGTGGTGGCTGACGAAGTGCGTAACCTGGCGTCGCGGACCCGCGAAGCCACCGATGAAATTTCCGGGATGATCCAAAGCATCCAGAAAGAAACCGGCAACGCCATCAGCACCATGGAACACGGCAATGTGTTGATGCAGGAAGGCCTGTCGCGCAATGCCGATGTGGCCTCGGCACTGGCGCGTATCGATGAGCAAAGCCGCTCGGCGGGTCAGCAGTTCGCGGCGATTACCACGGCGACGCAGGAACAGAGCAGCACCGCGACCTTGCTCAGCAGCAACTTGCAAAGCATCGCGCTGGCCAACAGTGAGCAGCGTGAAGTGGTATCGAACCTGGCGATTACTGCCAAAGAGTTGGAGACCCTGGCGGCGGGCCTGCGTCAAGAAGTGGATCGCTTCCGCTGAAATGCCGTCTATCACCGGGTGGGCTAAGTGATCGCTGCCGGACGGTATTGCAGGGCCTCTTTGAGATGATCGCGGGTGATGGCATCCGCCTGATCCAAGTCCGCCAGGGTGCGCGCCACCTTGAGCAATCGGTGTGCTGCGCGTAGCGACAACGTGAGCCGCTCGCAGGCGCTTTCCAGCCAGCCTTCATCGTCTTTCGCCAACCGGCAGTGCTCGCGCAGTCCCGGCAGGTCAAGGAAGGCGTTGGCGCAACCCTGGCGTTGTTGCTGGCGTTCCCGAGCTTGCGCCACGTGAGCAGAGGCCGTAGCCGTAGTGTCGCCGGCCTGCGGGGCAGGGTTCAGAGCGGTGGTTTCACGTGCCACGGTGAGATGAAGGTCGATGCGGTCGAGCAACGGTCCGGACAGCTTGTTGCGGTAGCGCTGGATCTGCTCCGGTGTGCAGCGACAACGCCCACTGGGCTCTCCCATGTAGCCACAGGGGCACGGGTTCATCGCGGCGACCAGTTGAAAGCGCGCAGGGAAACTGACGCGGTCGCGGGCGCGGGAAATCACGATATGCCCCGACTCCAGCGGCTCACGTAGTACCTCCAGCACTTTGCGATCAAACTCCGGTAACTCGTCCAGAAACAGCACACCGTGATGGGCCAGGGTAATTTCCCCAGGTTGCGGTTTTGAGCCGCCACCCACCAATGCCGGGCCTGAGGCCGAATGGTGCGGCTGGCGAAAGGGTCGGTGCGGCCAATGGCTCAACGGCGCCAGGCTGACCACGGACTGGATCGCCGCCACTTCCAATGCCTCTTGTTCGCTCAATGGCGGCAGCAAGCCGGGCAGTCGGCTGGCGAGCAGGGTCTTGCCGGTACCTGGCGGCCCGCTGAGCAACAGGTTGTGTGCCCCGGCTGCTGCGATCAGCAACGCACGCTTGGCTGACAGTTGGCCCTGCACCTCACTTAAATCTGGATAGGGCTTGTTCAGGTACTGCAACCCATCGGATTTGTAGGGCTCGATTGGCGCCTGCCCATTCAGGTGCGCCACCACTTGCAGCAAGTGGTCCACTGCAATCACTTTCAGCCCGGACGCCAGGCACGCTTCTTCGGCATTCGCCCGCGGCACTATCACGGTGCGCCCGGCCTTGCGCGCGGCCAGTGCAGCCGGCAACACGCCTTTGACCGCGCGTACTGCGCCGGATAGCGCCAACTCACCCAGGCATTCCACGTCATCGAGCATCACGGTCGGCACCTGCACGCTGGCGGCGAGGATCCCCAAGGCAATCGCCAGATCAAAACGCCCGCCGTCCTTCGGCAGGTCGGCGGGCGCGAGGTTGAGGGTGATACGGCGTGCGGGGTATTGCAGAGCGGAGTTGAGAATCGCACTGCGCACGCGGTCCTTGCTTTCTTTCACGGCGGTTTCGGGCAGGCCCACCAGCGTGAGGGACGGCAAACCATTGGCCATATGCACTTCGACGGTGACGGCAGGGGCTTCGACGCCGACTTGGGCGCGACTGTGGACAATGGCGAGGGACATGCTCGTTCCTTGAAATGGGAGGCCGCTTCCTGCGGTTTTTCAAGGGTAGACGAGGTGGGGAAGAGCACTGCGGGGGAGGTTTTACAGAACGTATCCAGCGCGAGTGTGGGAGCCAGTACTCCCACACTCGTCGTGTTTATTCAGCCGATGGTGTCAGCTTGGCTTCCAGTTCAGCCACTTTAGCCTCCAGGCTCTCCAGTCGCGCGCGCGTGCGGGCGAGCACGACCATCTGACTGTCGAATTCTTCCCGGCTCACCAGGTCGAGCTTGCTGAAGCCGCTTTGCAGCAGGGCCTTGAACTGGCTTTCGATTTCATTGCGGGGCAGCGGAGTGTCGCCGCTGAACAGGCGAGAGGCGTGGCCGCTCAGGGCGTCGAGGAGGTCTTTAGGCGCAAGCATGGGAAGTATTCCGGAAAAACTGTCGGCGGGCAGTGTATCACGCAGCGTCTATAGTCTTTCCACGGCCTGCGGCGCACGCTTTTCGCGCATCAGGTCGGGCGGTGTCGCACCGTTTTTGTGCGCATTACGGTCGCCGAATAGCCCCGCAGGTGGGCTTGAGTGGGCAAAGGACTGATTTCAGTGATTTTTACGGAGCTGGCAAGGTTTCTGCTTAGACGATCATGACCCATGCACTGATGCAGTCGCTGTGACGAATGCAGTGCGCCGACGGATCAGGGGTACAGGTTTCGTCACCAGTGGTTAGCTGGCGTCGCAATAGCAATTGCGCTTGCGACGATGCGTTACAAAGCCAGGCACTGCGCTTAGACTTGAGACGGGTTTGTTTTCCTGGGGCAAGTCCACCAATTCGGGAGAGAGTTTTCATGAAGCTAGTCACTGCCATCATCAAGCCGTTCAAGTTGGACGATGTACGCGAGTCATTGTCCGAAATCGGCGTGCAGGGCATTACCGTTACTGAGGTCAAAGGCTTCGGTCGGCAGAAGGGTCACACCGAGCTGTATCGCGGCGCGGAATACGTAGTCGATTTCCTGCCGAAGGTGAAGATTGATGTCGCCATTGACGACAAGGATCTTGACCGGGTTATCGAGGCGATAACCAAGGCCGCCAACACCGGCAAGATCGGTGACGGCAAGATCTTCGTGGTCAATCTGGAACAGGCTATTCGCATCCGTACCGGCGAAACCGATACCGACGCAATCTAAGCCGCCAAACCCCAACGCCCCAGGAGAAAACAATATGACTCTGCGTAAATTCGCAGGGCTCGGAGCCCTGTTGTCCATCGTAATGCCAAGCCTGGCCATGGCGGCAGACGAAGTGGCTGCTCCAGTCCTCAACTCCGGCGACACCGCCTGGATGCTGACCGCCACCGCGCTGGTGCTGTTCATGACCATCCCGGGCCTGGCGCTGTTCTACGGCGGCATGGTCCGCTCCAAGAATATTCTGTCGGTGATGATGCAGTGTTTCGCCATCACCGGCCTGATCAGCATCCTGTGGGTCATCTACGGCTACAGCATCGCGTTCGATACCACCGGTATGGAACAGGGCGTGGTCAACTTCAACTCCTTCTTCGGCGGCATGGGCAAGGCGTTCCTGGCGGGTGTCACTCCGGCCAGCATCACCGGGCCAGCGGCGTTGTTCCCGGAAGCCGTGTTCATCACCTTCCAGATGACCTTCGCCATCATCACGCCGGCGCTGATCGTCGGTGCTTTTGCTGAGCGTATGAAGTTCTCCGCGATGCTGATCTTCATGGGCATCTGGTTCACCCTGGTCTACGCGCCGATCGCACACATGGTGTGGAGCGGCAACGGCGGCCTGATGTGGGACTGGGGCGTGCTGGACTTCGCCGGCGGCACTGTGGTGCACATCAACGCCGGTGTGGCGGGCCTGGTAGCGTGCCTGGTACTCGGCAAGCGTAAGGGCTTCCCGACCACTCCAATGGCACCGCACAACCTCGGTTACACCCTGATCGGTGCGGCCATGCTGTGGATCGGTTGGTTCGGCTTCAACGCCGGCTCCGCTGTCGCGGCCAACGGCACTGCGGGCATGGCGATGCTGGTGACTCAGATCGCAACTGCTGCGGCGGCGCTGGGCTGGATGTTCGCCGAGTGGATCACTCACGGCAAGCCAAGCGCACTGGGCATCGCCTCGGGTGTGGTGGCGGGTCTGGTCGCAATCACGCCGGCCGCTGGCACCGTGGGCCCGATGGGCGCACTGATCATCGGTCTGGCGGCGGGTGTGGTGTGCTTCTTCTGCGCCACTACCCTCAAGCGCAAGCTGGGCTATGACGACTCCCTGGACGCCTTCGGCGTACACGGTATTGGCGGTATCCTCGGCGCGATTCTTACCGGTGTGTTCGCGGCCCCTTCGCTGGGCGGTTTCGGCACCGTGACCGATATCGCGGCTCAAGTCTGGATCCAGTGCAAAGGCGTCGGTTTCACCGTGATCTACACGGCCATCGTGACCTACATCATCCTCAAGGTGTTGGACATGGTCATGGGGCTGCGTGTTACCGAAGAGGAAGAGGCGGTCGGCCTCGACCTGGCGCAACACAACGAACGCGGCTACAACTTGTAAGTACGCGAAAAAAAGATGCCCGGCTTGCCGGGCATTTTTTTGTCTGGTGTTTGTCAGCTATCACACGCTGTGCCGGTTTTTACGCCAAGTTTGTGACCAGACACACGCGGCACTTTTGAGCGTGCGAATGTCTTACAGGCATGTAGGCGTATTCGACACTTTGTTTTTTCCCAAGGCGCGCTAGAATGCGCGCCGATGGGCGGAGAACTGTATGTGGCAACAGACCCTGATTACCCTGCGGGCCAAGCCTCGGGGCTTTCACCTGGTAACCGACGAGTTGCTTGCCGGCTTGCCTGAACTGAAGGCGTGTCGTGTCGGCCTGTTGCACCTGTGGTTGCAGCACACTTCGGCCTCGTTGACCGTCAACGAGAATGCCGACCCGGCGGTTCGCCGTGACTTCGAACGGTTTTTCAACTCGCTTGTGCCGCAAGGCCGTGCAGGGTTTGAACACAACGACGAGGGGCCGGATGATCTGCCGGCGCATTTCAAGGCCAGTCTCCTGGGCTGCCAGCTGAGTTTGCCGGTGAAGGCCGGCCGCTTGGCGATGGGGACCTGGCAAGGTGTTTACCTGGGCGAGCACCGTGATCATGGTGGTGCTCGTAAAGTCCTCGCCACCTTGCACGGTGATGGGGCATAAGCCACTGGTTATCCGGTGGCTACTGATTTTTTTCCAGCAAACTCGACAGAGGGTGAAGCTGGGCTATAACTAATCTGCTTTTCGCAAGTCATGAGGTAGAACATGAGCGACGATGATCTGGAAAACGACGAACTCGAAGTAGGTGATGACGACGAGGCTGAAGACGGTCTTGACGCGGCAGCGGTTGACGACGTGGCCGACGACGCCGATGACAGTGTTGGCGATGACGCCGCGCCCAAGGCCAAAGGCAAGGCCAAGGCCGCTGTTTCGGTAGATGAGCTGCCGAGCGTTGAAGCCAAGAATAAAGAGCGCGACGCCCTGGCCCGTGCGATGGAAGAGTTTCTCGCCAAAGGCGGCAAAGTGGTCGAGGTCGAGCCGAATGTGGTAGCGGACCCGCCCAAGAAGCCTGATAACAAGTATGGTAGCCGGCCTATCTGAGTCGCGACCTGCTTGTAAGAAAAAGCCCGCCGTCGCTGCGGGCTTTTTCATGCCTGATGATTTATTCGAGCCGTGTGGTGGGTCGCACGCGGGAGGGCACTCGTCCCGCCCGCCGCTTGATCACTGGCATCAGTTCCAGCGACGGAGCAGCTCGGGCAACTCCGCCAGGCTGCGAATCTGCGCGTCCGGGTGCTTGTCCGCTTCCCATTCCTTGCCCGTGGGGTTGAACCACACTGCGCGAAGCCCGGCCTGTTGCGCGCCGGCGATGTCGTCCCCTGGGTGATCACCGATGTGCACCGCTGCGCTGGCCGGTACCCCGCCACGTTGCAACGCTTCCTGAAACAGGCGTGCGTCCGGCTTGGCGATGCCGATGTCTTCTGCACGCAGTGCAAAGTGGAAGTAGTCCGCCAGCCCTACCCGCTGCACATCGGCATTGCCGTTAGTGATCACGCCCAGCAGGAAATGCTCGCGCAGCGCCTTGAGCATGGGCTCCGCTTCGGGAAAGGGGGTGAGCTGATGGCGCGCGTGAATGAACGCCTCGAAGCACACATCGGCCATGTCGGTGGCTTCGGGCTGTGGATAACCCGCCTCCTCAAAGGCGTGTATCAATACGCGATGGCGCAGCAGGCTGATGCGGTTTTTCAGTTCTGGGTGACGTTGCAGCACCTGCTGGCGCAGGGTGGCGAAGTGCTCCAAAGGCAAGTCGCCGACCTTGGAGGCGTTAATCGCCAGCCATTCGCGCATCGACGCTTCGGCGCTAATGATGACGGGTACGTTGTCCCAGAGCGTGTCGTCCAGGTCGAAGGTGATCAGCTTGATACTCATGAGTCGCCGCCCTTGATGCGTTTGGCCCGTGGATGGGCGCTGTCGTACACCGTTGCCAGGTGTTGGAAGTCCAGATGGGTATAGATCTGCGTGGTCTTGATGTCGGAATGGCCGAGCAACTCCTGCACGGCGCGCAGGTCCTGGGAGGATTCCAGCAAGTGGCTGGCAAAGGAGTGTCGCAGCATATGGGGATGCAGGTTCTGGCCCAGCTCGCGCGCGCCGGCGGCCTTGACGCGTACCTGAATCGCCCGCGGCCCCAGGCGTCGGCCTTGCTGGCTGATAAACACGGCGTCGTCCACAGGGTTTGCCAGCGCCCGCAACGGCAGCCACTGTTGCAACGCCTCGCGGGCCTTTCTGCCGACGGGCAGCACGCGGGTCTTGCTGCCCTTGCCGAGCACTTGCACCAGGCCGTCCGCCAGGTCCAGTTGGTCCAGGTTCAGGCCGGTCAGCTCCGACAGGCGCAGGCCAGAGGAATAGAACAGCTCAAGGATCGCCTGGTCGCGGTGGGCGAGAAAGTCATCTTCCACGGCGCCGTCGAGCAGTTGCAGGGCGCGGTCGGTGTCCAGGGTCTTGGGCAGGCGCCGCTCGCCTTTGGGCGGCGACAGGCCGTTGGCCGGGTCGTGGTCGCACAGGCCTTCGCGGTTTAGGTAGTGATACAGCCCGCGCACCGCCGAGAGCAGACGCGACAAACTGCGTGAAGACTGGCCTTGCTGGTGCAGACGCGCGATCAGGCTGCGCAGGCTTTGGATATCCAGGGCTTTCCAGCTGGTGACCTGCTGCTTTTCGCAGTAGGCCAGCACCTTGTTCAAGTCGCGCCGATAGGCTTCCAGCGTATGGGGCGACACCTGGCGCTCATTGCGCAGGTGAGCGCAGTAAGCGTCCAGTTGCCGTTCCATGGTTAGCGCACCGCGCGCAGGGCGGTGGTGAAGCGCGGGAGAACGCGACCCAGCACTTCGGCGATATAGGTCAAAAACAGCGTGCCCACCGAGCTTTTGTAGTGCGCAGGATCACGGCTGGCGATGGCCAGCACGCCATGCAGACCTTGATGGCTGAGAGCGACCACGGCGGTGGAGCCGATCTGCTTGCGCTGTTCGGCGCCGAACAGGAAATCCAGCTCGTGCTCACGCAGGGTCCCGCTGATGGTCTTGCCTTCGGACAGCAGGCCGCCAATCGCGGTCTGCGCGTCGCTGCCACTGACCCAGCGACCCACCGGCATCGGGTTGTCGCTGAACAGGATCAGGCTCACGAACGGCACCTGGAAATCCTGGCGCAGGCTGTCTTCCACAGCCATGACCGTTTCTTCCAGGCTGGTGGCGTCCATCAGGCTGAGAATCAGACGGCGGGTCTTGTCGAAGAGGCGGTCGTTATCGCGGGCAACGTCCATCAGGTGCGAGAGCTTGTGGCGCATTTCAATGTTGCGCTCGCGCAGGATCTTCATCTGCCGCTCCACCAGCGACACAGTATCGCCGCGTTGGTGGGGGATGCGCAGCGCCGGCAGCAGCTCGTCGTGTTCGACGAAGAAGTCCGGATTGGCCTCAAGGTACGCCGCGACAGCAGCGGCCTCCAGACTTTCGCTTGGGGTTGCTTGGGCGGGTACTTGAGGCTTATCGGTCATTGGTTTGGCTCACTCATAGACGGACCTGTCCTTCGTATACACGCGAGGCCGGCCCGGTCATCAGCACCGGGTGGCCCGGACCTGCCCATTCGATGGACAAGCGTCCACCGGGCAGGTCGATCAGCAGCGGTGAATCCATCCACCCTTGGCTGATCGCGGCCACGGCAGCGGCGCAAGCGCCTGTACCACAGGCCTGGGTTTCGCCGGCACCGCGTTCCCATACGCGTAATTGCGCGCGGGAACGGTCGATCACCTGCAGGAAGCCCACATTGACCCGCGCCGGAAAGCGCGGGTGGTGTTCGATTTTCGGCCCCAGTTCATGCACCGGGGCATTGTTAATGTCGTTGACCCGCAGCACGGCATGGGGGTTGCCCATGGACACGGCGGCGATGTCGATCGACTGACCCTCTACGTCCAGCGCGTAACTGACGGCCTGCTCGGCAGCCTGGAACGGAATGTCCGCCGGCACCAGGCGTGGCGCGCCCATGTTGACGCTGATCTGGCCGTCGTTGCGGATGTCCAGCTCGATCACGCCGCTTTTGGTCTCGACGCGAATCTGCCGCTTGGCGGTCAGGCGCTTGTCCAGCACAAAGCGCGCGAAGCAGCGGGCGCCGTTACCGCACTGTTCCACTTCGGAGCCGTCGGAGTTGAATATCCGGTAACGGAAATCCACCTCCGGGTTGCTGGGTGCTTCGACAAGCAGCAGTTGGTCGAAACCAATACCGGTATGGCGATCGCCCCATTGTTTAGCGTGCTTGGGCAGAATGTGCGCGTGCTGGCTGACCAGGTCGAGGACCATGAAATCATTGCCCAGCCCGTGCATCTTGGTAAAACGCAACAGCATGGCTTACTCCGGCAGCAGGCTTTCGCCAGCATACAACTCGGCTACCGTCTCGCGGCGACGCACTTCAAACGCTTGATCACCGTCCACCAGCACCTCGGCGGTACGCCCGCGGGTGTTGTAGTTGGAACTCATGACAAACCCGTAGGCACCGGCCGAATGCACGGCCAGCAGATCGCCCTCTTCCAGGGCCAGTTGACGATCCTTGGCCAGGAAGTCGCCGGTTTCACAGATCGGGCCGACGATGTCGTAGGCGCGGGCGACGCTGGCGCGAGGCGTCACCGCCGTGACGTTCATCCAGGCCTGGTACAGCGCCGGACGGATCAGGTCGTTCATCGCCGCGTCGACGATGGCGAAATCCTTGTGTTCGGTGTGCTTGAGGTACTCGACCTGAGTCAGCAGTACACCGGCGTTGGCGACGATATAGCGGCCGGGCTCGAACATCAGCGTCAGGTCGCGGCCTTCGAGGCGCTCGCGCACGGCGGCGATGTAGTCGGCAATCAGCGGCGGCTCTTCATCGCGATAACGCACGCCCACGCCACCACCGAGGTCGATGTGGTGCAGGTAGATCCCGCATTCGCCGAGGCGATCGACCAGCGCCAACAGGCGGTCGAGGGCATCGAGGAAAGGTGGCAGGCTGGTCAGTTGCGAGCCGATATGGCAGTCGACACCCAGCACTTCCAGGTTCGGCAGTTGGGCGGCGCGGATGTACACGTCCTCGGCGTCGGCAATGGCGATGCCGAACTTGTTCTCTTTGAGACCGGTGGAGATGTAGGGGTGAGTACCAGCATCGACATCCGGGTTGACGCGCAGGGAGATCGGCGCGCGAACGCCCATCTCGGCGGCCACGACTTGCAGGCGCTCCAGCTCGTCGGTGGACTCGATGTTGAAGCAATGCACACCGACTTCCAGAGCGCGGCGCATGTCTTCGCGGGTCTTGCCGACGCCGGAGAATACGATTTTGTCGGCCTGGCCGCCGGCGGCCAATACGCGTTCCAGCTCGCCACGGGACACGATGTCGAAACCGGCGCCCAGACGCGCCAGGACATTGAGTACGCCGAGGTTGGAGTTGGCCTTGACCGCGTAGCACACCAGGTGCGGTACGCCGTTCAGCGCCTCGGTGAACGAGCGGTATTGCGCTTCGATGTGCGCGCGGGAATACACATAGGTCGGGGTGCCAAAGCGCTGGGCAATCGCGGACAGCGCCACGCCTTCCGCGAACAGCTCGCCGTCCCGGTAGTTAAAAGCGTCCATGAGGTTCCCTTAGTAGGTGTCGTGCTTATGCGCTTTTGCCGGTTTTTGCGACGACTGCGCCTGTTCATTCGGGTCTTTGCTGTCATCGGGCAGGTACAGCGGACCTTTTTGACCACAGGCACTAACGAGGCAAGCGACCGCGACGAGCGCAGCAAGGGAAGAGATCAGGCGCTTCATGGCGAAATCCTTGAATATGCATTAATTGCGCCCGAGTATACCGACCACCCGCCAGCTTGCCTATGCGCTGAAATACCCGTCCGGCGGGGGTTTGCCGAGATAGGCGGGAAGCAGACTACGCTGGCGGGGGATATTTCATACCGCCAATCGCGATGGAATCGGTATCCTTTGCAATCGGCGAAGCTCGCCCGTATGGTGCGGCGCTTGAGCAAAACCAGACACTTTTGAGGTTGCCACAATGAGTTTGACCGAAGCCCGTTTTCACGACTTGGTGGATGCCACCCAGGAGAAGCTGGAAGATATTTTCGACGACAGCGGCCTGGACGTGGACCTGGAAAACTCGGCCGGTGTGCTGACCGTCAAGTTCGAGAGTGGTCCGCAACTGATCTTCAGTCGTCAGGAACCGCTACGTCAGCTGTGGTTGGCGGCGCGCTCTGGTGGCGTTCACTTCGACTACGACGAAGAAAGCGGCAAATGGCAGTGCGACAAGAGCGAAGAGCTGTTGGGCGAGATGCTTGCGCGCCTGGTCCAGGAATATACCGGCGCCGAGCTGGACTTCGACGAGATCTGATTGTGAGCGAGCCTGCATCCGTACGCCCACCCAAGCCGCTATTTAGCAATGTCAGCCCGGCGGTGCCGTCACCTTGTATCAGTTTGTGTCGCCTGGACGAGCAAAAAGTCTGCCTCGGCTGCTTCCGGCATGTCGAAGACATCCGTGAATGGCGCTCCGCCGACGATGCCCGCCGCCGCGTGATCTGCGCGCAAGCCGAGCAACGCAAGGCCCACGCCTGAGGCTGGCTTGTTTATTTGCGACGCTGTGGTAGTGTCCGGTTACGCCTCAACTCATCGAGGCCTGTGAGAACCCCGCCTTTTCCTGGCGGGGTTTTGCTTTTTTGTGCAGAAAAAAGGAGTCTGCCTGAATCATGACCACCGCACCGTCCATCATCCTCACCCGCCTTGACGTGCAGCGTCTGGAGCAATTGATCGACCGCCTGGGCGACGAGTTTCCCGGCGTCGAAGCGTTGCAAGCCGAACTCGACCGCGCCGAAGACGTGGTTGGCCACGATGAAGTGCCTGCGGGTGTCGTGACCATGAACTCCAGCGTGCATTGCCGTGAACAAGGCAGCGGCAAGGACTATCACCTGACCCTGGTCTACCCGAAGCATGCGAATGCCGACGAAGGCAAGATCTCAATCATGGCGCCCGTGGGCAGTGCGTTGCTTGGCCTGCAAGTGGGTCAGCACATCGACTGGCCGGCACCGGGCGGCAAGACCCTCAAGCTTGAATTGCTCAGTGTTGAAGGCCAACCCAAAGATGGCGGCGCTTTCCCGCTTTAAACCTGATTCAACGCCTCATTGAGTGACAGCTCCAACTCGGCTTTGTAGCGCAGGTACAGGTTGCTCGGACTTTGCACGTCTCCCAGCAGGCCCGACAGGTCCAAATCAGTGATGTAGCAGCGGTAGCGCTCGGTTTCCCGGCGCTGCCCGATGATCTCCTGGGCGACCACCGCAAACAGCTGGTCGCCAAACTCCAGTTCGCAATACTCCCGCTGATTGCAGTACAGGGTAATGCCCACCTGGCCCGGTGCTGCTTTGCCGATAATTGCCTGCACGTCGTAGAAGGGTTTGTTCGCCGGGTTTTGTGGCGCCGGCCGAGGCTCGATGATGCGCGCGCGATTGTTGCCGGACGGCAACAGTTGGTAAAACAGGGTCTGCACCGCGCTTGTCGGCTGTTGGGGGTCCAGTGTCGACAGCGCTTCCCGACGGTAGATGATCGACTGAAGGAAGCGCTGCAGCGGCGCCAACAGGCTTTGCTCGTCATGAAACGGCAAGCGCTGCTGCCAGAGCGCGTTGAACTCATCCAGCACATACAACTGCGCAAAATCCTCATGGACGCGGTAGAACACCTGCACGCAATCGGCCTTGCCCATGGGCAGCAGCAGTGCCAGGTCATGGTCCTCCAGGGCCATGGCGTCCAGGTGCAGCGGGCTGTAGCTGGCCAGCTCTTCGCTGAGGTAGGCGATCAAGGCGTCCTGGGTCGGCAGTGACACATGGGTCGCCTGGCGCGGCGTTAACTCCATTACGTGATAGTGCTGTTGCACCTGCAGCAAATAACGGTGGTTGGACTGGCCCAGCAGCAGGTTCTGTGCGGTATCGAAAATATCTTCCACACGCTGGGCAATGAACTGCGCACGGTTGTGGCAGAAGCAGCGCACCCGCAGGCGCGGCAGGTGCGTTGGCGGCAGTTGGTTGAGGTAGTCGCGCAGGCAATCGAGCAACGCGTGCGGGCCGTCGTAACGGCTCACCATTACTTCGTTCCAGCTGTTGAGCGTGACCTGGTCCAGCGTGAGCACCAGGTTATCGCGCACGCCTGCATAACTCAGGGAGTCAGTGCGCTCGGTGGTCATCAGGATGTTGAGGTCACGGTGATGCTTGAGCGGATCGACGCCGACGTTGATCAGCAGCAGCACCTCTTCAGGCACGGCCGAGCGCAGGAGGCTGACCTCATCGACGGTGGTCAGGGGCAACGCAATGGTTTGTTGCAGGCTACCCAGCAGGTTGAACAGCTCGAATTCGGTCATGTCACTGGTGCCGGGGTGCAGCGCCAAACGCGTGCTGCTGTCGATCACGCCGTTGCGATGGCACCAAGTGAGCATTTCCAGCAGGTCGCGGCTGCGCTTGATCGGCGCGAAGTGCTCCCATTCCAGGGCAGTGAGGTTACCGTTGTACAGGCCCCAGTGATACTGGCCGGGTTCTTTGCGGTTGGGCGATTGCACCAGGGTCAGGGTGTCTTCGGCCAGGTCCGGGGCGATGCCGGGGTTGATGAACTCGACCTTGCCGGCCTTGCGTTCAAACGCCGCATACAGGCGTCGGCCCAGCACATTGAGGTCGCGTTTGTTGATCAGGCTGACGGTCTGTTCGGTACGGGCGAACTGGGTCAGGAACCGATAGCTGTAATTCAATTCGTTCACCAGCGCCCGGCGCTCGGCGGCCACCTGGCGTACTTTCCATTGGCTGCGGCTGTCCAGCAACGCCAGTTGGCGCTGGTCCCAGCCCCATTCGTGGGCAAGTCGCTCCAGTAACAGGCGCTGCCAGCTGGCCGTGCGCTGGCCCGCGGTGAGCTTTCGATTGACCTTCAGGTAGAGCGCGCGCCGCACCAACTCCAGGCGTTCCGGCTCGTTGCGGGCGTTAAGGTATTCCTCGATACGGCGGTACACCACGATGTACGGGTCCAGCTCATCCAAGTCCATCTGGTTGGCGAACACCGCCTGCTTGAAGCGCAGGCTCAGGCACTGCACGTTCGGGTGTTCGCTGGCGTAGACCTCGGTGAGCAGCAGTTTGAGCACTGACTTGTAGGGCGATTCGATGCCCTTGAACAGTTGCCACAGCCCGGCGCCAATGAACTCCCCTGGGGGGATACGTGCCAGGTGGCCGAGGTCGAGGGTTTCATCGGCGCGGATAAAGCGCTTGGAGATCAATGTGTGGGTAAATTCGGCGTAACGGGTTTCTTCATACACCGGCACCAGCCACCAGATCGGCGTGCGACCCGCCAGCCAGATGGCCGTGCGGTAAAACTCATCCAGCAGCAGGTAATGCTGGGTGGTACCGCAGTCGTCGGAGCTCAGTTGGGTATCGCGTTCGCCCAGCACAAAGCGTGTCGGCTCGATCAGGAAGAAGTGCGCCTCGGCACCCATGCTCAGGGCCCAAGCTTCCAGCAACTGGCATTTTTTGCGCAATTCGGCCTGTTCGCCCTCACCCAGCTCGGGCGCGTGGCACACCCACACGTCCATGTCGCTTTGGTCAGCCTGGGCCAGGGTGCCGAGGCTGCCCATCAAGAACAGGCCATGGATCGGTTTGGGCTGATTGACTGGTCGCGGTTTGTAAGAGAACGAGCGAGTCAGGCGCTGGGCTTCGGTGAGGGCTTGGGCGTCGGGCTCGAAGTTTGACAGCCCGGCCGGCGTGCTGCCGGACACATAGCCTGGCAACAGCGGGTGGTTGACGTGGAAAAACAGCGGCAGCAGGGTCAGCACGCTTTGCTGGCGCGGCGTCAGGCCTTCGATGGCACGGGCCATGCGGCCTTCATTGAGGGCCATGAACCGCGCGCGCAATTGGGCGAGCACCTTGCGGTCGATGCCTTCGTCCAGGTCGGGGCGGATTTCATGGGTGCGGGTCATGTCGAACTCGGTGGCTCGCAGGGCCCGACGTGGGCGGCCATGTAGGAGTTTACAGTCAGTAGCGTAGGAGGTTTAGAGGGAAATGGTTTTTGACGTCAGAATTTCGTGCTGTGCACGGCAACGCCCTCGGAATCCGCAGTGGGCGGACTCCATGGGCGGTATCCGGTATCAGGCGGCTTCTTTGGTGCTGGCGGTGGTCAGAATGGTCAGCAGGGTTTGGGCCTGCTCAGCAGCGTCGCGGCCGAGGCTTGTGAGGTAACCGCCGTCCGGCTGGTCGATCAACCCTTTGGCGTGAAGGCGTTTGGCGGCGGCAATGGCGGTGGGCGCGGCGGTCTGGTGGACTTTCAGACCTTCCTTGGTGCTGTCCAAGGGGAAGAGTACAAGGATTTCCAGTTCGGCAACCAACTCAGGGGTATACGACATAAGGACTCCAGACTTTCTAAAATTTATTAGAGGCTAGCAGGCCATAAGGTGAACGCACTTTGCCGAACTGTCCAGCGTGTTGCTGCATGCGGGGATTATTCCTTTTCAGGCGGTAGCTCAGGCAGTGCCCGGAGCGCCGTTTCATACCATTGGGTATTGAAGGCGCGGTCTTCGTCCAGCATTGCATCGATCTCGAACGCCAGCACGTGTGCCATCAGATTCAATATCTCTTCGCGCTCGTAACCCACCAACGTCAATTTGTTGAAGGTGGCTTTGGCAGCGGGTGGGTTGTCGCTTTCGATCTGGTTTTCTATTGCTTCGATCAGTGTGTTTTCGGTGAATTCTTCTTCGTCGTTATCGATATCGGTCGGCTCGCTCATGGCAGGCTCCTCAAGGAAAGTGCGCCAGTTTAACCCCATTCAGGCGGGTGATGCTGCTGGTCAGGCGAGGCTTGAGGATCTATAAAGCTTGCAGCCAACCCCGCACACGGCCTGGAGGCTTTGCGATGCTCAAGCTTTACGGATTTTCGGTCAGCAATTACTACAACATGGTGAAACTGGCGCTGCTGGAGAAAGGGCTGTCGTTCGAAGAGGTGCCGTTTTATGCCGCGCAAACGCCAGAAGCCTTGGCAATAAGCCCTCGTGGCAAAGTGCCGGCGCTGGGCGTGAAACAGGGCTTTATCAACGAAACCAGCGTGATCCTCGAGTACATCGAACAGACCCAGGAAGGGCCTGCTCTGCTTCCGGCCGAGCCGTTCCAGCGAGCTCAGGTGCTGGCCTTGTGCAGGGAAATCGAGCTGTACATCGAGTTGCCTGCGCGGGCGTGTTTCGGCGAGGCATTTTTTGGCATGCCGGTGCCGGAGGCGATCAAGGAAAAATCCAAGACAGAGTTGTTGCTGGGGATCGGTGCGCTAGGTCGGCATGGCAAGTTCGCGCCGTTTGTGGCGGGAGAAAGCTTTACCCTTGCGGATCTGTATTTCATGTACAGCTTGAACCTGGCCTGTGGCGTAGGCGAGAAGCTGTTCGGGTTGGACTTGTTGGCTGAATTGCCGGAGGCGAAGGCGCTGTTGGGGCGTCTGAATGACATGCCTAACGCGCGCAAGGTGGAGGCGGACAGGCAGGCGGCGATGCCTGGGTTCATGGCAATGGTGGCTGCCAAAAAGTGATCAAGTGTGGGAGGGGCGTTGCCCCTCCCACATTTTTCAGCGGCTGGCGAGCAAGGCCTGGCCGCGCACTACGGCTGCCTTCACCTGCGCCGGCGCAGTGCCGCCCATGTGGTTACGGGCGTTTACCGAGCCTTCCAGGGTCAGCACGGCGAACACGTCCTGCTCGATCTGGTCGCTGAACTGGCGCAGCTCTTCCAGGCTCATTTCCGCCAGGTCCTTGCCGGTGTCCACGCCGTATTTCACGGCATGGCCGACGATTTCGTGGCAGTCACGGAATGGCAGGCCACGGCGTACCAGGTAGTCCGCCAGGTCGGTCGCCGTGGAGAAACCGCGCAGCGCCGCTTCGCGCATGATGGCGTGCTTGGGCTTGATCGCCGGGATCATGTCGGCAAAGGCGCGCAGCGAGTCGCGCAGCGTGTCGGCGGCGTCGAACAGCGGCTCCTTGTCTTCCTGGTTGTCCTTGTTGTAGGCCAGCGGCTGGCCTTTCATCAGGGTCAGCAGGCCCATCAGCGCGCCGAATACACGGCCGCTCTTGCCGCGTACCAGTTCCGGCACGTCGGGGTTTTTCTTTTGCGGCATGATTGAGCTGCCGGTGCAGAAGCGGTCCGGCAGGTCGATGAATTGGAATTGCGCGCTGGTCCACAGCACCAGCTCTTCGGAGAAGCGCGACAAGTGCATCATCGCAATGCTGGCGGCGGCGCAGAATTCGATGGCGAAGTCACGGTCCGACACGCCATCCAGGGAGTTGCCGCCCACAGCGTCGAAGCCCAGCAGTTGAGCGGTGTACTCACGGTCGATCGGGTAGGTGGTGCCGGCCAGCGCAGCGCTGCCCAACGGCATGCGGTTGGCGCGCTTGCGGCAATCGACCAGGCGCTCGTAGTCGCGGCTGAGCATTTCGAACCAGGCCAACAAATGATGGCCGAAGGTGACCGGCTGCGCGGTCTGCAGGTGCGTGAAGCCGGGCATGATGGTGTCCGACTCGCGCTCTGCCTGCTCCAACAGGCCTTTTTGCAACCGGGTGATTTCGGCGAGGATCAGGTCGATTTCATCCCGCAGCCACAGGCGGATATCGGTAGCCACCTGGTCGTTACGGCTACGACCGGTGTGCAGTTTTTTGCCGGTCACACCGATACGGTCGGTGAGGCGAGCCTCGATATTCATGTGCACGTCTTCCAGGTCGACGCGCCAGTCGAACGTACCGGCTTCGATCTCACCACGGATGGTGGTCAGGCCGTCGATGATGCTGTCGCGCTCGGCGTCGGTCAGCACGCCGACCTTGGCCAGCATCTTCGCGTGGGCGATCGAGCCCATGATGTCGTGGCGATACAGGCGCTGGTCGAAGGTGACGGAGGCGGTGAAGCGGGCGACGAAGGCGTCGACGGGTTCACTGAAGCGGCCGCCCCAGGACTGGTTGGTCTTGTCGGTGCTCATGGATTCGCTCGTGGTCTGCTTAATAAAAGAGGCATGGAAGTCTGCCCGCGATAATAACAGGGTTGCCCGCAGAGGCGGTGTTGCGGGTGGGCGGCATTTTTATTTGTGCAAAGGATGGCTAAGTGCCTTGCCGTTGATCGCGTCCGGGACGAGACTGGAGCGAGGTTCTTATTGAAACGATATTTGACGATTGAGCAATATCGTCGCAGTGAGCGTCTACAGTTGGACTGATAGTGTGTGAATGCACCAAAGTCGGGTCCTGCGGTCAGAACCTGACTATCCATTTAAAAGGGGGGTATTCGGATTGTGTATCAGCAAACCCTATGACGATGCCCGACGGCAGCAGGTCTTGGGCGCTATTGAACAGGTCCGGGTAAATTTGGGTGCCGCTGTCAGGGCACTTTTTGCCGCTCGCGCTAGTCTTAGCGTGGATCGCTGTGACGCAAGTCACCGCACCTGTCTACGCTATCCTTGTGCGAGACTCACGCAGGAATCCAGCGCAATATGAATGTCCTGATCGTTGATGACGAACCCCAAGCCCGCGAGCGACTGAGCCGTTTGGTCAGCGAACTCGAGGGTTATACAGTCCTTGAACCGAGCGCCACCACGGGTGAGGAGGCGTTGACGTTGATCGACAGTCTCAAGCCGGATGTGGTGTTGCTCGATATCCGCATGCCGGGCCTCGATGGTCTGCAAGTTGCCGCCCGCCTGAGTGAGCGCGAATCGCCACCTGCGGTGGTGCTGTGCGCCGCTCAAGAAGAGTTTGCCGAACAGACGCTGGACGCCAGTGGCGTCAGTTTTGTGGCCAAGCCCGTGACCGCCGAAGCCTTGCTCAAAGCCTTGAAAAAAGCCGAGCGCCCCAATCGCGCCCAGCTCGCCGCCTTGACCCAGCCTGCCGCCCAAAGCGGTCACGGGCCGCGCAGCCATATCAGTGCCCGCACGCGCAAAGGCATAGAGTTGATCCCTCTGGATCAGGTGGTGTACTTCATTGCCGATCACAAGTACGTGACCCTGCGACATGAAGCTGGCGAAGTGTTGCTCGATGAGCCGCTCAAGGCGCTTGAGGATGAATTCGGCGACCGCTTCGTGCGTATCCACCGCAACGCGTTGGTGGCCCGCGAGCGTATCGAGCGCCTGCAGCGCACGCCCCTTGGACACTTTCAGCTGTTTCTCAAGGGGCTCAATGGCGACGCCTTGATTGTCAGCCGGCGGCACGTCGCCGGCGTCCGCAAAATGATGCAGCAGCTTTAGCTTCAGGGCTGTGGCAATGCCTGCATTCCCTATCTCGGTGCGTCGCGGCCAGGGAGGCCCCGCACTTGCTGATTCAAATCAAGGCGTATTTGCCTGAGCTGTTATTATCTCCCGTATCTATTCAGTACGGATTGATCCATGTCCTCTCGCGAAATTCGCATCGCCACCCGTAAAAGTGCGCTGGCCTTATGGCAGGCCGAATACGTCAAAGCACGCTTGGAGCAGGCCCATCCTGGCCTCAAGGTGTCCCTGGTGCCCATGGTCAGTCGCGGCGACAAGCTGCTCGACTCGCCGCTCTCGAAGATCGGTGGCAAGGGCCTGTTCGTCAAGGAACTGGAAACCGCACTGCTGGAAAACGAAGCCGACATCGCCGTGCATTCCATGAAAGACGTGCCGATGGACTTCCCCGAAGGCCTGGGCCTGTTTTGCATCTGCGAGCGTGAAGATCCGCGTGATGCTTTTGTCTCCAATACTTACAAATCCCTGGATGAACTGCCGCTGGGCAGCATCGTCGGCACCTCCAGCCTGCGTCGCCAAGCCCAATTGCTGACCCGCCGTCCGGACCTGCAGATCCGCTTTCTGCGCGGCAACGTCAACACGCGGCTGGCCAAGCTCGATGCAGGTGAGTACGACGCGATCATCCTCGCGGCAGCCGGTTTGATCCGCCTGGGCTTCGAAGACCGCATCACCTCCGCCATCAGCGTTGAAGACAGTTTGCCCGCAGGTGGGCAGGGCGCCGTGGGGATCGAATGCCGTACCGCCGACAGCGAAATCCATGCATTGCTCAAGCCGCTTGATCACCACGACACCGAAGTGCGCGTCACCGCCGAGCGCGCCCTGAACAAACACCTCAATGGTGGCTGCCAAGTGCCTATCGCGTGCTATGCCGTGCTCGAAGGTGAAAACCTATGGCTTCGTGGCCTGGTGGGTGACCCCGATGGCGGCACTCTGCTGACTGCCCACGCGCGTGGCCCGCAGCGGGATGCCGCAGCGCTGGGGGTCCAGGTGGCAGAAGCGCTGCTGGATAAGGGCGCTGGGGCGATTCTGCAAAAAGTCTACGGCGAGGCCGGCCCGCAATGACCGACTGGCGAGTGCTGCTGACGCGGCCTGCCGAGGAGTCGATGGCCCTGGCGGCGTCGCTGTCCGATGCCGGAATCTTCAGCAGCAGCTTGCCCTTGCTGGATATCGAACCTCTACCCGTCACCCCTGAGCAGCAGGCGGTCTTCCAAGACCTTGGCCGCTACTGCGCGGTCATCGTGGTCAGCAAGCCGGCCGCGCGCCTGGCCCTGAAACAGTTGACCCAGCGGTGGCCAACGTTGCCGTGGTTCAGCGTGGGCGCCGCAACCGCTCAAGTGCTGACCGATCACGCAATCCACGTTCATTACCCGCAAACCGGAGACGACAGCGAGGCCTTGCTTGAACTGCCTGCGTTGCGCGAGGCTATCGCATGCCCCGACGCCCATGTGCTGATCCTGCGGGGCGAGGGTGGACGCGAGCTGCTGGCGGAGCGTTTGCGCGAGAGAGGTGCTAGTGTCGACTACTTGGAGTTGTATCGCCGGTTCCTCCCGACCTACGACGCTGGTGTATTGGTGCAGCGCATCCAGTTGGAACGCTTGAACGGGTTGGTGGTCAGCAGTGGGCAGGGTTTTTTGCACCTGCAAACCCTGGCAGGCACTGATTGGCCGAGGGTGGCACAGCTGCCGTTGTTCGTGCCCAGCCCGCGAGTTGCCGAAATGGCGCGGGCGGCCGGCGCAGAAAAAGTGGTGGATTGTCGCGGTGCGAGCGCCGCGGCTTTGTTAGTGGCGTTGCGTGGTACTGCCCTCTGAGGCGGGCTGCCCCCACTCTCTGATACGCAAAGGACGGATACGTGAGCGAAACAGCCTTGCCTAAAGATGAAGCCCAACCCGCACTTGATGCGCCGGTTGAGTCAACGGTCCCCGCGCCGCGCCGTGGCAACGGCCTCGCAATTGTCGCCCTGTTACTAGGTGCTGCCGGCGTTGCCGTCGGCGGTTGGGGGGTCTGGCAGGTCCGCGCCTTGCAGGCCAGCAGCCAGCAACAGCTGGGACAGGTGCAGACGCTGGACGATCAAGCCCAGTCCCTCAAGCAAAGTCAGCAGCAGCTGGCCGCGCGCCTGGCCCAGTTGCCGGCTGCGGACGAGCTGGAAGAACGCCGTCGCCTGGTGGCCCAATTGCAGGGCGATCAGCAGCGCTTGAGCCAACGTTTGGAAACCGTGCTGGGTGCCAGTCGGCAGGATTGGCGTCTGGCCGAGGCCGAGCACCTTATCCGTCTGGCGAGCTTGCGCTTGTCCGCCTTGCAAGATATCAACAGCGCCCAGGCGTTGGTCCAGGGCGCCGATGAGATTCTGCGCGAGCAGAGCGACCCAGGCTCCTATGCTGCCCGTGAGCAATTGGCCAAGAGCCTGGCCGCGCTGCGCAGCACCGAGCAGCCGGACCGCACCGGGCTGTATCTGCAATTGGCGGCCCTGCGTGACCAAGTGGTGCAGTTGGCGGCCATTGCCCCTGAATATCAGATGACTGAACCTGCCTCTCAGGAGCTCTCGAGTGCCGACACGGACAATCGCTGGAGCCAGTGGTGGCAACAGATTTCGCGTTACTTTCGCATCGACTTCAACCCGGATGACAATATCCGCCCATTGCTGGCAGGCCAAGGTTTGAACCAGGTGCGCCTGGCCCTGAGCCTGGCCCTGGAGCAGGCGCAATGGGCGGCGCTCAATGGTGAGTCGGCGGTGTACAGCCGCTCCCTGGGCGAGGCGCGCAGCGTGTTGCAGGACAACTTCAACCAGGACAACCCACAGAGCAAGGCGATGCTGGCGCGCGTCGCCGAACTTGAGCCCAAGGCTGTCTCGGTCGTCACGCCGGACTTGGCCGCGAGCCTGGCGGCGGTGCAGGCCTATCTTGAACGTCGCCATTTGTCTGCCGACGAAGCCAAGGCGGCGGCCAAGCCTGCCGCTACGTCGGCGAAGCAGGAGTAGAGCCGATGAAGCGTTTCTACGTGATCCTGGTCCTGACCATTGCAATCGCCCTGGCGCTGGCAGTCGGCATTTCGAAACACACCGGCTACGTGCTGATTACCTATCCTCACGTACTGCATTACGAATCGAGCCTGTGGGCGACCTTGGTGGCGGTGTGTGCCATCGGCCTGGCGATCTACCTGATTCGTGTATTGCTAAGCCTGGTCACTACGTCCGGTGGCGTGATCAATCCGTGGTCGCGGCGCAACCGCAGCCGCCGCGTGCAGATCGCCATCGAACAGGGCCAGATGGACCTGGCCGAAGGTCGCTGGGCCAGTGCCGAACGTCACCTGCACCGCGCCGCAGAGGCTGAGCGCCAACCCTTGCTGTATTACCTCGGCGCGGCCCGGGCGGCAAATGAGCAGGGGCGCTATGAAGAGTCGGACGGTTTGCTGGAGCGTGCCCTGGAGCGTCAGCCCCAGGCCGAACTGGCGGTCGCTTTGAGCCATGCGCAGCTGCAACTGGACCGTGGCGACACGGACGGCGCGCTGACCACCCTGCAGGCAATGCACGAGCGTCATCCCCATAACGCCCAACTATTGCGTCAGTTGCAACGCCTGCATCAGCAGCGGGGCGATTGGTCTGCGGTGATCCGCCTGCTGCCCGAGTTGCGCAAAGATAAAGTGCTGCCTGCCGGCGAACTGGCGGAGCTTGAGCGGCGCGCCTGGGGTGAAAACCTGACGTTGGCGGCTCAGCGCGAAGAGCAGGGAGAAGCCGGTTTGCAGTCCCTGGAGCGCGCCTGGCAGCAACTCACATCCGCTCAGCGCCAGGAGCCGCAGTTAGTCCTGGCCTATGCCGAGCAGCTGCGCCAACTGTGTGCCGATGCGAAGGCGGAGGAGGTGCTGCGCGGCGCGCTCAAGCGCGGTTATGACAGTCATCTGATCCGGCTTTACGGTCTCTTGCGTGGCGGTGATCCGGCGCGGCAGTTGAAATTTGCCGAAGGTTGGCTCAAGGACCATCCCGGCGATGCCAGTCTGTTACTGACGTTGGGCCGTTTGTGTCTGCAAAACAGCCTGTGGGGTAAAGCGCGGGACTATTTGGAAAGCAGCCTTCAGGTTCAGCGCAATCCAGAGGCCTGTGCCGAGCTGGCGCGGTTGCTTGCGCAGTTGGGTGATACCGAGCGCAGCAATCAGTTGTTCCAGGAAGGCCTGGGGCTATTGGATAACCGCTTGCTGGCATCTCCGCTGCCAGTTCCTGCCCGCGTTTGATGTAGGAAAGGGTCGAGGGTTGGCTCAGATTCATCTGAGAGCCGGCCCTCGAATGCACCGTGGATAGGGCGTTTGAGGCATGTCGCGGCAAATTCCTACGCTCTGTTTCCAGGAATCTTCTATCTAGTGGCGGGATTTCCCTACGCTTTCACGGAATTGCCTGCTCCATCACGTATTGAAACGGGTCAGGCGTTTCCTCTACCGTAACGACCCATCTCCTGCGGTGCGGATAAAGCATGTCTTTGGCCCCTTCACGCTCCTTGTTTTTCCTTGCATTCATGGCGGGTGCGCTGACGTTGGGCGCGTCCTTTTACCTTGAGTTCGGTGCGTCGTTACGCCCGTGTTTCCTTTGTCAAATGCAGCGGGCGTTCCTCGCCGCATTCACGCTGATCAATCTGGTCGCTGCCCTTCACAACCCTAAACGCTTTGCCATCTACCTGTATGGCCTGGCGAGCATGGCGTGCGCGTTACTGGGCGCCATTACCGCGGTGCGCCAAGTGCTGCTGCAAAATGCCGCACCGGAGCAGGCTGCGGACTGCTGGCCCAGCCTGAGCCACATGCTCGAAAATTTATCTCTCTGGCAGGCGTTGCAACTGACGGTCAAGGGCACGGTGGACTGTGTGGAAATCAGCTGGACACTGTTTGACCTGAGCCTGCCGGAGTGGAGCCTGCTGTTCTTTATCGGCATGCTGATCCTGGGTGTCATGCAGTTTTCACGGTTGTTTTCCAGTCGGCGCTTAAGCCCGGCCCGGCATTGAATCGAGTTCGTAGTTCGTAGGATGGGATTAAACACTTGTATGAACTTTCTCTCCTGCGTACCTTGAAGCCATAGTCATGCGGGCATAATCTGGCCCGCACGTGTTATCGAAACCGTTTGTCAGAGTCGGCCTCGTCCCGCAGTTGTTTCATCTTTGAAGTGTTGTGCGGGCATCAGGCGGCAGCGCCCCTATTAGGGAAGAGAGATCATCATGCTGGAAAGTTGTCAGAATGCTCAGGAACGCTGGGGTGGGGTGCACAAGCTGATCGATAGCTGGTTGAAGGCACGTCATGAACTGGTTCGGGCTTTTGATGCTCTCGGCGCAAAGCCCGAAGCATTGGCCGAGAATCGCGAACCGCTGCAGGATTTCTGTGGTGTTTTGGTGGACTACGTGTCAGCCGGGCATTTCGGTGTGTACGAGCAGTTGACGAAAGAGGCAGAAGCTTTCGACGATCAGCGTGGTCTGGACCTGGCCGATACGATTTACGCGCGCATTGATGTCATCACTGAGAAGCTGCTGGCCTTCAACGACCTGTGTGATCAAGGTAAGTGTGTTGCTGAGAAATTCAAGGAGCTAGGTGGTCTGCTTCATGAGCGTTTCGAGCTGGAAGACTGCCTGATCGAAGTCCTGCATAACGCCCACAAGGAAGAGCCTGCCACTCAGGCTTGAACCTTGGCGATGAACTCAAAAACGGTGCGCACAAGGCACCGTTTTTTATTGGGTCAATGACGAGTACCGAGCAATTCGATCTCGAATACCAAAGGCGTATAAGGCGCAATCAGCTCGCCGGCACCGTCGGCACCATAAGCCTGTGCCGACGGAATCACCAGGCGCCATTTCGCACCCACCGGCATTTGCTGCAGCGCGCTGCTCCAACCGCTGATGACACTGTCCAGGCGAAACCATTGGGGCTGTGTGCTCTGGTCGAACACCGTGCCATCAGGCAGGCGACCTACGTACTTCACTTGAACCTGATCATTCGGCCCCGGCTTATCGCCACTACCTGGCGCAAGCTCGGTGAGCAAGATGCCATCCGCCAATTCGCGTACGCCCTTCGCCGACTTTTCCTGGGTCAAAAATTGCTGTTCGGTCGCCAGTGCTCTTTCGCTCTGAGGCGCCTGCGCGTCGGCTTCATTTTGCGCTTCGTGCTGGGCAAGAATCTGCTTGATGCGTGCGTTATCCAACGCCAGCGGTTTACCTTGATAGGCTTGCTTGAGGCCTTCGATCAATGCCTGGATCTGCAGGTCAGGGACTTCCTCACGCAGACGTTCACCGAGGCTTGCGCCGAGGCTGTACGCGAGGTCGTGCTGGTCCTGTTCGGTCGTCTTCGCAGGCGATTGTTCGCTCGCATTGGCAACGGAGATCGCCAAGCCGAGCACAAGTAAAAGGTAACGCGACATGGGTATTCTCCCGCCGAAAGTGCGACGGATTATGCCAGTGTGAATGGGTAAAAAGTGCCGCGCATTTTGGTTATCTGAATAAGAATGCTCGTACGCTGCAACGCAAGCCAAACGATACTGTCAACATGCCCTAGCGGCGGTAAGAGCAGAGGGCTAGTATGAGCCGCACCCACGTCAGCCAGGAGGTAAACCATGTCGGCCAAACAGAAGCCTGTTAATACCCCGTTGCACTTACTCCAACAACTCTCGGGCAGCCTGCTCGAACACCTGGAAAGCGCTTGTTCCCAAGCCTTGGCCGACGCAGAAAAACTGCTCGCCAAACTTGAAAAACAGCGCGGTAAAGCGCAAGAAAAGCTGCACAAATCCCGCACCAAATTGCAAGACGCCGCCACCGCCGGCAAGGCCAAGGCGCAAGCCAAAGCCAAAGACGCCGTCAAAGAACTTGAAGAGTTGCTGGACGCTCTCAAGGATCGCCAGGCTGAAACACGCAACTACATTTCCCAACTCAAAAAAGATGCCCAGGAAAGCCTGAAACTGGCGCAGGGCGTTGGTCGTGTGAAAGAAGCTGTAGCCAAGGTGCTGGGTGCGCGTGCACCTGCAAAAGCTGCCGCGGCGAGCGCTGCGAAAAAGCCGGCTACCAAAGCTGCCGTTGCGAAACCAGCCGGCAAGCCACGTGCTAAAACGGCTGCCGTGAAACCAGCCGCCAAGCCAGCGACTAAAATCGCTGCCGCGAAACCAGCCGCCAAGCCAGTTGCTAAAACGGCTGCTGCGAAACCAGCCGCCAAGCCAGCGGCTAAAACCGCTGCCGCGAAACCAGCCGCCAAGCCAGCAGCCAAACCCGCTGCTGCGAAACCAGCCGCCAAGCCAGCGGCTAAAACCGCTGCCGCGAAACCAGCCGCCAAGCCAGCTGCTAAAACGGCTGCCGCGAAACCCGCTGCCAAGCCAGTTGCTAAAACTGCTGCTGCGAAACCGGCTGCCAAACCAGCCGCTAAAACGGCTGCTGCGAAACCAGCCGTCAAGCCAGTTGCTAAAACGGCTGCTGCGAAACCAGCCGCCAAGCCAGCAGCCAAACCCGCTGCTGCGAAACCAGCCGCCAAGCCAGCAGCCAAACCCGCTGCTGCGAAACCAGCTGCCAAGCCAGCAGCCAAACCCGCTGCTGCAAAACCAGCGCCAGCCAAACCAGCGACTCCGGCTACCCCTGCGGCCACCGCTCCAACTGCATCGGCCAGCAGCACGCCTGCACCGGTCGCGCCAAGCACCACCCCAACCAGCGCTTCCTAAGTGCTGGTGACCACGACGCGCAGCTGCTGCAGCGCGTCGCGGTCAAGGTTGGCGGCATCCTCAGTCGCCAGTCCTTCCAACCACCCCTGTTGAGCGGCGCCCTCGCTCGATGGCCAAGCCTTTGCCAGCGCCTCAAGGCGCATCAGCAATTGTCGTTCCGCATCCAGCTCCAGAGCTTTGATCCTTTCACGTAGCGCCGCTAACGGCTCATCCTGTTGCGCGATGACTTGCCATTGCACACGCACCTGCCGCAATGGCTCGATGACCTGCGCCTGCCAAGGCCTGGCGATCTGTTTGAGCGCCTGCATGCGTTCGGCTGTCAGCGCCACCCCTCGCTGGTCAAGCCAGGCCCCGCACAGCAGCAGGCACACATCCGCGCCTTGTTCCTGCAAGCGCAGGCAAGCGGTTTCGACGCCCGGGCGGGCGTAAGTCGAGATGGCAAAGCTCCACAGGTCAGCGCACATATTCACACCCAAGCCAGCGGCCAACGAAGCTGGTAGACTCCGCCGCCATTATGATCCGACTTCAAAGCCTAACATTACAGCGTGGCCCGCAACGTCTTCTTGAAGACGCCGAGCTGACCCTGCACGCCGGTCACAAAGCCGGCCTGATCGGTGCCAACGGCGCCGGCAAATCCACGTTGTTTGCCCTGTTGCTGGGTGAGCTGACCCCGGATTCCGGGGACTGCCTGCTGCCGGCCGACTGGCGCATCGCCCACATGCGCCAGGAGATCGACACCCTGGACCGCATCGCGATCGACTACGTGCTCGATGGCGACTTGCGCCTGCGTCAGGTGCAACATGACCTGGCCGAGGCCGAGAAAGCCCAGGACGGCGCCGCCCAGGCCCGCCTGCACTCAGAGCTGGACAGCGCCGACGGTTATACCGCCGACGCCCGCGCCCGCAAGATGCTGGCCGGCCTTGGTTTTACCAATGAGCAGATGGATCGCCCGGTCGCTGACTTCTCCGGCGGCTGGCGCATGCGCCTGAACCTGGCCCAGGCACTGATGTGCCCCTCGGACCTGTTGCTGCTGGACGAACCGACCAACCACCTGGACCTCGATGCGATCCTTTGGCTGGAAGATTTCCTCAAGAGCTACCAGGGCACCTTGTTGCTGATTTCCCACGACCGGGATTTCCTCGACGCCGTGGTCGATAACATCGCCCACGTCGAACAGAAGAAAATCACCCTTTACCGTGGCGGCTACACCGCGTTCGAACGCGCACGTGCAGAGCGTCTGGCCCAGCAGCAACAGGCCTTCGAGAAGCAACAGGCGCAGCGTGCGCATATGGAAAGCTACATCGCCCGGTTCAAGGCCCAGGCCACCAAGGCCCGTCAGGCCCAGAGCCGGATCAAGGCATTGGAGCGCATGGAAGAGCTGTCGGCGGCCCACGTCGATTCGCCATTCGACTTTGTGTTCCGCGAGTCGGTGAAGATCTCCAGCCCCTTGCTGGACCTGTCCGATGCTCGCCTGGGTTACGGCGACAAGACTATCCTGGAGAAGGTCAAGCTGCAGCTCACGCCGGGCGCGCGTATCGGCCTGCTGGGGCCGAACGGCGCGGGTAAATCCACGCTGATCAAAAACCTGTCGGGCGAGCTCGAACCGCTGGCCGGCCGTTTGACCCGTGGCGAGAACACCGTGGTGGGCTACTTCGCTCAACATCAGTTGGACTCCCTGGACGCCAAGGCCAGCCCGTTGCTGCACCTGCAGCGCCTGGCGCCGACCGAACGCGAACAAACCCTGCGCGACTTCCTTGGCGGCTTCGACTTCCGCGGCGCGCGCATTGATGAGCCGGTGCTGAACTTCTCCGGTGGCGAAAAAGCCCGTCTGGCTCTGGCACTCATTGCCTGGGACCGGCCGAACCTGCTGCTGCTCGACGAACCGACCAACCACCTGGACCTGGAAATGCGCCTGGCGCTGACCATGGCTCTGCAGGAGTTCAGCGGTGCAGTATTGGTGGTGTCTCACGATCGCCACTTGCTCAAGAGCACCACCGATAACTTCCTGCTGGTGGCCGATGGCAAAGTCGAAGAGTTCGATGGCGACCTGGACGACTACGCGCGCTGGCTGACGGATTACCGTCTGCGCAACGCGCCGGCCAGTAACACCCCGGTCAACCCGGACAAGACCGACAAGAAGGCTCAGCGTCAGGCCGCCGCCGCGTTGCGTCAGCAATTGGCGCCGCACAAGCGTGAAGCCGACAAACTGGAAGCCGAGTTGGGCAAGGTGCACGAGCGCCTGGCCAAGATCGAAGCCAGCCTGGGCGACAGCGCCGTCTACGAGGCCGCGCGCAAGGACGAGTTGCGTGACCTGTTGGCCGAACAGGCCAAGCTCAAGGTGCGCGAAGGACAATTGGAGGAAACCTGGATGGAAGCCCTCGAGGTGCTCGAAACCTTGCAAGCGGAGCTGGAGGCGCTGTCCTGATGGAAGCGTTGCAGCTGCCGCTACCGGCGCAATGGATCGAACCTGTTTGGATCGGTGTGCAAATCCTGCTGATCCTGCTGGCCGGTTACCTCGCCCAGCGCTTCGTCGCCAAGGGCCTGACTCGCCTGGGTGAACGCTATCCGTTCCCGCCGCAGTTATTGATGCCACTGCGTGGCGGTCTGCGCTGGCTGATCATGGGCAGTGCGCTGATTTTTGTGCTGGGCCGCCTGGGTGTGTCCGCGACGGTGCTGTGGACGGCGCTGTCGGGGTTTGTCGCGGTAGCGGCCGTGGCGTTCTTTGCCATGTGGTCGGTGTTATCCAACCTGCTCTGCGCGATTTTAATCTTCACCGTCGGGCCGTTTCGCCTGGGCGATATCGTCGAGCTGGTGGACACCGTCGACAAGCCCGGCGTAAAAGGCCGGGTCGTGGCGATCAACCTGCTTTACACCACACTGATCGAAGTGGAAGAGGCGGGCACCGACAGCGCCATCGTACAGGTGCCCAACAGCCTGTTCTTCCAGCGCTCGGTACGGCGTTGGCCCGGCACCCATGTGTTTCCGGGTGATCGCTAGTATTCACATCTTGTAAAAAACTATAGCCAGCCCTCGGTCGGCGGAGTTAGCTTAAGGCCACAACAGCAAACTCCCTTCCGAGGTGTGCAATGGCACTCGATACGTGGCTGGCCTTCTTCCTGGCCAGTTGGATCATCTCTCTGTCCCCTGGTGCCGGTGCCATCGCTTCGATGTCCAGCGGCCTGCAATACGGTTTCGTGCGCGGCTACTGGAACGCCATCGGCCTGCAACTGGGCCTGGCGATGCAGATTGCTGTGGTGGCCTGCGGACTGGGTGCCATTCTGGCGGCATCGTCTACCGCGTTTTATGCGATCAAATGGTTTGGCGTGGCGTACCTGGTGTACCTGGCCATCAAGCAATGGCGTGCATTGCCCATGGACATGACCGACGACGCGACCCCTCGTCCGGTCGGCAAGCCAATGGCGATGATGTTCCGTGGTTTTCTGGTCAACGCCAGTAACCCCAAGGCCCTGGTGTTCATGCTGGCGGTGCTGCCGCAGTTTGTGAACCCGCAGGCGCCGCTGCTGATCCAGTACCTGATCCTGGGTGCGACCATGATCGCTGTCGATATGATCGTGATGGCGGGGTACACCGGGCTGGCGTCGAAGGTGTTGCGTCTGTTGCGCACGCCGAAGCAGCAAAAACGCGTGAATCGCACGTTTGCCGGGTTGTTTGTTGGCGCTGCGGGCTTCCTCGCCAGCTTGCATCGCGCAACGGCGTAAAGGACCAAAACGAATCAAACCGTGGGAGCTGGCGTGCCTGCGACGAGGCTGTCGCGGGCAAGCCAGCTCCCACATTGGTATTGCGTGAAGAATGAAATCGCGGCCTAGCGCAGAATCTTCGGCGCTTCATCCCGTGGCAGATTGTTGCGCAACATTGGCTGGCCGGGGTCCTGGTAGCCGCCGCCCAACTGCTCTGCCAGCTGTCGCGCCACGTCCTCACCCAAGGCTTTCGACACTTCCTTCACCACTCGCGGGCGATTGAGGCTCACGCGTACGTCGCGGCTGTTCACCAGTTTCGTGTCCTGGCCTTCGCCCATGGCGGTAAACGCCGAGGTGATTTCGAAGGTGCGCGTGTTGATCAGGCTGAAATCCGCCACCAGGGTCAGGCCCAGCACCGCCGAGTAGCTGTCGGTGTGGTCCAGGGCGTTGATGTCCTGAGTGAAGTCTATGTCCGACAGCGTGCCGAACAGCACGTAGTCCGCGCCCTTGAAGTTGCCGGCCTTGATGCGTTTGATCACGTCATAGACGTCACCCTTTGCATCGGCGGTGTAGGGCGTGCCCTGCACCAGCTGGAACTGGCGTGACTTGAGGATCTCGCCCTTGATATCACCGCTGAACTTGCGTAGCTCGGTCTGCTCGATGTAGCTGGTACGGCTTTCGTACTCGCTGTAGTTCGAGGCACCGCTGGCGTGGTAGGCGCTGGCCTGGAAATTGTTGCTGGCCGAGACCTGGTGAATGTATTCCTCGACCCGCGCCTCGTAGGCCAGGTCGGTCACTGCGATCTTCGGTGCGGCCGACACGCCGAAGGCGCACAGCAGACCGATCATGCCAATCCATGCACGCATTGCTTAGCGCTCCGTGGTTTTGCGGATTTCTTTTTCGTCCATCCATTCGGCCAGGCCGCTCTCGACGTCGATCAGCTGCAGGCTGAACTTGTAGAACACGTCCTTGTAGTCCGAACTGCGTTTGACGATGGAGCTGATGGAGCCTTCCAGGCGGTACTTGGCCGCGACCATGTTGCCGGTCTTGTTCACGGTGGACTTCTTGTACAGGCCGCTCTGGTTCTGCAGCTTGAGCTGGTCGACCTGGCTTTGCATGTCGGTGTTGTCACTGGCGAAGCGCGCGGTGCCGGTCTTCATCAGTTGGGTTTTGATCGAGGTAGTGATCTCGCGGGTGTCGATGTACTCGCTGGTCTTGTTCTTCACGTCATACACCTGGACCACCGGGCGGCCTTGCAGGATGCCGGACTGGGCCAGGGAGCGGGTCATGCTTTCGGCGATCATCTGCAGGTCGGTGGAACCGAACTCGTTGGTCACTGTTTCCACGGCCTTGGTGTCACCGTAGTTAATGTTCTTGCTGCCCAGTACCGGCGAGGTATTGGCGCAACCGCTGGCCAGGACGGCGACGACGGCGAGGATCGAGAAGCGTGCAAACATGGGGAAATCTCTCTGGCGCTTAAGTGGGGGACGGCTCAAGGGGTTTTGACTTCAAGGCGGAAGTCCGCCGCCTGCGGCAAATTGGCGATGGCCGGCAGGAACGTCGCTTGGTTGGCGTACAGGTTCAGCACTTTCCAGGTGTCCTCGTCGCCTACCGGGAAGCCGTCGGCGCCCAGCCAGGCGAAGCGGTAATACAGCGTCTGGTTGCTGCTGGTGATGTTGCTCAATTGCACCTTGGCCGTGAGGAAGCCGTTCTCGCGCGCAACGCGGATGGCGCCGACGGCGATGCCTTTGAACTTGCCCATCACCACGATTTTGCTGGCGGCACTGCCAGGCTCCGGTGGCGGCGGGGTGGCACAGCCGGCGAGCAGAACCAGCGCCAGGGCGCCGAGGATGAAATGACGCATAGCGCGCTCCTTAAGGTTGTTTGAGGGTGGCGATGGCCTGTGGCGTGGTGCTCGGCACCACATGGGCTGCCAGGCCGCCGGCGAATACTTGGTTGCCGACCACACGCAGGGTGATCACTTGGTAGCGCTGGTCGGCCTTGACCGTCACCAGCGTGCCGCCCAAGGCGTTGGGCAGGCTGACCTGATGCTCGCCGTGCTTGAGGCGCAGGCGGGTCACTTGGGTCATGTCCGGCAGGGTGCGCCAGGTACGGGTGTCGGCGCCTTCGGTCACGGCCGAGGCGATCCCCAGCACCAGGCCGGCCATAGGGTTGGTTTTGTTCAGGTTGTTCTGCGCCACGCCACGGGTGACCGCACGCACAGTGGTGCGCAGGATGATCCCCGGCATGTCATCGCGCAGGGCGCGGCGCGACATGGCGGTGGTGCTATTGAGGGCGGTGAGGTTCTGCTGCTGACCGTCAATGCCGATCTGGGCGAAGCTGGCGGTGGAGGTGTCGGCCTTGATTACCGGGAACGACAGCGGGGTGATCACCAGGTTGCCGTTGATCGGGATCGGGATCGGCAGGCGGATCGAGTCGCGGGCCGGCGCCAGGCCGCTCTGCACCACGATCAGCACCTCGGTTTCATTGGCGCCGACCTTGGATTTGTCCAGGTCCCGCAGGGCCTTTTCCAGCAACGGTGTATTGGGGCGCAGCTCAGCGGCCTTGCGATAGCCGGGGGCGGCCAGGTCTTTTTCGCCCAAGGCTTCGTAGACGAAGCCAGCCAGGTAATGGCTGAACGCACTTTGGTAGCTGTTTTTGAGGCCAACCACTTCCGGCGCGTTGAGGGCTTCGACCGGGTAGCCGCTCAGGTCTTTCATCTGAGTGGTGACGCCTTCGCGCTGGGCTTCATCCTCGCGCTTGAGGTATTCCTTGTCGCGCACGTCGGCGATCACGGCCTCGCGTTCATGGGTCTTCTTGATCTCGGTGCGTGCGCCGTCGAAGTCATTCAAGGCCAGCAGGTTCAAGGCCATCTGCGTGGTCAACATGACTTTTTCGTAGTCGTAGCCTTCGTAGCGGCGCACCTTGTCGTTGGCCAGGAAGCTGCCGAACTGGGCGAGGTACTTTGCGCTATCGAACTTGACCGACTCTTCCCATTTGTAGACTTGCAGGTCGGCACTGCGCCAGGCGGTCTGGCTGCCGGTCAGGTCGCCCTTGGCCCGCAGCAACTCGCCCTTTTCGAAGAAATACAGCAGGTCTTTGTCTTCGCCGGTGTTGTTCTTTTCCAGCAGGGTCAGGGCGGCGTCGACATTGCCGGTGGCCAGTTGCTGGTTGGTGGCTTGCAGCTCGGTGTCGTAGCTGCGGAACATCGAACAGCCGGAGAGCATCGTCACCGCTGCGAGCGCGAGCGGAGTTAAGGCGCGAAATGCCATGTGACTTCTTCCCTGAAAGTGGTCAACCGTTATGTTGATTCCTCATGAACGCGAGGAACGAAATTCCCTTTCGCACTAACAGGGCGCAGCATTATAGGCGCCATTGCTGGCTAAACAATGGCTTTTTGCTGTGATGTGATTGGCAAAAGTGCCATTACCTGGTCTGCAAGCTCTGCGCTTTTAAACCCGCCAACTCACTTACGCCTTGAGTCAAAGTCGTTAAACCTCAACAATGTGTTACTTCTTGTTTCCCTTTGAGATTCATTCATGACTGCCCTCTTCCGTTTTCTCGCCTGGCTGATATTGCCGGCGATGATGTCGTGCAGCGTCAACCTGATGGCCGCAACTGCCGAGGGCGCCCCGCAGGCCCTGCATTTGCTGGACTACATTGGTGCCGATTACCCACCGACGGTGCAAGCGGGCAAGGTTATCGATGACTCGGAATACCGCGAGCAGGTGGAGTTTCTCGGGGTGTTACAGGGGCTGGTGGCGGATTTGCCGCAAAAGCCTGAGCGCGCCGAGTTGGTCAAAGGCGTCGACGAACTGCTGGCCGCGGTCACCGCTCGCCAGGACGGCGCGACCGTCGCGCGCCAGGCCCGCCAATTGGGTGCCAGGTTGGCGGTGGCGTATGAGGTCAGCCAGGCCCCGGCCATCACGCCTGATCCAGCGCGGGGTGCACCGCTCTACGCCCAGCATTGCTCGGTGTGCCACGGCACGACCGGTGCGGGTGATGGCCCCGCAGGCGTGGGCCTGACGCCGCCGCCAGCCAATCTGCGCGATGCCGCACGGCTGGACCGCCTGAGCCTCTACGCGATCTATAACACCTTGGGCCTGGGCGTCGAAGGCACCGATATGCCGTCCTTCGCCGACCAACTGGACGACCGCCAGCGCTGGGACCTGGCCACCTACATCGCCGGTTTCACGGCCGACCCCACGGCGGCGAAAAGCGAGCAGTCCTTTAACCTTGCCGACCTGGCCCGCCAAACCCCAAATGAAGTGCTGGCCGCAGAAGGCCCCGCCGCCGCGGCAACCTTCCGCGCCCAGCGTGCGCAACCGCCGCAGGTCAAGCGTGGCCCTGCGCAGTTGCTCGACTACACCGCGACGACGTTGGACAAGAGCCTCGCCGCGTTCCGTAACGGTGAACACGAACAAGCCTACGACCTGTCCGTGGCGGCTTATCTGGAAGGCTTCGAGCTGGTGGAAAGTTCGCTGGATAACGTCGACGCCAACGTGCGCAAAGACACCGAAAAGGCCCTGATGGCCTACCGGCAGTCATTGCAGGACGGTTTGCCAATCGAGCAGGTGCAACAACGCCTGGACGTGGCCAAGGGCAAACTCAAAGAATCCGCCGGCTTGCTGGGCAGCGACGGCTTGAGCTGGTCGCTGAGCTACATCTCGGGCCTGCTGATCCTGCTGCGTGAGGGCCTGGAAGCGATTCTGGTGCTGGCGGCGATCCTCGCCTTCCTGCGTAACACCGGCCAGCAGTCGGCGGTGCGCAGCGTCAACGTAGGATGGGGCCTGGCGCTGTTGGCCGGTTTGGCCACCTGGGCGTTGGCGGCATACGTGATTGACGTGAGCGGCGCCCAGCGCGAATTGCTTGAAGGCTGCACCGCGCTGTTCGCCAGCGTGATGGTGCTGTGGCTGGGGGTGTGGATGCACGACCGCCGCCATGCCGCGGCTTGGCAGGACTACATCAAGAGCAGCCTTGTGGGCGGCGGCGGGCGGTTCGGGTTCGCGATGCTGGCGTTTTTCTCGGTGTACCGCGAGCTGTTCGAAGTGATCCTGTTCTACGAAACCCTGTGGCTGCAGGCCGGCCCCGCCGGGCACAACGCGGTGCTGGCCGGTGGCGCCACCGCACTGGTGCTGCTGGTGGGCCTGGCCTGGGTGATTTTGCGGGGCTCGGCGAAGCTGCCGCTGGCGTTGTTCTTTGGCATCAACGCGGCCTTGTTGTGCGCTCTGTCGGTAGTGTTCGCCGGGCATGGCGTCAAGGCGTTGCAGGAAGCGGGCATCTTCGGCACACGACCGGTGGCGTTCTTTGACTTTGACTGGCTGGGCATCCACGCCGACGCCTATTCGTTGAGCGCCCAGGCCGTGGCGATCCTGGCGATTGTGGTGCTGTACGGTCGCAGTCGCCTGGCCGAAAAGCGGCGCGTGGCGGCATGACCATGCGGGTATGGATCGATGCCGACGCCTGCCCGCGGGCGGCCAAGGATCAGGTGGTGAAGTTTGCCCTCAAGCGCCAATTCGAGGTGGTGCTGGTGGCCGGGCAAAGCCAGATCAAGCCGAGCTTTACCTGTGTGAAGCTGATTGTGGTGCCCAGCGGGCCGGATGCCGCGGATGATTACCTGGTGGAGCACGCGGTTCCTGGCGAGCTGGTGATTTGCAGCGACGTGCCCTTGGCCGACCGCTTGGTGAAGAAGGGCGTTACCGCCCTCGATCCTCGCGGCAAGGAATTCAGCCCCGCAAATATGAGTGAGCGTCTGGCGGTGCGTAACCTGTTTACCGACCTGCGCGAACAGGGCCAGATGGGCGGTGGTCCACCGCCCCATGGGGAGAAGGACAAACAGGCATTTGCCAACGCGCTGGACCGCATTCTCACCCAGTTGATGCGCCCGGCCTGAGCCCCGTGGTGAGCGAGCTCGCCTCGCGCACCACAATTTATTGCTCTGTCCGTTGATCAGTCATTTTCGTGGGTCAGTTCCAACACTCGATCCACCAGCTTGTTGATCCCGGATGCAACTTCGCTGATGTTCTTGCCGAGCATGTAGGCCGGCGTGCTGACCAATTTGCGCGCCGTATCTTCGACGATGTCCTCAACCGTGGCTTCCTGGTGATTGGCGCCCATCTTGTCCAATGCGGCGGTAGTTTCGGCATCGTTGCCGATAGTGCAGGTCACGCCCGGACCATAGATCTTCGCGGCCAGGACCGGTGAAATGCAGATCAGCCCCACCGGCTTGCCCGCTTCGGCAAAGGCCTCGGCCAGCGCCAATACCTGCGGGTTGACGCTGCAACCGGCGCCTTGCACGGTAAAGTTCGACAGGTTCTTGGCCGCGCCAAATCCACCAGGCACGATCAGGGCGTCAAAGTCTTCTGCATTGGCCCGGGCGATGTCTTTCACCTCGCCACGGGCAATGCGCGCCGATTCCACCAGCACGTTGCGCGACTCGGGCATCTCTTCGCCGGTCAGGTGGTTGGTCACGTGCAACTGCGCAATGTCGGGGGCAAAGCATTGGACCTGGGCGCCGCGTTGATCCAGGCGCAGCAGGGTGATCACGCTTTCGTGGATTTCTGAGCCGTCGTACACGCCGCAGCCGGAAAGGATCACTGCAATCTTTTTGCTCATGGGCATTTCTCCTGAAGTCTTGGCGTTAAATGTCTACTAATTTGTAACCTGTTGCCAATGGGATCTCCTACCGCTGCACCTACTCTTGATGTCACAAAAACAGACCGGACCAGCCCATGGACTTCGTGCCTTATGCGGTACCGTTTTTCATCGCCCTGATCGTGGTGGAACTGCTCGCCGATCGTTGGCGCGGGCAGCGTAACTACCGGGTCGCGGATGCCATCAACAGCCTCAGCACCGGCGTGCTGTCCACCACCACTGGGTTGTTGACCAAGGGTGTGGGGCTGCTGACCTACGCATTCGCCCTCAAACACCTGGCCGTCATCGAACTGCCTGCCCGGAGTGTCTGGACCTGGGTGCTCGCCTTCGTGCTCTACGACTTCTGCTACTACTGGCTGCATCGAATGGGCCACGAGCGCAATATCCTGTGGGCCGCGCATTCGGTGCATCACCAGAGCGAGGACTACAACCTCAGCACTGCCCTGCGCCAGACCAGCACCGGCTTTTTGCTGAGCTGGATCTTCTACCTGCCCCTGGCCGTGCTCGGCGTACCGCTGGTGGTGTTTATCAGCGTGGCCTCGCTCAACCTGCTCTATCAATTCTGGGTACATACCCGCCACGTGCCCAAGCTCGGCTGGTTCGAGTGGTTCTTCGTTACGCCGTCCAATCATCGGGCCCACCATGCACAGAACGCTCTTTACATGGATCGCAACTACGGCGGGGTGTTCATTCTTTGGGATCGGCTGTTCGCAACCTTCCAGGAAGAAGACGACAACGAACCGGTGATTTTCGGGGTAACCACCCCGTTGGCCAGTTGGAACCCGCTGTGGGCCAACCTGCAGTTTTATGCGCAGCTGTGGAGTGATGCGCGGCGCACCGAACGCTGGTGGGACAAGTTGCGCATCTGGTTCATGCGTACCGGCTGGCGCCCGGCGGACGTGAGGGAACGGTACCCGCAGGCCAAGCCGGACTTGAGCCAGTTCCGCAAATTTGACGTGCCGCTGGAGGCGCGCCAACAGGTGTATATCGCGCTGCAGTTTGCCGTGTATGTGGGGTTTGGCAGTTATTTGATGAATGCTGGCGAGGGGTTGCCCACCGCAGCGCTGGTGGTGGGCTGGAGCGTGATGGCGCTGGGGTTGTTTACCTTGGGCGTGGCCCTGGAGAACCGGCCATGGGCGCTGAAAGCCGAGCTGACACGCATGGCGCTGAATGTGCCGCTGGTGTGGCTGGCGCCGCTGGTTGGGCTGTGGCCGGCCAGCCATGTGGGCTGGCTGGCCCTGCTGAGTTACAGCCTGCTCAGCCTGATCGGCCTCTACAGCTGTAGAAGCCGGTTTACTCGACGGGTGTCTTAGGCGCTTGGACCGCGGCCTGCTCGGCCGCGAGCTGGGCCTTGGCATCGGCACAGGCCTGGCGTGCGATACGCGCATTCTTGAAGCGGCGGCGCAGCCACAGGCCGAAGCCCAGCAGCAGCAACGCGCCCAGCACCCACAGTTCGTACTTCTTGACGCTGCCAAGCATGCCTTCCAGCACGGCGCCGAAATGGTAGGCCGCAGCGCCCAGTGCCGCCGCCCAGACCGCGGCGCCGATACCGTTGAGAATCAGGTAGCGCATCGGCGGATAGCCGGACAGGCCGATCGCCACCGGCATCACGGTGCGCAGTCCATAGACGAAGCGGAAGCTCAGCACCCAGATATCCGGGTGTTTGCGGATATGTTCCAGGGCCTTGTCGCCCATCAACTGCCAGCGCGGTTTGCGCGCCAATAGCTTGCGCCCGTGCTTGCGCCCCATGTAGTACCAAAGCTGGTCGCCGGCGTAGCTGCCGAAGAAGGCAACGACCACCACCAGGTTGATATCCATGTAACCACGGAACGCCAAGAAGCCTGCGAGAACCAAGATGGTTTCGCCTTCGAAGAAGGTGCCCAGGAAGAGGGCAAAGTAGCCGAAGTCATGCAGAAATTGTTGAAGCATGGTCTGGGTGCTGGCGAAATGAACGCGCAGCCTACGCCTTCGTGAACATTCATGAAAGTATCGAGATGTGTCACGAAGTGAACATTTCCTACAGAAACGACGAATGCCACTACAGGTCGCATCGATAAACACAACTGTCATTCTTTCGTCATAATGACCGCTTATAACTGCAACGCTCGCCCGTAAACCCGGGCTCAGGAGTCTGTCGTGAGCTTTACCCCAGCCAATCGCCTGTTTCCCGCCACCCGTCTGCGTCGCAACCGCCGTGATGATTTTTCTCGCCGTCTGGTTCGTGAAAACGTACTGACGACGAACGATCTGATCCTGCCGGTATTCGTGCTGGACGGTGAAAATCGGCGTGAAGCGGTTGCGTCAATGCCGGGGGTCGAGCGTTTGACCATTGATTTGCTGCTTGAAGAAGCGGCGGGCTGGGTCGAACTGGGGATTCCAGCGCTGGCCCTGTTCCCGGTCACGCCGTCTGAACTCAAGTCCCTGGATGCGGCCGAAGCGTGGAACCCGCAAGGCATTGCCCAGCGCGCCACCCGCGCGCTGCGCGAGCGTTTCCCGGAGCTTGGGGTGATCACCGACGTGGCGCTGGACCCGTTCACCACCCACGGCCAGGATGGCATCCTCGACGACGACGGCTATGTTCAGAACGACATCACCGTCGACGCACTGGTCAAACAGGCCTTGTCCCACGCCGCTGCGGGCGCCCAGGTGGTGGCACCGTCGGACATGATGGACGGCCGCATCCAGGCGATTCGCGAAGCCCTGGAAGTGGCCGGCCACGTCAATGTGCGGATCATGGCCTATTCGGCCAAGTACGCCAGCGCCTATTACGGCCCGTTCCGTGATGCGGTGGGCTCGGCCCTGAACCTGGGCAAGGCCAACAAGGCCTCGTACCAGATGGACCCGGCCAACAGCCAGGAAGCCCTGCACGAAGTGGCAGCCGACCTGGCCGAAGGCGCTGACATGGTCATGGTCAAGCCGGGGATGCCGTACCTGGACATCCTGTGGCGGGTCAAAGATGAATTCAAGGTGCCGACCTTTGTCTATCAGGTCAGCGGCGAATACGCCATGCACATGGCTGCAATACAGAATGGATGGTTGAGTGAAGGGGTGATTCTGGAATCCCTGACGGCCTTTAAACGTGCGGGGGCTGATGGCATTCTGACTTATTTTGCCGCCCGCGCCGCCCAATTGCTTAGAGAGCAACAATAGCCCTCACAGGAACACTCGATGAATACCGAAGGACTCTCCGAAGTGGCAGTAAAAGACGCTCATCCGGTGGTTGAACAAGTCGCCGAGACCCCGCCGGAGCTTGAGCCGGCTCCGCCTGTGGTGGTGGCCGAAGCGCCTGCGCCGGCCCCCGTCGCGGTGATTACCAACCTGGATGACAGCAGCCTGTACATCCACCGCGAGCTGTCCCAACTGCAATTCAACATTCGCGTGCTGGAGCAGGCGCTGGATGAGTCCTATCCGCTGCTCGAACGCCTGAAGTTCCTGCTGATCTTCTCCAGCAACCTGGACGAATTCTTCGAGATCCGCGTGGCCGGCCTCAAGAAGCAGATTACCTTCGCCCGTGAACAGGCCGGCGCCGACGGCCTGCAGCCGCACCAGGCCCTGGCGCGAATCAGTGAGCTGGTGCACGGTCACGTTGATCGCCAATACGCGATTCTCAACGACATCCTGCTGCCGGAACTGGAAAAACATCAGGTCCGCTTCATCCGTCGCCGTCATTGGACCACCAAGATCAAGACCTGGGTGCGCCGTTACTTCCGTGACGAGATCGCGCCGATCATCACGCCGATCGGCCTTGACCCGACGCACCCGTTTCCGTTGCTGGTGAACAAAAGCCTTAACTTCATCGTTGAGCTTGAGGGCATTGACGCCTTCGGTCGCGATTCGGGCCTGGCGATCATCCCTGCGCCGCGCCTGTTGCCACGGATCATCAAGGTACCGGAAGAGGTGGGAGGCGCTGGCGACAATTATGTGTTCCTGTCGTCGATGATCCACGCCCATGCCGATGACCTGTTCCAAGGCATGAAGGTCAAGGGCTGCTACCAGTTCCGCCTGACCCGAAACGCCGACCTGGCGCTGGATTCCGAAGATGTCGAAGACTTGGCGCGTGCCCTGCGCGGTGAGCTGTTCTCGCGGCGCTACGGTGATGCGGTGCGACTGGAAGTGGCCGACACCTGTCCGAAGCATCTGTCGGACTATCTGCTCAAGCAGTTCAATCTGGGCGAGACCGAGCTGTATCAGGTCAACGGTCCGGTAAACCTGACGCGCCTGTTCAGCATCACTGGCCTGGACAGCCATCCGGAGCTGCAATACAAGCCGTTCACCCCGCAGATTCCGAAACTGCTGCAAAACAGCGAGAACATTTTCAGCGTGGTCAGCAAGCAGGACATCCTGTTGTTGCACCCGTTCGAGTCCTTCACCCCGGTGGTTGACCTGCTGCGCCAGGCCGCCAAAGACCCGCATGTGTTGGCCGTACGCCAGACCCTGTACCGCTCCGGTGCCAACTCGGAAATCGTTGACGCCCTGGTGGACGCCGCGCGCAACGGCAAGGAAGTCACCGCGGTGATCGAGTTGCGTGCGCGGTTCGACGAAGAATCCAACCTGCAACTGGCCAGCCGCCTGCAAGCGGCCGGTGCGGTGGTGATCTACGGCGTGGTCGGCTTCAAGACCCACGCCAAGATGATGCTTATTCTGCGCCGCGAAGCCGGTGAGATCGTGCGCTACGCCCACTTGGGCACCGGTAACTACCACGCCGGCAACGCCAAGCTCTACACCGACTACAGCCTGCTGACCTCGGACGACGCCTTGTGTGAAGACGTTGGCAAGCTGTTCAGCCAGTTGATCGGCATGGGCAAGACGTTGCGCATGAAGAAGCTGCTGCACGCACCGTTCACCCTCAAGAAGGGCATGCTCGACATGATTGCCCGCGAGACGCAGTTCGCCCTGGACGGCAAACCGGCGCACATCATTGCCAAGTTCAACTCGTTGACCGATCCGAAGATCATCCGCGCGCTGTATAAGGCCAGTCAGTCCGGTGTGCGTATCGATCTGGTGGTGCGGGGCATGTGCTGCCTGCGCCCTGGCATCGTCGGCGTGTCGCACAATATCCACGTGCGCTCGATCATTGGCCGCTTCCTGGAGCACACGCGGGTGTTCTACTTCCTCAACGGCGGCGAAGAGCAGATGTTCCTCTCCAGTGCCGACTGGATGGAGCGAAACCTCGATAAACGCGTGGAGACGTGCTTCCCGGTCGAGGGCAAGAAGCTGATCATGCGGGTCAAGAAAGAGCTGGAAAGTTATCTCACCGATAACACCCACAGCTGGAGTCTGCAGTCGGACGGCCGTTACGTGCGCAATACGCCGACCGGCAACCAAAACCCACGCAGCGCCCAAGCGACGTTGCTGGAGAAGCTGGGTAGCCCGATTCTGTCGGTGAACTGAAGCGGGCTCCAATGTTTTGGCCGGCTTGTCTGTGTGGCGTGCCCGTGCACCCCGATGGTGAGTGAAGCCGTTGTGGTGTGCGGGCTTGCCCGCGCCGGGCTGCGCAGCGGCCCGCCCTCACCACAACACGCCCGCCCGCACGTCCTGGTTTTTTAGCGCACGTTCAGTGTGAACCCCACCCGTGTCAGCCACTCCGCTTCCTGGCCGAAATCCGCCTGGGTCAGCTGGTTTTCATCCAGCCAGCCTTTGGGGAACATCACTTCCAGGCTGTCGCCATCGGCGCGCAGTTTGACCTGGGGCATTTCCTGGGTACCACGAATATGGTGGAACAGGATCGCAAAGCGCAGCAGGGCGCACAGGCGGATCAGCTTGATGCCGTCATCGCCGAATTCAGCGAATTTGTCCTTGGGGATATTGCGCCGATGGCCGCGCACGAGCAGCGCGAGCATCTGCTGGTCCTCCCGGGAGAAACCGGCCAGGTCGGAGTGCTCGATCAGGTAGGCGCCGTGCTTATGGTAATGGTAGTGGGCAATATCCAGACCCACTTCATGCACCTTCGCGGCCCAGCCCAGCAGCTCACGCCATACACCGTCTTGCAGGTCCCAGTCTTCGGCCACTTGGTCGAAGGCATGCAGGGCTTTGCGCTCTACGCGCGCCGCTTGCTCCAGGTCGACGTGATAACGCTCCATCAACGAGGTGAGGGTGCGTTCGCGCACGTCTTCATGGTGATGACGGCCCAGCAGGTCGTAGAGCACACCTTCACGCAGCGCGCCATCGCAGTGGTCCATGCGTTTGAGTTCCAAGGCGTCGAAGATCGCCTCCAGAATCGCCAGGCCCGCCGGGAAAATGGTGCGACGGTCGGGTTTGATGCCATCGAAGTCGATTTTCTCGGCATCGCCCAGCTTGAACAACTTGCGCTTGAGCCACGCCAGGCCTTCGGCATTGACTTCCCCGGTACCGTGGCCGCCCGCCTTGAGGGCCAGGCCGATGGCGCGGATGGTACCGGACGAGCCGATGGCTTCATCCCAGGTCAGGCGGTGCAGGGCGTGCTCGATGCTCATGATTTCCAGGCGCGCCGCTGTGTAGGCCTGGGCGTAGCGGGCCGGGGTGATCTTGCCGTCCTTGAAGTAACGCTGGGTATAACTGACGCAGCCCATCTGCAGGCTTTCACGCAGCAACGGTTCGAAGCGTTGGCCGATGATGAACTCGGTGCTGCCGCCGCCGATGTCCGCCACCAGGCGTTTACCGGGGGTATCGGCCAGGGTATGGGACACGCCCAGATAGATCAGGCGCGCTTCTTCACGGCCGGAGATGACTTCTACCGGGTGCCCGAGGATCTCCTCGGCGCGGCGGATGAATTCGCCGCGGTTACGCGCCTCGCGCAAGGCGTTGGTGCCCACAATCCGCACGGCACCCAGTGGCATGCCATTGATCAGTTGGGCAAAACGTTTAAGGCAATCGAGCCCGCGCTGCATGGACTCTTCATTGAGCTGGCGCGCGTCGTCTATCCCGGCTGCCAACTGCACTTTCTCGCCGAGCCGCTCAAGGATGCGGATCTCACCGTTCTGGGCCTTGGCCACGACCATGTGAAAGCTGTTGGAGCCCAGGTCTATGGCGGCGATCAGGGACAGATTCTTGGCTTGGGTTTGCGGCATGGTTTGGGGGTCTCGGTCGATAACCTGACCATCGTGCCACGATCGACCGCTGACGCCAACGCGTAGCGCTACGGGAATTTTTCTGAGCCTGGCTGTAGGGCGTTATTGCGGAAACTGTAGGTTGTCTTTTCGGGACACCGTTGAGTCCGTACAGGTATGAGTAGGAAAGTTTAACTTATTGCAGTTTTAAGGCTCGCTAAGATTATCCCCACAGGCTTGGGGTTTATGGTTTAGTTGTTTTTGTGTTTGGGACTACTGGGTTAATAAGTTTGGCCGACGTTTGTTTCTAATGGCTCTCACATGCATTGAAAGGTTGTCTTATTTTTTAATGGGCTCGTGAAACGTCAGACTGTGATCCGGCAATTCTGCCGTGGTGGTACTTATTTATGGCGTGTCACGCCAAGGTAAAAATAAATACGCCGGATAACTTTCAGTCACAGGTCAAATATGAAAAAAATTGTAGGGTTGACTCTCGGAGTTGTGTGCCTGGCTGCAGTGGTGAGTGCCCAGGCCTCCACCAGTGCCCAATTGGTGGTGAGAGGGACGATCACGCCCGCGTCCTGCAACCTCAGCCTGACCGGCAGCGGCATTATCGATTACGGCGTCATACGGTCCTCCGAGCTGTCGCAAACCGCATTCAATCCGCGCGAGGAGCGCGTCACCTCAGTGGCGATCAATTGCGGCAACACCCCCGCCAAGTTCGGCCTGAGTTTCAGCGACCTGCAGTCCGGCAGCAAGGTGTACGGCATTCTCGGTGCAGGCTATACCGAAGCGCAGAACTACGGGCTGGGCAGCGTGGGTACCAAGCGAACCGGTGGTTACTCGGTGACCCTCAGGGACCTGCGGTCTGTGGGGACGGTGCTTCATCCCATCACACGAGTGGGTGCGGGTACCTGGCAGAGCAGCGATGGAAAAGTCGCGCAGACACCGAGCCAATATTCCTGGCGTTCCGGCTCGTCTTTTTCGCCTGCATCGATCAGCCAGATGACGGGCACCATCGCCGTGAAAGCCGTGATCAACAAAGCGCAGGATCTGGACTTGAGCCGCGACATCGCCATGGATGGGCGCGCCACGTTGGTATTGAGTTACCTATAAACCACGGAACACAGCCGATAACGAAACCCTTCACTTCTTGTCGGCTGTTTTTACGTGGGTGTTTGAGCGTGTGTGGTCGGTTTTATACGAGCGGGGAAACGAAGTGCGTGCTTTTTTAAAGATAAGTAAGGCGCTGTTATCAAGTGCAAGTATGTGTCTCTGTTTTTCAACTGTGGCAGTGGCGGACGGTATGCGTCCGGACACCACGCTGGTTATTCTTTATGAGGAACAGGGCGAGGCCACCATTAATGTAGAAAATACCGATTCGGGGCCGGCGCTTCTTTACTCTGTAGTAGAGGACGTGCCTGAAGATACCGAGCCGCTGCTTATTGTCACACCGCCCATCAGCCGTGTAGAGGCGGGCGACGTCCAGCTGGTCCGGTTCATCAGCACTTTGAAGGCGCCACTCAAAACCCAGCGATTGAAGCGTGTTTCCTTTGAGGGAATCCCTCAGGCCCGTGCCGCGGACGGTGCGACCATTGGTATCACGCTGCGGCAAAACCTGCCGTTGATCCTGCACCCCAAAGGCTTACCTCGGCATAACTCGCCATGGGAATTGCTCAAATGGGCACGCAACGGTGACCGTCTGAGCGTACATAACGACAGCGCGTATGTGGTCCGCCTGGCCTCCGAGGTGCAGTTGCTTCCCACACAGGGCGTGGCCTTGTTGCCGCGTACCTATCTATTACCGGGGGAAACCCTGACGGCAATGGTCGAAGGCCGCTTGGAGGGGGTGTCTGCAGTCGAGATACAACCGGCGACGGTTTACGGATTTTCGACCGACATCTTCCGTGCCTCGGTTGAAGCCAGTGAGGGGTAAGCGGTTCATGCAGAGAACCCGACAGCCATCCCCGCGCAATTCATCAACGTGCCGACCTACGCTGTTAGTCGGGCTTGCGACGTTGTGCGGGTTGCCAGGGCCCGTGCCTGCGCTGGAGCTGGGCGAAGGGTTTGACGTGGCGGCCCTGACAACCCATGGCATTGACCCGAAGGTCGCCGACTACTTTCGCAGTGCTGCGCGTTTTCGCGAAGGTGTCCAGGTGGTGGGGCTGCGGGTCAATGGCAACCCGCTGGGATTGGTGGATGCGCGGTTCGACTCTAACGGCCAGTTGTGCTTTACCCCGGGACTGCTTGCCAAAGCCGGGCTGGTGAAGCCCGCCGGGCGGCTCACTGAAGGTGCGACGCCGGGCCAGGCCTGTCATGACTTCCTGGGAGCCTTCCCCACGACGATGGTGCGATTGCGTCCTGGCTCCGACGAAGTGACGCTGGTGGTGCCCACCCAGTCCTTGCGCGAGCCCGAATGGGACGGGGGCAGCTTTGCCAGGGGAGGCTCGGCTGCGCTGTTCAACTATGACGTGTTGGGTTTTGACAGCCATTCGCAAAGTGGCTCCAGCCGGTTCCTGTCGGCTTATACCGAGGCGGGATTCAACCTGGGGGACTGGATAGTGCGCAGCCGCCAGTTGTATGTGTCCGACAACGGTGAGACACGTACCGAACACCTGTATGCCTATGCCCAGAGGGACATCGCCGCGTTGCAGTCAACGTTCCAGGCGGGGCAGTTGTCCAGCAATAACCCGTTGTTCGGTGGCGTGCAGTTCGCGGGTGTCCAGCTTTCTCCCGACGGCGTGTCGCGCGCCCCGGCCGGCAGCAACAATGTAGTGGTCGAAGGGGTGGCCCCGAGCCAGTCGCGCATCGAGGTACGCCAATCCGGCGTCTTGATTCACAGCACATTGGTTCCCGAAGGACCGTTCAGGTTGACCGGTTTGCCGTTGCTCAATGGCACCAGTGACCTGCAGGTGAGTGTGATCGACGTGCGCGGTGCCAGGCGCAGCTTTGTTGTACCGGCGGCCTCGTTCCATGGGGCGGCGCCGGTAACGCCGGGCTTTTACGCATCGGTGGGCAAGCTGCGCGAAACGTCATTCGATGAACAATCGGCACCGGTGATCGCCATGGGCAGTGCTACTTGGGGTGTGGGGCGCCAGTCATCCGTTGGGGTGGGGCTGCTGCGCGGCGAGGCGTATGGAGCTGCCGGTGCCAGCCTGGACAGTGTGGTCTTTGAGCGGGTGTCCGTGGGGGCTCGACATAACATCTCCCGCGATAGCCGTAATGCGGTGTCCGGCACGCGCAGCACGTTGTCGGTGAGCAGCCCGGTCTATGCCGGCATTGACGTCAACCTGAGTGCCACCACCCAGAGCCGGGGTTACCGCGAGGTGCTTGAGGCAGGAAGGTCATCCACGGCCGATAACCTGGATTCTCGCTTCAAAAACCAGTACACGGCTGGCATGACGTGGGTTGACCCCTCACTGGGGGGCTTTTCTTTAGGTTACAGCCGTAGCGCTCAATTTGATGGGCACTCGGTGGAGCATGTTTTTGCTTCATGGAACAAGACGTTGCATGGCGTGGATGTGGCGCTGATCGCGGACTCACAGGTGGGTGGTAAACGTGCGCGCCAGGGCCCGATGCGTTTGGGCAGTCGGCGCGACGCTACGTTGGACAGCGAGCTTTCCCTGCGCTTGCAGGTCAGCGTGCCCCTGGGAGGCGATCGTCGCATGAACAGTTACCTCAGCCGTCGAGGACGCCAACTCAATGCTGGAGCGGCGTTCAGCGAGCGGGTCAATGAGTCTGTGAACTACGAGGTGGGTGCCGAGCGGGATATCACTGCCCGTGAGCAATCTATCCGTGGCCAGTTAAACGTGACGCCGCGCTACGCCCAGGTCGGTCTGGGTGTCAGTCGAGATGCGCAGAACTCCAGTTACTCCGGGCAATTGCGTGGGGGCGTGGTCGCCCATGGAGGGGGCGTGACCTTCTCGCCCTACGCCGTGCAGGACACCTTCGGCATTGTGTCGGTGGGCGATATCGGATCGGCCAGGATCGATACACCCCAGGGGCCGGTGTGGACCGACTTCCGAGGACATGCCGTGATCGCGGGACTACCGGCCTACACCCCTGGCCGGGTTGAGGTGCAGACGCGCTCGCTGCCCAAGCGTGTCGATCTGAAAAACGGCACCCAGGTGCTCACGGCCGGCCGTGGTTCCTTTAGTGCGGTGAACTTCGAGGTGTTGAAGGTGCGCCGCGTGCTGCTGCAGGCCAGTGACGCGACAGGCAAACCGTTGACCCAGGGCGCCCCCGTATTCGGCGAAGACAAACGCTTCCTGACCAGTGTCGTGGGCGATGGGATGATCTACCTCAGTGACGTGCAGGGGCCACAAAACCTGCGGGTGACGTTGCCGGATACATCCACCTGCCTTTTGCGTCTTGAACCCCAAACCGAGCCGGACAATGACAACCTCTATGAAACGACATCGGCGGTGTGCCGTGCCCTCTAAGCCAATCTACCTTGGCCTGTTGCTTTGGCTCGGCGTGACGGGGCATGAAGCAAGGGCTGACAACTGCCGGTTGTCGATCAGCCAGCCTCAGGTCGAGTACGGCATCATTCGCCCGGAGCACGCCGATGAACGATCCACGGTTGCGCCCGGCACGCGAACGTTGCACTTGAATATCCAGTGCGCGCAGCCCTCGGCAATAGGGGTGCGCTTTAACGGGACGCCAGCCGATGGACAGAGTTTTCGTTTTGGGCGTGAGGGGCGTTTTCGTGTGCGTCTCAGACATGCCCTGGTGGATGGACGTGCGGTGCAATGGGCTGTAGCGCACGCGCCAGGTGAGGCGACCAGTGGGCAGTTGTTGCCAGGCAAAGTCTTACTGGCGCAGGTGTCGGGCCGACGATTGTCGGCTCAGGTCGACATCGACGCTGAACTGCCCTTCAGCGCCTTGCAGGTACGCAGCCTGACGTTGCTGGAGGGGCAGGGCAGTTTCGAGTGGGTCAGTTCGGCTGTTCCACTGAACCAATGAAGTTGGCCAGCTCCGGGGTTTGAGGGTTGGCGAACAGCACCTTGGGATCGCCCACCTCATGCACCTTACCCTGGTGCATGAACACCAGCTTGTCGCCGACCTCCCGGGCAAAGCGCATTTCGTGGGTCACCATGATCAGAGTCATGCCGTCTTTGGCCAGTTGGCGCACCACGCTGAGCACTTCATTGACCAGTTCCGGGTCCAGGGCCGAGGTGATTTCATCGCACAGCAGCACTTTAGGCGACATCGCCAGGGCCCGGGCAATGGCGACGCGTTGCTGCTGGCCGCCGGACAACCTATCCGGGAATGCGTCGAATTTTTCCCCCAGCCCCACGCGCTCCAGCATTTGTCTTGCCAGTTGCGCAGCCTTCGCCTTAGGCACCTTCTGCACCACCTGCGGCGCGAGCATGACGTTTTCGCCCACGGTCAGGTGCGGGAACAGGTTGAATTGCTGGAACACCATGCCGACTTTCTGCCGCAGGCTGCGCAGATCGGCGCGAGCGGCGTCGAGGTATTCGCCGTCGACTTCGATCACGCCATCGTTGATCGATTCCAGGCCATTGAGCGTTCGCAGCAGGGTGGATTTACCCGAGCCGCTGCGGCCGATGATCGCCACCACCTGGCCTTCTTCTACGGTGAGGTCGATGCCCTTGAGCACGTGGTGATCGCCGTAATACTTATGCAGGGCGGAAATTCTAAGCAGAGGCATGCAGTCTCCTTTCCAGGTAGCGCGCACTGAGGGACAAGGGGTAGCAGAGCAGGAAGTAACCGAGGGCCACCAGGCCGTAGACCATAAAGGGCTCGAAGGTCGCATTGGCGAGCATGCCGCCGGTCTTGGTCAGTTCGGTGAAACCGATGATTGAGGTCACCGCGGTGCCTTTGACCACTTGCACCGAGAACCCCACCGTTGGCGCGACGGCAATCCGCAGGGCCTGTGGCAGGATCACATAGCGCAGTTGCTCCAGTGGGTTCAGCGCCAGGCTGGCCGACGCTTCCCACTGCCCGTGGGCGATGGAGTCGACGCAGCCACGCCAGATTTCGGCGAGGTAGGCGCTGGTAAACAACGTCAGGGCAATCGCCGCTGCCAGCCAGGGCGAAATGTCTACCCCCAGCAGTGCGACGCCGAAGAACACCAGAAACAACTGCATCAACAGCGGCGTGCCCTGGAACAGCTCGATATAGGTGCGTGCAATATTGCGCGCGAAGGCTTTCTTGCTGATGCGCAGGGTCATCACCAGCAAGCCGATCACACCGCCGCCGATAAAGGCCACCAGCGACAACAGCAAGGTCCATTGCAGCCCTGTCAGCAGGTTGCGCACGATGTCCCAGAACGAAAAATCACTCATCGGCTGTTCCTCATCACAAAACGCCGGCCGATCCAATTGAGCAACTGGCGAATCATCAGCGCCATGCACAGGTACACCAGAGTGGTCAGGGCGTAGGTTTCAAACGCACGGAAATTACGCGATTGAATGAAGTTGGCGGCAAAGCTCAGCTCTTCCGTGGCGATCTGCGAACACACCGCCGAACCGAGCATCACGATGATGATCTGGCTGCTCAGAGCCGGCCACACCTTGCCCAGCGCCGGCAGCAGCACCACTTGGCGGAACGCCTCGAAACGTGTCATCGCCAGCGCGGCGGCGGCTTCCAGTTGCCCGCGTGGGATGGCCTGGATACCGGCGCGGATAATCTCCGTGGAGTAGGCCCCCAGGTTGATCACCATCGCCAATACGGCGGCCTGCCACTCGGTGATCTTCAGCCCCAGGGACGGCAGGCCGAAGAAGATGAAAAACAGTTGCACCAGGAACGGCGTGTTGCGGATCAACTCGACATACACGCCGAAGAACCAGGCGAACGGCTGGATCTTCCACGCGCGCACCACCGCCCCGACGGTACCCAACGCCACCCCAAGGATCGCGCCGATGGCTGTCAGCTCAAGGGTGAACAGCGCGCCGCGCAGCAGCAGGTCGGTATTGGCCAGCACGGGTACAAAGTCAAATTGATACGCCATGAGTCAGCTCCGTCGTATCAAAGGTCGGCGGGCAGCGGCTCTTTGAGCCAATGCATCGCGTTCTTTTCCAGGCTGCCATCGGCCTTGGCCGCGACCAGGATCTGGTTGACCTTGTCCAGCAACGCCGGCTCGTTTTTGTTCACGCCTACGTACACCGGCGAGTCTTTGAGTTTCACTTTCAGCGCCGGTACGCGTTTCGGGTTGCGTTCGCTGATCGCCACCATCACCACGTTGCCGCTGGCGATCAGGTCGACCTGGCCTGCCAGGTAGGCGGCGATGGTTGAGTTGTTGTCTTCGAAGCGCTTGATCGTGGCTTCCTTGGGCGCCACAGCGGTCAGCTCGATGTCTTCAATGGCGCCGCGGGTCACGCTGATGGTCTTGCCTTTGAGGTCGTCGGTGCTGCTGATGGCGGCGTCAGGTGGGCCGAACACGGCGAGGTAAAACGGCGCGTAGGCCTTGGAGAAGTCGATGACTTTTTCCCGCTCCGGATTTTTGCCCAGGCTGGAAATCACCAGGTCGACCTTGCCGGTGGTGAGGAATGGAATGCGGTTGGTGCTGTTGACTGGCGTGAGCTCCAGCTTGACCTTGAGTTGGTCGGCCAGCAGCTTGGCGGTGTCGATGTCCAGACCGCGAGGCTTCATGTCGGGGCCGACCGAGCCGAATGGTGGAAAGTCCTGGGGCACGGCGACCTTGAGGGTGCCACGGGCGACGATATCGTCCAGACCGTTAGCCTGGGCGGGTGCCTGGCTCAGCATCAGGCTGGCAAACAGGGCAGTGAGCAGGGCGCTGTAGCGCTTGGTCATGGCAACTCTCCGAAGGGCGAAGGAATTTTCTGAGTTCGACTGCCGGAGGTGATTGCACAGCCCATGCCAGCATGCTCGAAATCGTCCGTAGCGCTGGAGTTTGTTGAGGTGCAGTGGTCTTACTGGTCTGAACAGTGCTTGGGTTTTTCGCACCCTTTTCGAGCGCCGCTAAAACCCGGCGAGCCCCTTTGGGGCGTGGCTTGCCGTCGGCCTTGAATAGCTTTACAACTAGCCGCTCAGTTGTCTGGAAACTTGAGTTTTTATGAATTCCATCGCCCAAGCGGTACCGGAAGCGGCCCTGCAGGCCATCCGTAAACTGATCAAGGAGCAGGGCTTCGGGCCGGGCGACGCCTTGCCGTCCCAGCGCGACCTGGCGGTTCAGTTGGGCGTGAGCCGGGCATCGTTGCGCGAAGCGTTATCGTCGTTGAGCGCCTTGGGTGTGGTCAGTGTGCAGCCGGGCAAAGGAGTGTTTGTGCAGGCGGCGCAAGAGCCGCCAGGGTTTGCCTGGCCCTTCGCCGCGCAGGCCACGCCGTTGGATATCTTCCAATTGCGCTATGCGCTTGAAGGATTTGCGGCGGGGTTGGCGGCGGTGACGTTGACGATTGATGCGCTGGACAGCCTTGAAGACAACGTCGAGGCGATGCGCAAGGTGCTCAAGGCCGGCGACTTCGAAGCGGCCGCCCGGCTGGACTTCGAATTTCACCGGCGCATCCTGATGGCCAGTGGCAATCAAGCGATGGTGAGCATCCTGAGTGCCAGTGCCGAGGTCTTTCTGGAAAGCCAGAAACTACCGTTCATCCGGCCGGAGCGAGCCATGGAAACCTGGCAGGAACATCGCAAAATTCTGCGGGCGCTGGCCCGGCGCGCCAGTGCCGCCGCTCAGAAAACCATGCAGGAACATGTACGTAATGCAGCGTTGCGTACTGGCATCGCGTTCGTGACGCCCGTGTCACCCTGAGTGGGGCCATATCCAAACTCATGCACCACCATAGCAAGACTCAATCAGAGGCGGCTTCCTGAACGGGGGAAGGGCGGCTATGATGGGCAACGTTTTTTTTGCTTACAATCCGGAGACATCCATGAGCAACGATCTTATCAAGCACGTCACCGACGCGACCTTTGAGGCCGAAGTACTCAAGGCTGCCGGCCCGGTGCTGGTTGACTACTGGGCTGAATGGTGTGGCCCTTGCAAAATGATCGCTCCGGTCCTGGACGACATTGCAACCACCTATGAAGGCAAGTTGACCATTGCCAAACTGAACATCGACGACAATCAGGAAACTCCGGCCAAGCATGGCGTGCGTGGTATTCCTACGTTGATGCTGTTCAAGAACGGCAACGTCGAAGCGACTAAAGTCGGTGCGCTGTCCAAGTCCCAGCTGCAAGCTTTCCTCGACGCCAACATCTAAGCGTCGCCAAAAAAGCCCCGCAAAATCGCGGGGCTTTTTCGTGAAACAGGGCTAGACGCTCCGAAACTCAGGTGGTACATTCGGCCCCGCACTGGTTTCTCCACTGCCCCCTGCAAGCCGTCGCCGACGCACTCCTTTTCGATTAGTAAGCGATCCTGTCGCCTTCTCTGCGGCGCGGCCTCATTAAGCCAAAAGCTTAATTTCCCCCCTCCATAAATGATTACGTCATTCCTATATGAATCTGACTGAACTCAAGCAAAAGCCGATTACCGACCTGCTCCAATTGGCCGAAGAAATGGGCATAGAAAATATGGCCCGTTCGCGCAAGCAGGACGTGATTTTCTCCCTGCTCAAAAAGCACGCGAAAAGCGGCGAGGAAATCTCCGGTGATGGCGTGCTGGAGATTCTCCAGGACGGCTTCGGCTTCCTCCGCTCCGCAGACGCTTCCTATCTCGCAGGCCCAGACGATATCTACGTCTCGCCGAGCCAGATCCGTCGCTTCAACTTGCGCACCGGTGACACCATCGTTGGCAAGATCCGACCTCCGAAGGAAGGCGAGCGTTATTTCGCCCTGCTCAAGGTCGACACGATCAACTTCGATCGTCCGGAAAACGCGAAAAACAAGATTCTCTTCGAGAACCTGACCCCGCTGTTCCCGACCGTGCGCATGAAGATGGAAGCCGGTAACGGTTCCACCGAAGACTTGACCGGTCGTGTCATCGACCTGTGCGCGCCGATCGGCAAAGGCCAGCGTGGCTTGATCGTTGCGCCGCCGAAAGCCGGCAAGACCATCATGCTGCAGAACATCGCAGCGAACATCGCACGCAATAACCCTGAAGTTCATTTGATCGTATTGTTGATCGATGAGCGTCCGGAAGAAGTAACCGAAATGCAGCGCACCGTGCGCGGCGAAGTGGTTGCCTCGACGTTCGATGAGCCGCCAACTCGCCACGTGCAGGTTGCCGAAATGGTGATCGAGAAGGCCAAGCGCCTGGTCGAACACAAGAAGGACGTGGTGATCCTGCTCGACTCCATCACTCGTCTGGCCCGTGCCTACAACACCGTGATCCCGAGCTCCGGCAAGGTATTGACCGGTGGTGTCGATGCCCACGCCCTGGAGAAACCGAAACGTTTCTTCGGCGCTGCGCGGAACATCGAAGAAGGCGGCTCGCTGACCATTATCGCCACCGCGCTGGTTGAAACCGGCTCGAAGATGGACGAAGTGATCTACGAAGAGTTCAAGGGTACCGGCAACATGGAACTGCCGTTGGACCGTCGTATCGCGGAAAAACGCGTGTTCCCGGCGATCAACATCAACCGTTCCGGCACCCGCCGCGAAGAGTTGCTGACAGCCGACGACGAACTGCAGCGCATGTGGATCCTGCGCAAGCTGCTGCACCCGATGGACGAAGTTGCTGCCATCGAGTTCCTGATCGACAAGCTGAAAACCACCAAGACCAACGACGAGTTCTTCCTGTCGATGAAGCGCAAGTAACACGCCGCTGTTGGTCCGAAAGAATGGTGCCCCCAGGGGCGCCATTTTTTTTGCGCATTTTTTAAACGCATTCCGTGACCAAATGCACCGCGATAAGCTGCCAGCGGCCTTCAGAGCAGGTAGGATGTACGCCTATTTTACGGGTGGCATGGTTAATGAAATTCAAGGATCTTCGGGATTTCGTGCAGCAACTTGAGCAGCGCGGAGAGTTGAAACGTATCCAGATGCCGATTTCCCCGGTGCTGGAAATGACTGAGATTTGCGACCGTACCCTGCGTAACAAGGGCCCGGCGCTGCTGTTCGAAAACCCGACCGGCTATGACATTCCGGTGCTCGGCAACCTGTTCGGTACCCCCGAGCGCGTGGCCTTTGGCATGGGCGCCGAGTCGGTCAGCGAGTTGCGCGAGATCGGCAAGCTGCTGGCTTTCCTCAAGGAACCCGAGCCGCCCAAGGGTTTGAAGGATGCCTGGTCGAAGCTGCCGATCTTCCGCAAGATCATTGCCATGGCCCCCAAAGTGGTCAAAGACGCGGTGTGCCAGGAAGTGGTCATCGAAGGCGACGACGTCGACCTGGCGATGCTGCCGGTGCAGACCTGCTGGCCTGGCGACGTCGGCCCGCTGATTACCTGGGGTCTGACCGTCACCAAGGGCCCGAACAAGGACCGCCAGAACCTCGGCATCTACCGTCAGCAAGTGATCGGTCGCAACAAGGTGATCATGCGCTGGTTGAGCCATCGCGGCGGCGCTCTGGACTTCCGTGAGTGGTGCGAAAAGCACCCTGGCAAACCGTTTCCGGTTTCCGTGGCCCTGGGCGCCGATCCGGCGACCATTCTGGGGGCTGTGACCCCGGTGCCGGACAGCCTGTCCGAATACGCCTTCGCCGGTCTGTTGCGCGGTAACCGTACCGAGCTGGTGAAGTGCCGTGGCAACGACCTGCAAGTGCCGGCCACTGCAGAAATCATCCTCGAAGGCGTGATTCATCCGGGCGAGATGGCCGATGAAGGCCCTTATGGTGATCACACCGGCTATTACAACGAAGTCGACAGCTTCCCGGTGTTCACCGTGGAGCGCATCACGCACCGCATCAAGCCGATCTACCACAGCACCTATACCGGGCGGCCGCCGGATGAGCCGGCTATCCTGGGGGTGGCGTTGAACGAAGTATTCGTGCCGATCCTGCAGAAGCAATTCCCGGAAATTACCGACTTCTACCTGCCGCCGGAAGGCTGTTCGTACCGCATGGCTATCGTGACCATGAAGAAGTCGTACCCCGGCCACGCCAAGCGGGTAATGCTGGGTGTGTGGTCGTTTTTGCGACAGTTCATGTACACCAAGTTCGTTATTGTCACGGATGACGACATTAACGCCCGCGACTGGAACGACGTGATCTGGGCCATCACCACGCGCATGGACCCCAAACGCGACACGGTGATGATCGACAACACGCCGATCGACTACCTCGACTTTGCGTCGCCGGTGTCGGGCCTGGGTTCGAAGATGGGCCTGGACGCCACCCACAAATGGCCGGGTGAAACCACCCGCGAGTGGGGCCGGGTGATCGTCAAGGATGAAGCCGTCACAGCCCGTGTCGATGCGATCTGGAAAGAATTGGGAATAGATTGATGCGTGTAACCCTGCAACCTTCCGGCGCTGTGCTGGAGCTGGTCCCCGGCGAACGAATCCTCGAAGGTGCGCGCCGCCTGGGCTATGAATGTCCTCAAGCCTGCCGCAACGGCGTGTGCCACGTGTGTGCGGCGCTGCTGGTGGAAGGACGTGTGCAGCAAGCCGGTGAGGTGCGTGATCACGGTGAGTTCTACACCTGCATCGCCGAGCCGCTGGAAGATTGCGTTGTGTTGTGGGATGGCGTGCTGGCGCCGGGAGAGTTGCCGTTGCGCAAGTTGTCGTGCCAATTGAGCGAGTGCGTGGAGGTGGGTGGCGATGTGTGGCGCGTACGCCTGCGCGCCCCAGCCGGCAAGGCCGTGCGTTACCACGCAGGCCAATACCTGATGATTGAACGGGAAAACGGCGAGAAATCGGCGTTTTCCCTGGCCTCGGCGCCCCATGCCGGGCGCGAGCTGGAGTTGCACGTGCTGGTCCGTGAGGACAGCGCGCGCAACCTGCTGGAGCAACTGCAACGCACCCGGATGGCGCGCATCGAGCTGCCCTTTGGCGATACCCACCTGGCCGAATTGCCGGATGGGCCCTTGGTGTTGATCGCCGCCGGCACCGGCATGGCGCAGATGCACAGCCTGATCGAGCATTGCCGGGCTACCGGGTTCAAGCACCCGGTGCACCTGTACTGGGGCGTGCGCCGCCCGGAAGACTTTTACACCATTGAGCACTGGGAACAGTGGCAGCAACTGCCCAACCTGTTCCTGCACAAAGTGGTCAGCGACCTGTGCGGTTGGAACGGGCGTTGCGGCCTGCTCCATGAAGCCGTGTGTGAAGACATTGCCGACCTCAAGGCCGTGCACGTCTACGCCAGCGGCTCACCCGCGATGATCTACGGCACGCTGGATGCGCTGGTGGACGCCGGCATGGATGCGCACCAGATGCGTGCCGACGTATTTGCCTACGCGCCGCGCCCTTAGAACCGCACGCCTGCGGTCAGCATCGCCGCATTGAAACCCAGCAACACCAGCTCACTGGCCACGGGCCCGAAGTTCACGCCCACGGAAGGGATGATCGCCGGAGCCACGCCGAAGCGGTTGAGCGGGATTTTATCGCGGTACTTGCCGCGATAGCCCTGCAGCGCGCCTGCGGTTACCTTCACGTAGAGCGGCGACTCGGCGATGTCATAGCGCTTGCCGGCGTAGACGTAATACGAGCGCTGGCTGAAGGAGTTGCGAAACGTCGCCCCGCCATACACCAACCCCGATGCTTCGTTACGCTCCAGATTGATCAGGTCCTGATTATTGTTGTGCTTTGGGTCTGGTGAAAAATGTCGGGTGTAGAGGCTGGTTTGTGCGTACCAGAAGCCTTTGTCGTCTTGAGGGGCCGTGTCGTTAGCCAGGGCGGCAGTGGTCTGCAGCAATAGCAGCAAACCGGAAAAAAGATACTTCATGCATCGACCTCGGTAGTCGTTCGAACGGGCGGCTAATGTGGGTCGCTAAACCCGTGCAGTTTGGCGGGTAATGGCCTGAGGGGCCTGAACCTGCGCTGAAACATGGCCGCCTATGCTTATGCATTTAAGGTATTACTTCTGTAGGAAAAATCTCATTAGGCTATAAGTGCCGCGGAAGGCGGTTTTTTGCGCCATACGGTTGCAGCGCCGCGCTGCGATTACGGTAAAGTTGCTTACATCTGGTAACACACAGGAGCGCAGCGCTTTTCGCCATGACCGCCATAGAAACCGATCTTCTGCAATTGGCTTACCCGCCGCGCCTCGATCTGGGGCCGCAACTCACTCACGAACAGTTAATGAGCTCGATGCAGGCCACCATGGGCCGGCACAAGGGTGGCCCGGTCTGGCTATTTGCGTACGGTTCGTTGATCTGGCGCCCTGAATGTTCATCGACCGAGCGCGTGCGGGCGCGGGTGCATGGTTATCATCGAGGCCTGTACCTGTGGTCTCACGAGCATCGGGGCACGCCGGAGTTGCCGGGGCTGGTGTTCGGGTTGGATCGCGGTGGTTCTTGCAGTGGGTTTGCCTACCGCTTGCCGGAGGACCAACTGGAAGCTTCGCTTTACGCCTTGTGGCAGCGCGAGATGCCTTACCCTTCATACCGTCCGCACTGGCTCAGTTGCCGTCTTGAAGATGGCAGTCAGGTACAGGCGTTAGGGTTTGTTTTAGAACGGCACTTGCCCAGCTACGCCGGTAATTTGCCGGATATCGTGCTCAACCATGTGCTGCAAAGCGCTTGCGGGCGTTACGGTACCACTCGCGATTATGTCGAGCAGACCGTGAACGCCCTGCGCAGCCACGCCATGCCAGACAAGAATCTGGAGGCGCGGCTCAAGCGTTGTGCAAAGGGTTGCTCAGGCGATTAACGCGCCGAGCTGACGCTATTGGTGTGCCACAGCGTTGGGATCAAGAACGCGATCGCCAGCAGGCACGCGCCGACCAACAGGACAAAGCCGCCATCCCAGCCGAAATGGTCCACGGTGTAGCCCATGGCCGCACTCGCGGCCACCGAGCCACCCAGGTACCCGAACAAGCCGGTGAAACCCGCCGCAGTGCCGGCGGCTTTCTTCGGTGCCAACTCCAGCGCCTGCAGACCGATCAGCATCACCGGGCCGTAGATCAGGAAGCCGATGGAGAACAGCGCAATCATGTCGACCATCGGGTTGCCCGGTGGGTTGAGCCAGTACACCAGGGTGGCCACAGTCACCAGCGCCATGAACACAATGCCGGTCAGGCCACGGTTGCCACGGAAGATCTTGTCCGACATCCAGCCGCACAGCAGCGTGCCCGGAATACCCGCCCATTCATAGAAGAAGTACGCCCAGGACGACTTGTCGACCGTGAAGTGCTTGGCTTCCTTGAGGTAGGTCGGTGCCCAGTCCAGTACGCCGTAGCGCAGCAGGTAAACAAAAACGTTGGCGAAGGCGATGTACCACAGCATTTTGTTGCGCAGCACGTACTTGACGAAGATTTCCTTGGCGCTGAATTCGTCTTCGTGGCTGGCGTCGTACCCTTCGGGGTAGTCGTTCTTGTACTGCTCGATCGGCGGCAGGCCCACCGATTGCGGGGTGTCGCGCATGGTGATGAAGGCAAACGCCGCCACCAACAGGGCCACGGTGGCCGGTACGTAGAAGGCTGCGTGCCAGTCGTTGAACCACGCCATCCCCAACAGGAACAGTGGGCCGATCAGGCCGCCGCCGACGTTATGCGCCACGTTCCACACCGACACCACGCCGCCGCGTTCCTTCTGCGACCACCAGTGCACCATGGTGCGTCCACTCGGCGGCCAGCCCATGCCTTGGGCCCAACCGTTGATGAACAGCAAAATGAACATCATGGTCACGCTGGACGTGGCCCAAGGCGCGAAACCGAAAATGAACATCACACCTGCCGACACCAGCAGGCCGAAGGGCAGGAAGTAGCGTGGGTTGGAACGGTCGGAGACCAGGCCCATCAGGAACTTGGACAGCCCGTAGGCAATGGCGATGGCGGACATCGCCAGGCCCAGCTCACCGCGGGTGTAGCCCTCGTCGATCAGGTAGGGCATGGCCAGGGAGAAGTTCTTGCGCAGCAGGTAGTAACCGGCGTAACCGAAGAAAATGCCGGCGAAGATCTGCCAGCGCAGTCGTCGGTAGGTACTGTCTATTTTTTCTTCAGGCAGGGGCGCCTGGTGCGCGGCAGGACGAAAGAAAGCAAACATTCAAGAGCTCCAGATTTCTTGTTTTGACTGCGGATGCGAATGTTACAGTTTCATTACCGAAAATAGCATCGTGTCTTGGCGTCAAACACAGGAAATAAGAGCAATTGCATGTTCTTTAATGAACATGTCGCAGATGAGTAAGTGATGGTCGTGAATAGATTCTTCAGGGGCATGAAGCTCAAATGTGCGCGGGCTTGCTCGCGAATGCGGTGATTCAGTCAGCACTTGTGCTGCTGACGTAGCGTATTCGCGAGCAAGCCCGCACATCTGATTGCATTTCAGGTCAGCGCACCTGCACAACGACCTTGCCGACTGCCTTGCGCTGCCCCAAGTCGTTGATGGCCTGTGCGGCTTGCTCCAGCGGGTAAAGCTGCGACACCAGCGGCTTCAATTTGCCTTCGGCAAACCAGCCAAACAGCTGGTTGAAGTTCGCTGCATTGTCCTGAGGCTGACGCTGGGCGAACGAGCCCCAGAACACCCCAACCACCGCCGCGCCCTTGAGCAATGCGAGGTTCACCGGCAGCTCGGGAATGCGTCCGCTGGCAAAGCCCACCACCAGCAAACGGCCATTCCAGGCGATGGCACGGATGGCCTGGTCAAACAGGTCGCCGCCCACCGGGTCGTAGATCACATCGGCGCCGTTGCCATCTGTCAGGCGCTTGATCTCGTCTTTGAGGCTGGCTTCGCTGTAATTGATCAGATCGTCAGCACCAGCGGCCTTGGCCACGGCGAGTTTGTCGGCGCTGCTCGCCGCTGCGATCACACGGGCGCCCATGGCCTTGCCGATTTCCACGGCGGCCAGGCCCACGCCGCCCGAGGCTCCGAGTACCAGCAGGGTCTCGCCGGGTTGCAGGTTGGCCCGTTGCTTGAGCGCGTGCATCGAGGTGCCGTAGGTCATGCTGAAGGCCGCGGCGGTATTGAAGTCCATGCTCGGCGGGATTGGCAGCACGTTGTAACCCGGCACTGCGACCTGTTCGGCAAAACTGCCCCAGCCGGTGAGGGCCATGACCCGATCACCGACTTTCAGATGGCTGACCTTTTCCCCCACTTCGCTGACCACGCCCGACGCTTCACCGCCCGGCGAAAACGGAAACGGCGGTTTGAATTGGTACTTGCCCTCGATGATCAGGGTGTCCGGGAAATTCACCCCCGCGGCGTGCACGTCCAGCAGGATTTCGTTCTTCTTGATCGCGGGGCCGGCGATCTCTTCCAGCACCAGGGTTTCGGCGGGGCCGAAGGCTTTGCACAGCACAGCTTTCATCGGGCTATTCCTTTTGGTGTCGTGGCCGATAAGTGTAGGAGGGTGCGCCCGTGGGTCAACGAGCATGCCCTGGCCTGATAAGTCGCCATAAGCTTGTACTCAGCCTTGCTAGCGTTATGCTACCCGGCAACCGAATTCGAGGAATGAACTGTGAAAGCGTGGATCCTGTTGATGCTGGCCCTGACCTTGCCGATGGCAGCCCAGGCCGAAGAAGCCAAAGAAGGCGAGGCGCCGAAGGTCAGCTATATCAGCCTGAGCCCGCCGTTTGTGGGCAACTATGGCCTGGACGGCACGGCGAAGCTCAAGGTGTTCAAGGCCGATATCGCCCTGCGCGTGACCGGCACCGAGGCTGCGGCTGCCGTCAAAGCCAACGACGCGTTGATTCGTAACCAATTGGTGGCGTTGTTCACCCAGCAGACCAACGAGGCCATGAGTACGGTCGAAGGCAAAGAGAAGCTGCGCCAGGAAGCCCTCAAGCAAACCCAGCAAGTGATGAACGACGAAACCGGCAAGCCGATGGTCGAGGACCTGTTGTTCAACAACCTGATCATTCAGTAACCGGCGGCGTCACGCGCCAGATCTTCAGCAACGCTGCGCTGAAGGATGGTTCAAGCACGCGATTGCCATGGCCACTGAGGTGGTTGGAGTCGAAGAACAACGGTTTGCCGTTGGCGTCGTAGGCCGAGCAGATCGGGCCGGGGCACAGCAACGGCAACGGGTCCCAGACATGCAGTGCCGGGTAGCGTGATTGCAGTGCGAGCAACACGCCCATTTGCGGTGCGCGCAGCCGTTCAAGTTGCTCACGTGCCATCGTCAGGCCCGGCGCGCAGACAGGGTTCATGCGGTTGAAGCTGTCCGAGCAGCGATTGGGGGCGGCCTTGAACAGCGGTTTCGGGGCATCGATCAGGATGTTGAGGCGCGCTTTCTGCAAGCGGCTCAACAGTCTGTCGGCATCGATTCGCGCGGCGTTGAGGCGCTCGGTGGTCAGCTCGCCAGAGGCCTCGTCAACGAGAACCGCTTCACCCTCCTGCCACCTGCGCCCGGCCAGCTCAGGCATGCGCAACGAAGCGAGAAACACCACGTCACCCGGTTTTGCACGGGCCTCGATTTCCTGAAGTTGGGCTTCGCGGGCAGCGGCGCAGGGTGCAGGGTCGGGGCCGATCAGGCTGACGACGCTGCAACCCCCTTTTTCGTATTCCACCACCGTGATGCCGAGCTTCAGCGAAACAAGCTTGAGCAGGGTGCGGTAGGCCGCTGTGTGCGAATCCCCCATGACGAACAACTGTCGCCCCGCCAGGGCAGGGTCGTTGAAGGTTGCGAAGTCTTCCTGGGGGTAGTGTTTGTAGGCATACCAGGTGTAGGCGTCGCGGGTCTGGCTGAGTGACAGGGCGGCGGGGTTCAGCGCCACCCACTGCGCGCACAGTGCCATCAGGCAGGTAGCACCCAAACCACTCGCAAACGTGAGCCACGCCTTGCGTTGCATGGCCGACCGGCCGCTGCGTATCGGCGTTTCTATGCAGTGATAGGACGTCGCCGCGAGGGCGAATACCAGCACGGGGTAAACCAGCTGTACGGCCAACCACTCCAGCCCGACGGTCCAGCGCAAAAAAACGGCGACCGGCCAGTGCCACAGGTACAGCGAATAGGACAGTCGGCCGATGTAGGTGACCTGCGGAAGCTGCAGCACGCGCTGCACGACACCTGGCGCGCAATCGCCGCGCAATACGATCCCGGCGATCATCAAGAGCGAGCCGGCCACCGTGACCATGGCCCAGGGAAAGGGAAACTGCTTGGGGGCGGCGTACAGGCAACCGACGATCACCAGACCGAGGCCGCCGCCGAGTATGGCTGGGGCCAGGCGATTGAGTCCTGGCGTCACACCGCGTATGCCAATGACTTGAAAAAGGATCGCACCCGCGGCCAGCTCCCAGAAGCGTGCGGGCAACAAATAAAATGCCGACAACGGCGCCGCGTCCACCTCGAAGGCGCTGACGATCAGCGAAGCCATCGCCATCAATGGCAGCAGCGCCCAGACAACGGCTGATCGTTGCCGGTAGCGAAGCCATACAAAAAACAGCGCGGGGAATATCACATAGAACTGTTCCTCAACCCCCAGCGACCAGGTGTGCAGGTAGGGGTTGAGTTCAGCGCTGGGTGAAAAGTAGGTGTCGGTGTTCCAGGCCAGCACCACATTGCTCAGGCCAAAAAACGCCGCGAGGCCGGTGTTGTCGATCAGCTCGCTGAGCCAGAACTGTGGCATGAACATCGCGCCCAGCACAAAGCTCACGCTCAGCACGGTCAGCAGCGCGGGCATGATGCGCAGCAGGCGCCGCCGGTAGAAGTCCGCCAGGTAGCGGCCGAAGGTCAGGTCACGGCGCTCCCATAGCGACTGGCTGATCACATACCCGGAAATCACGAAGAACATGTCTACGCCGGTAAACCCGCCGGGCAACAGACTGAACACGTCCAGGTGGAAGACGATGACGCTGATGACTGCAATGGCCCGCAAGCCATCGATGGCCGGTTTGTACGTGCTGGCGAACTGGGACACGAGAAGGTCCTCTGGCATGGGCGGACCCCGGATTCTGCCAAAGCCTGCCTTGGGCGACGACTGGCCGTTCGGACAGGTGTGGGTGCGGATGTGTCCGGATCAGGACGCCAGGCTTTTGCGGAACCTGGCCAGTGCCACCGCAAAGAACAGCAAGCCAATTGCCGCCAGCGCCAGCAGGTCCGGCCACACCACGCTCGCGCTCGCATCCCGGAACAGGATCGCCGCACTCAGGCTGACAAAATGTGTCGACGGCGAGCCCTGCATGACCCACTGCAGCCAGTCGGGCATGCTGTCCAGCGGCGTACTGCCGCCGGAAAGCAGCAGCATGGGGATAATCACCGGGATCGCCAGCAAGCCGAACTGCGGCGTCGAGCGGGCGAGCGTGGCGAGGAAGATCCCCAGGGCGGTGCTGGCAAACAGGTACAGGGCCGTCACCAGCAGAAACAGGCTCAGCGAACCGGCCAGCGGCACGCCGAGCAAGCCTTTGACCACCACCTCCAAGGAGACCCATGTGCACAGCACCACCACCAACATGTTGCTCCAGATTTTCGCCAGCATGATTTCCAGGGCGGTCAGCGGCAGCACCAGCAGATGGTCGAGGGTGCCGTGTTCGCGCTCACGCAACAGCGCAGTGCCAGTGAGGACGATCGCGAGGATGGTGATGTTGTTGACGATCTGGATCACCGCCAGGAACCAGCCGCCTTCCAGGTTGGTATTAAACAACGCGCGGGTGGTCAGCCGTGCCGGCGAGGCGCTGGCGGTGTCGGCCTGGCCGCTGTAGTCAAGCAGCTCGCCCTGGAAGATCCGCCCGATGTAGCCGGCGCCCATAAACGCTTGGCTCATGGCCGTGGCGTCGACGTTCACCTGCACGCCCGGCTCGCGACCTGCCAACAGGTCCGCCTGGAAGTTGGCCGGTACATTGACCACGAAGGTGTACTGGCCGCTGTCCATTACCTTGTCCAGTTGGTCGTAGGCCAGTGGCGCCGGTGCCTGGAACTCCGGCGGTTGCAGGGCCTCGGCCATCTGCCGTGAGAGTGCGCTGTGATCTTCATCAACAAACGCCACGCTGGCGTTGTGCACGCCGATCACAGACCCGGCGGCAGGCATGTAAATGGCGACGGTGAAGGCATAGAACAGAAACAGCAGCAGCACGCTGTCGTGGCGCAGGCTGGTGAGTTCCTTGATTCCCAGGCGCAGGATATGCGCGAACTTATGCATCACACCTCCTGCTTCTTGAGCATCACCAGGCTCAGCCCGGTGAACCCGACGAAAAACCCGAACAGCGCCAGGCATTGCGGCCACAGTTGGCGCAGGTCCAGGGCCTTGGTGAAGGTGCCTACCGCGATATCCAGGAAGTGACCGGCCGGAAACAGCGTGCCCATCAGCGCAGCCGCCCCTTCCAGGGACGAGCGCGGCACGATCAGCCCGGAAAACTGGATGGTCGGCAGGCTGGTGATGATCATGGTGCCGAGGATGGCCGCGATCTGCGTGCGGGTGAACGCGGAAATCAGCAGACCCATGCTGGTGGTGGCCAGCACGTACAGCAGGCCGCCGAACGCCAGCGTCAGGCCGCTGCCCTTGAACGGCACACCAAACAGCCAACGGTTCATCGCCACCAGCAGCGCCAGGTTGACCAGGCTTACGGCCAGGTAAGGTGCTTGTTTGCCCAGCAGGAACTCCAGGCGTGTGAGCGGCGTGGCGTAAAAGTTGGTGATCGAGCCCAACTCCTTCTCGCGCACGATGCCCAATGCGGTGAGCATCGCCGGGATAAACGCCAGGATCAGCGCCATCACGCCGGGACCGATGGCGTTCACACTGACCACGTCCTGGTTATAACGAAAGCGGGTTTCCAGCTTGGCACCGGCCTGGGTACTGCGCGGCAGGCTGCTCAGTTCGGCCAGTTGCTGCAGGTTGCCCTGATGCACGGCTTCTACATAATTGCGGCTGGTTTCTGCGCGAAACGGCATGCCGCCGTCGAGCCAGGCGGCGACCGTGGGTTGGCGACCGGCGTAGAGGTCGCGACCAAACCCCGGCGGAATCTCCAGAGCCAGTTTGATTTCCGAGCGTTGCAGGCGCCGGTGTAATTCATTGGCGTCCTGGATTGGCGCTTGCTCGGCGAAGTAGCGCGAGCTGCGAAAGGCCTCCAGGTAGGCGCGGCTCTGCGGTGTCTGGTCCTGGTCGTAGACGGCGAAGGCGAGGTTTTCCACGTCCAGGGAGATGCCGTAGCCGAAGATCACCATCATGAACATCGCGCCGAGCAGGGCAAAGGCCATGCGCACTTTATCGCGCAGCAATTCTTTGCCTTCACGGCTGGCCACGGCCAACAAGCGCGGCAGGCTGAAGCCGCGTTTGCCGATGGGGGGCGGGCCCGTTTCGCTGACGGTGTTGGCTGGCGCTGTGGGTTCGGGTTCACCCTGAGCCTGTTCCAGGCACGTGACGAACGCCGCTTCCAGGGTGTCGCCGTGGAACTGCTGCTGCAAGGCATCAGGGGTGTCGCAGGCCAGCACCTTGCCCGCGTGCATCAATGAGATGCGGTCGCAGCGCTGGGCCTCATTCATAAAGTGGGTGGACAGGAAGATGGTCACGCCTTGCTCGCGCGACAGTTCGACCAGCAGCCGCCAGAAATCATCCCGCGCCGCCGGGTCGACGCCCGAGGTCGGCTCATCGAGGATCAGCACTTCCGGGCGATGCAGCACCGCCACGGCCAGGGACAGGCGCTGGCGCAGGCCCAGGGGCAACTCGCCGGAGGGTTGTTCGGCCACCGCGCCCAGGTCAAAGCGCTGGATCAACTCCTCGATACGCCGGCCACGGTCGGCCTTGGGCAGGTCGAACAGCTGCGCGTGCAATACCAGGTTCTGGCGCACGCTGAATTCGCCATACAGCGAGAAGCTCTGTGACATGAAACCCACGCGTTTGCGGGTGGCCAGGTCCTTGGCGTTCACCGGATTGCCGAGCAACGTCGCGCTGCCTTCGGTGGCGGGCATCAGGCCGGTGAGGACTTTCATGGTGGTGGTCTTGCCGCAACCGTTGGAGCCGAGGAAGCCGAAAATCTCCCCCCGGCCGATCGCAAAGCTGACCTTGTCCACCGCCGTGAAATCACCGAAGCGCAGCGTCAGGTCGTGGGCTTCGATGGCGATATCGTGGCTGTCGCCTTCACGCGGCGGTATCACCAGCGGCTGGTTGTCATGGGCGCTGTCGCCCTGGAAGTGAGTGAAGGCCTCGTCCAGCTTGCCGCTCGGCGTCGCTGCGGCAAGTTCGCAACTGAGGCCGTCGGCGATCAGTTTGCCGCGGTCGAGCATCAGGCAATGTTCGAACTGCTCGGCTTCTTCCATGTAGGCCGTGGCCACCAGCAGTGTCAGTTGCGGGCGTTCACTGCGTACGGTGTCGACCAGCTCCCAGAAGCGTCGGCGTGACAGCGGGTCGACGCCGGTGGTGGGCTCATCGAGGATCAACAGGTCCGGGTCATGAATCAGTGCGCAGCACAGGCCGAGTTTTTGCTTCATGCCGCCCGAGAGTTTGCCCGCCGGGCGCTCGGCAAAGCGCGCCAGGTCAGTGGCCAGCAGCAGGTTGTGCATGCGCAGGTTGCAGTCGGCGGTGGACAAGCCGAACAGGGTGGCGAAGAAACGGATGTTCTCGCTGATCGACAGCTCTGGATACAGGTTGCCGCCCAGGCCCTGGGGCATAAAGGCGATGCGCGGGTAGAGGTTGTTGCGGTGTCGGCGGTCCGCGATGGAACCGCCAAGCACTTGCAGTTCGCCGGCCTGGAGCTTTTTAACCCCGGCGATCAGTCCCAGCAGGCTCGACTTGCCCGCACCGTCCGGGCCGATCAGCCCGCAGCGTGTGCCGGCGGGCAGGCTGAAGGTGACGTCGATCAGCGCCTGTTGCTGGCCGTAACGGTGCTTGATACCCGTGGCGTGCAGCGCCAGGCCGGTCATTGCAGGTTGGCCGGCCAGTCGATATCCGCAGTGCGCACGTAACCTGCACCCGGCATGCCGGGCTTGGCTTGAGGCACGGCGCTGGGTTGGGTCAGGCGCAGTTTGACGCGGAACACCAGTTTCTGGCGCTCGTCACGGGTTTCCACTTCTTTGGGGGTGAACTGCGATTTGGCGGCGACAAAGCTGATTTTCGCCGGCAACGGTTGCTGGGGCAGGGCGTCGAGCAGGATCCGCGCGTCGCTGCCGACGGTCAGGCGACCGGTGACGGAGGCGGGCAGGTAAAGGTTCATGTACTGATCACTGGGATCGATCAGCAGCAACACCCGTCCGCCCGCGCCAAGGACTTCGCCGGGCTCGGCCAGGCGCAGTTGGATGATCCCATCGATGGGCGCGCGCAGGCTGCTGTCGTCGATTTCACTGGTGAGCTGGGCGACCTGGGCCTGTGCGGCGCCGATGGCAGCCTTGACCGCATTGACCTGGGCTTGGGCAGCGACCACGGCGGCGTTGCCGGTGTTCTGGCGCGCTTGCTGCTGGTCAATCAATTGGCTGCTGGCGAAGCCGCGTTTGTACAGCTCCTGGGTGCGCCTGAGCTCCTGGCTGGCCAGCAGTTGTTCGCTTTGGCGCAGTTGCACATTGGCTTCGGCGGCGGAGAAGTTTTCCTTGGCGCGCAGCACCTCGGCTTCAGCCTGGGCGCGCTGGGCTTCCAGGGTGCGGGTATCCATGCGCGCCAGCACCTGGCCCTTGAGCACCTTATCGCCTTCGTCCACCCGCACCTCGGCCAGACGCCCGGGGATCTTGGCGGCGATCTGCACTTCGGTCGATTCCAGGCGCCCATTGCCCATGCTCAGGCCTTCGGGCAAGCGGTCCTGGGTGGAGCGCCAGTAACCGAAGCCGCCGGCGCCCACCAGCAGAGCGATCAGTGCGATGGCGAAAACGCGAGAGGTGTGATGGTGCGTCGACATGGCGGCTTCCTGCGGCATTAGCGTCCTAGTTTGACCGGTGCTGCCCTGTAGGCGTTGATGCCGATCAAATGAAGCGCAAGCCTAACCCGGTTAAGCCGTAGATGCATGCGCCGGGGGCGTGACTGCAGGGTTCTGGTCAGCGCAGCGCCAGCACCGCCGCCCATTGTTCGGCGGTCACCGGCATCACTGACAGCCGGCTGCCTTTTTGCACCAGCGGTAATTCGGCGAGGGCGGTTTGCTGTTTGAGGAGCCCCAAACCCAGCACCTTGGGAAACGTTTGGACATGGCAGACGTTAATTGCAGTCCACGGGTTTTTCTCGGGGGTGGCCTTGGCGTCGAAGTAGTGGCTGTCCGGCTCCAGTGCGGTCGGGTCCGGGTAGGCGGCCTCGATGATTTTGCCGATGCCGGCAATGCCAGGCTCAGGGCAACTGGAGTGATAGAAGAAAAATTGGTCACCCACGGCCATGGCGCGCAGGAAGTTGCGCGCCTGGTAGTTGCGCACGCCATCCCAGCGGGCTTCGCCAAGTTTTTCCAGGCCTTTGATAGAGAGTTCGTCGGGCTCGGATTTCATCAGCCAGTAGGCCATTCTTGGGCTCCTGAAAAAGGCAGTGGGCAAGTTGTCGGGCAATTTGATGACAAACCGACGGTCGGTTGGCGTCAAGGTTTGCGTGTTGGTTCACGTTATCGCAGAATGCCGGGATTTTAAGCTTGACGCAGCTGCAACGGACTACTTTGGAACGTTGTTGTCATCGTGTACGAGGTGCCTGAAGGGGGGCAATCGATGCAACGTAAACCGGATTTACTATGGATTTTGGTGATTTTGTTTGGTCTGGGCGTCGTGACCACCGGGTATGCGCAAAGCTTGTGGTCGAACAAGACCGATGCGCCGGTTGAGCTGACTCAACAGCAGCCGCAACCTTTCAAGCGTTAACCCTTCCTTCCAGAACGCCGCTGCTTACAGCGGCGTTTTTGCGATATACCACTGCCTGTCGGTGACGGTGCCCGCCAACGGCACATCCCAGCTGGCCTGTGCCAATCGATCGACTTTCTGACATTCGTGGGCCAGGCCCAACAGCGTCGGCTTGCGCCAGTTTTGGCGGCGGGCCATGTACGCCAGGCTGCGGTCGTAGAAACCGCCACCCATGCCCAGGCGGCCACCCTCGTCATCGAACCCCACCAACGGCAGCAATACCAGGTCCAGCGCCCACACCTGGCGTTGGCGGGCTGCGTTGACCCGTGGCTCCAGAATGCGAAAGCGATTGGGAGACAGTTTTTCCCCTGGTCGCACGCGCTGGAACACCATCTTGGTACGCGGCCATGCGCTCAGTACCGGCAGGTAAGTGGCCTTGCCCCGGCGCTGAGCGGCACGCAGCAGCAATCGCGGATCGATTTCACCGTCCGTCGGCAGGTATAGGGAGATATGTTTGGCCCGGCGAAACAGCGGGTGCTGTGCCAGTTGGCGATACAGGCCATGGGCGGCCTGGCGCTGTTCGCTCGGCGTGAGCGCGCGGCGGGCCTTGCGCAACATGCGTCGAAGGTGCGGACGGGACAGCGGCGCAGGTTCGGTCATGGTTTTCGGCTCATAAAACAATGCCAGTCCGAAGACTGGCATTGAGTTTGGGAATTCAGGCTCCCCGACAGAGCCGCTGTCGACTTAGCCCTTGAACCCGAAAGTTCAAGGTGGAAGATGCAGTAGGCTTTAAGGCTTTCCGTCTAGCGGACATGCACACCAGCCCAACGTGCAACTTCCAGGGTAGTGCGAATCGGCTCAGGGACATCGCCGACTGGCAAACACGCCAGGGAGTGGGGCGAGTATACCTTAAACGGACGCGGCAATCAGCCCTTGGGTGTGTCCGAGTCGGTGGAAAGCGCCAGATCCACGCGTTCGAGCAGGTCACGAACTTGCTCTCGGGTCGAACCGCTGGCCTGTACGTCAGGGCGTTCCTGCTTGTGCAGCAGGTCATGGGTAATGTTCAGCGCGGCCATTACGGCGATACGGTCGGCGCCGATGACTTTGCCGCTGCTGCGGATTTCACGCATCTTGCCATCCAGGTAGCGGGCGGCGCTCACCAGGTTGTTGCGCTCTTCCTGGGGACAGATGATCGAATATTCTTTGTCGAGGATCTGCACGGTGACGCTATTGCTTGAACTCATGAGTCTTGCTCCAGGGCCTTCAGGCGCGAAATCATCGATTCGACCTTACGCCGGGCGATTTCGTTTTTTTCAATGAGGTGAGCGCGTTCCTCGCGCCAGGTCTTTTCCTGAGCTAATAGGAGTCCGTTTTGACTCTTAAGTTGCTCGACCCGAGTAATTAGCAATTCGAGTCTGGCCATCAGCGCTTGCAGGTCGGTGTCTTCCATTGGGTTCCACTGGATTTTGTCTGATGAATGGCAACTGCAGGATAAACGATCTGACGCCCTTGATAGTCTTGGTACGTCTGCCGGTGCTAGGATACAGCGCTCCATTCTAGACATTGCGCCGTCTGGCGCCTAGCTCACCATGCCCATTCAGAACTCCCCGTACGATGCTTTTTCCAAACTGCTGAGCGCCAGCGGTCACCCTTGCTCGCCTGCCGAACTGCACGGCGTGTTGCTGGGCCGCAGTTGCACCGGTGTCGGCTTTGATGCCGACAACTGGCTGGCCGATGTGGCCGAACTGCTGGAAACCGAACCGACCGAGAACGTGCGTAACGCACTGATCGGCCTGCAAGAGATGGTCAAGGGCGAACTGACCGGCGACGACGTCACCGTGGTCCTGCTGCTGCCGACCGACGACGCACCGCTCACCGAACGTGCCGCTGCACTGGGCCAATGGTGCCAGGGCTTCCTCCACGGTTTCGGCGTGAATGCCGGTGGCCTCGAGCTGAGCACCGACGCCAAGGAAGTGTTGCAGGACCTCGCCGCGATTTCCCAGGTGCAAGATGCACTGGAAGAGTCCGAAGACGGTGAAGGCGACTACATGGAAGTCATGGAATACCTGCGCGTCGCGCCATTGCTGCTGTTCACCGAGACCAAGAAGTCCGCTGAACCTGCAGCACCCAAGCCGTCGCTGCATTAAGAAAGGAAACCCATCTGCCCATGATCCATATCCCTAAAGCGGAATACACCCGGCGCCGCAAGGCGCTCATGGCGCAGATGGAACCCAACAGCATCGCGATCCTGCCGGCTGCCGCCGTGGCGATCCGCAACCGCGATGTGGAGCACGTCTACCGCCAGGACAGCGATTTCCAGTACCTGAGCGGCTTCCCCGAGCCCCAGGCGGTGATCGTGCTGATGCCCGGTCGCCAGCACGGCGAGTACGTGCTGTTCTGCCGTGAACGCAACGCCGAACGCGAATTGTGGGACGGCCTGCGTGCCGGCACCGAAGGTGCGATCCGTGTGTTCGGCGCCGACGATGCCTTCCCCATCACCGATATCGACGACATCCTGCCCGGCCTGATCGAAGGCCGCGACCGGGTCTATTCGGCCATGGGCAGCAACGCCGAATTCGATCGGCACCTGATGGAGTGGATCAATGTGATCCGCTCTAAAGCGCACCTTGGCGCCCAGCCGCCGAACGAATTCGTTGCCCTGGATCATTTGCTCCACGACATGCGCCTGTATAAATCGGCGGCGGAAGTGAAGGTGATGCGCGAAGCCGCACGGATCTCCTGTGCGGCCCATGTGAAGGCGATGCAAGCTTGCCGCGCCGGCCTCTACGAATTCAGCCTCGAGGCCGAGCTGGATTATGAGTTCCGCAAAGGCGGCGCGAAAATGCCCGCCTATGGCTCTATCGTCGCCGCCGGGCGCAACAGTTGCATCCTGCATTACCAGCAGAATGACGCGCTGCTCAAGGACGGCGACCTGGTGCTGATCGACGCCGGGTGCGAAATCGACTGCTACGCCAGTGACATCACCCGCACCTGGCCGGTCAATGGCAAGTTTTCGCCTGAGCAAAAAGCGATCTACGAGGTTGTGCTGGCCTCCCAGGAAGCCGCCTTTGCCGAGATCGCGCCGAACAAACATTGGAACCAGGCCCATGAGGCCACCGTGCGGGTCATCACCGCCGGGCTGGTGAAGCTGGGTTTGCTGCAAGGTGATATCGATGAACTGATCGCCAGCGAAGCCTACAAACCCTTCTATATGCACCGCGCCGGCCATTGGCTGGGCATGGATGTGCATGACGTGGGCGAGTACCGAGTGGGTGGTGAATGGCGCGTGCTGGAAGTCGGCATGGCGTTGACCGTGGAGCCGGGGATCTACATCTCGCCGGACAACACCAGCGTGGCAAAGAAATGGCGTGGCATTGGCGTGCGCATCGAGGACGACGTGATAGTGACCAAACAAGGCTGTGAGATTCTGACCAGCGGCGTGCCCAAGACTGTCGCCGAGATTGAAGCCCTGATGGCGGCTGCGCGATGAGTCGGGTCAACCTGGCGATCATCGGCGGCGGTCTGGTCGGTGCGAGCCTGGCGCTGGCATTGCAGGCGGGGGCCAAGGCGCGGGGCTGGAAGATCATGCTGATCGAACCCTTCGCGCCGGGTGACAGCTATCAGCCAAGCTACGATGCGCGCTCCTCGGCGCTTTCGTTCGGCGCCCGGCAGATCTATCAGGGCCTGGGTGTGTGGCAGGCTATTTCCCCGCGTGCCGAGCCGATCAAACAGATTCACGTGTCGGACAAAGGCCGCTTCTCCACCGCGCGCTTGTCCGCCATGGAGGAGGGCGTGCCGGCTCTGGGCTATGTGGTGGAAAACGCCTGGCTCGGCCAATGCCTGTGGCAGGGCCTGGATAAAGATGTGGTGAGCTGGCGCTGCCCTGCGGAAGTCTCGCGCCTGGAGCCACTGCCCGACGGCTACCGCCTGACCCTCAACGACGAAACCGTGCTGGAGTGCGACCTTGCGGTGCTCGCCGATGGCGGCCGCTCCGGCTTGCGCGAGCAATTGGGCATTGGCGTGAAAACCCGGCCTTATAACCAGAGCGCGTTGATCGCCAATATCACCCCGAGTGAATCCCACAACGGCGAAGCCTTCGAACGCTTTACCGATGAGGGGCCGATGGCCTTGCTGCCGCTGCCGGATAACCGCTGCGCACTGGTGTGGACCCGTATCGGCATGGACGCCCAGCGCCTGGCCGGCCTCGATGAGCGCAGTTTTCTGAGCGAATTGCAGGATGTGTTCGGCTATCGCCTGGGCACCCTCAAACAAGTCGGCGCGCGACATTTGTATCCGCTGACCCTGGTGGAGGCCGAAGAGCAAGTGCGTTCGCACCTGGCTATCCTCGGCAATGCCGCCCACAGCCTGCACCCGATTGCCGGGCAGGGGTTCAACCTGTCCCTGCGCGATGCCAACGCCCTGGCCGAGGCCTTGCTGGCCGGGCCGGCGGTACCAGGTGACCTGGCGACCCTGCAGGCCTATCGCGAGCGTCAGCGGCTGGACCAGCAGTTGACCGTGGGCTTCTCCGATCAGGTCACGCGCCTGTTCGGCAGCGCCCAGCCGCTGGTGGCGTTCGGGCGCAACATGGGCCTGTTGGGCCTGGACTTGTTGCCGCCGGCCAAGCGCTGGTTCGCCCGTCAGGCCATGGGCCTGGGTACGCGTCCCGATGCGTAAGTGGCTGGGTGAGCGTCTGGGCAAGGCGCGGTTGTTGCGCTGGGTCATGACCCTGTACCCGCCGTACCTGGGGGCCGGGGTCAGAGTGCGGCACATGAGTGCGGATTTTCGTCATGTCAAAGTGCGCATGGGCCTGGGCTGGTACAACCGTAACTATGTCGGCACCCAGTTCGGCGGCAGCCTGTATTCGATGGTCGACCCGTTCTACATGCTGATGCTGATGGAGAACCTGGGCCGCGATTACATCGTGTGGGACAAGGCCGCGAGCATCGACTTTATCTCGCCGGGCAAAGGCCCGGTATATGCGGAATTTTTCATCGATGACGCTTTGCTGGATGAAGTGCGTCGACAGACCGAAGGTGGCGAGAAGTACCTGCCCCACCTCAAGGTCCAGATTCATGACGGCTCCGGCACCCTGGTGGCGCGGGTCGACAAAACCCTTTACGTGCGGCGCAAGCCGTCAGCGAGACAGGCTTAAAGCATGGACATGCGCGCAGATGTGCTGATTGTCGGGGCCGGAATGGTCGGAAGCGCCCTGGCGCTGGCGTTACAGGGCAGCGGCCTGCACGTGCTGTTGCTCGACGGCAGCCCGCTGAGTGTCAAACCGTTCGACCGCGACGCGGCCTTCGAGCCCCGTGTGAGCGCGTTGTCGGCCGCCAGCCAGCGCATTCTTGAGCGCCTGGGTGTGTGGGACGGCATCATTTCGCGCCGTGCCAGCCCGTATGGCGAGATGCAAGTGTGGGACGGCAGCGGCACCGGGCAGATCCACTTTGCGGCCGCCAGCGTGCATGCCGACGTGCTCGGGCATATCGTCGAAAACCGTGTGGTGCAGGATGCCTTGCTCGACCGTCTGCACGACTGCGACCTGGGCCTTTTGGCCAACGCGCGCCTGGAACAGATGCGTCGCTCCGGCGATGACTGGCTGCTGAGCCTGGCCGATGGCCGTACCTTGCGCGCACCGCTGGTGGTTGCCGCCGACGGTGCCAATTCCGCCGTACGTCGCCTCACCGGTACCGCGACCCGTGAGTGGGATTATCTGCACCACGCCATCGTCACCAGCGTGCGCAGCAGCCAGCCGCACCAGCGCACGGCCTGGCAGCGGTTTACCGATCACGGCCCGCTGGCGTTTTTGCCGCTGGAACGGGACGGGCAGGAAGATTGGTGCTCCATTGTCTGGTCGACCACGCCGGCTGAGTCCGAGCGCTTGATGGCGTTGGATGACGAACCGTTCTGCCGTGAACTGGAGCGCGCCTTCGAAGGGCGCCTCGGCACCGTGCTCAGTGCCGATCCGCGGGTCTGCGTGCCGTTGCGCCAGCGTCATGCCAAACGCTATGTGGCCGAAGGGCTGGCATTGATCGGCGATGCGGCTCACGTGATCCATCCTTTGGCGGGGCAGGGCGTGAACCTGGGCTTTCTCGATGCGGCAGTGCTGGCCGAAGTGCTGTTGTCGGCCACTGAGCGCGGTGAGCGCCTGGCGGATGTGAAAGTGCTCAGCCGTTACGAGCGTCGGCGTATGCCGCACAACCTGGCGCTGATGGCCGCGATGGAAGGCTTTGAACGGCTGTTCCAGGCCGATCAACTGCCGTTGCGCTGGTTGCGTAATGCCGGCTTGAAGATGGTCGACCAGATGCCCGAAGCCAAGGCGGTATTTGTGCGCCAGGCCCTCGGATTGACCGGGGATCTGCCGGAGCTGGCCAGGCCCTGAGGCATCTGTGCAACATCTGGTAACGCCTCCGCCAAGCGTTACCAAATGTGAGTCCCTATCATTTGCGCTCCCTTTGCAAACGAGAGACCGCACCTATGTTGGCACCCAAGCGCCTTCTGACTGCCCTGGCACTCACCCTGATCGGCAGCACCACCGTGCAGGCAGCCGACGAAGTGGTGGTCTACTCCTCGCGCATCGACGAACTGATCAAGCCGGTGTTCGACGCCTACACCAAAAAGACCGGTGTGCAGGTCAAGTTCATCACCGACAAGGAAGCCCCGCTGATGCAGCGCATCAAGGCCGAGGGCGAAAACGCCACCGCCGACCTGCTGCTCACCGTCGATGCCGGCAACCTCTGGCAAGCCGAGCAGATGGGTATCCTGCAACCCTTCACCTCACCGGTGATCGACAAGAACATCCCCCTGCAATACCGCTCCTCCAAACACGCCTGGACCGGCTTGAGCCTGCGCGCGCGGACCATCGCCTATTCCACTGACCGGGTAAAACCGGCAGAGCTGACCACCTACGAAGCCCTGGCCGACCCGCAGTGGGCAGGACGTCTGTGCCTGCGTACGGCGAAAAAGGTCTACAACCAGTCGCTGACTGCGACCCTGATTGAAACCCACGGCGCGGCCAAGACCGAAGAAATCATCAAGGGCTGGGTGAATAACCTTTCCACCGACGTGTTTTCCGATGACATCGCTGTTCTGGAAGCGATCAACGCCGGGCAATGCGACGTGGGTATCGTCAACACCTACTACTATGGTCGTCTGCACAAGCAGAAGCCGGACCTGGCGGTGAAGCTGTTCTGGCCGAACCAGGGCGACCGTGGTGTGCACGTGAACCTGTCGGGTATCGGCCTGACCAAGCACGCGCCACACCCGGAGGCTGCCAAGGCCCTGGTGGAGTGGATGACCACGCCTGAGGCGCAACAGATCTTTGCGGACGTGAACCAGGAGTTCCCGGCCAACCCGGCGGTACCGCCGTCGGCCGAAGTGGCCACCTGGGGCAAGTTTGTTGCGGACACCTTGCCGGTGGAAGTGGCGGGCAAGCGTCAGGCTGAGGCGATTCGGTTGATGGATCGGGCGGGCTGGAACTAAGTACAATCTGCGCGACACCGCAGGTCTAAATGTTAGCGGCGACTTCAAGATTTTCATTTTCATGAGAGTTTTTCCTTGGCCCACCCCGCCCAACGCCGTTGGTACCTGCCGGTCTTCACCGTCGCCGCCCTGGTGCTGCTGCCGCTGAGCGTGCTGTTGCTGTCCTGGCAAAGCATCGACGTGCAGATCTGGTCCCATCTCTGGGAAACCCAGATGCCGCGTCTGCTGGGCAATACCTTGACCCTTGTGCTCGGCGTTGGCATCGGCGTGACACTGCTGGGCGTCAGCCTTGCCTGGTTGACCAGCCTGTGTGAGTTCCCTGGGCGACGCTGGCTCGACTGGGCATTGATGCTGCCGTTCGCCATTCCGGCTTATGTGTTGGCCTTTGTATTTGTTGGCCTGCTGGACTTCTCGGGCCCGGTGCAAACCCTGCTGCGAGATTGGCTCGGCAGCGGCTTGCGCCTGCCGCGCGTGCGCTCCACCAGCGGCGTGATCATTGTGCTGGTGCTGGTGTTTTATCCCTACGTTTACCTGTTGGCGCGCAGCGCATTCCTATCCCAGGGCAAAGGCTTGATGGAGGCTGCACGGGTGCTGGGGCAATCGCCGTGGCAAGCGTTCTGGCGGGTGGCACTGCCGATGGCGCGGCCAGCGATCGGTGCCGGGGTTGCGCTGGCGTTGATGGAGACCCTGGCGGATTTCGGTGCGGTCTCGGTGTTCAACTTCGATACGTTCACCACGGCCATTTATAAGACCTGGTACGGCTTTTTCAGCCTGTCCAGCGCAGCCCAACTGGCCAGCCTGTTGCTGCTGGTGGTGATGCTGGTGTTGTACGGCGAACGCCGCGCACGGGGCGCCAGCCGCCCGAGCAACGAGCGACCACGGGGCAAGGCGCTGTACCACCTGACCGGTTTCAAGGCGGCAGCGGCCAGTACCTGGTGTGGTCTGGTGTTCGCGTGTGCCTTTGTGATCCCGGTGCTGCAACTGGTCGCGTGGTTCTGGCAGCGCGGGCGGTTCGATCTGGATGAACGCTATGCGGGGCTGATCGTACATACCCTTTATCTTGGCGGCATTGCGGCGCTGATCACGGTGAGCGTGGCGCTGGTGCTGGCCTTCGCCAACCGTCTGGCGCCGACACGGGCGATTCGCTCCGGTATCAGTCTGGCCAACGTCGGCTATGCCTTGCCGGGCTCGGTGCTGGCAGTGTCGATCATGTTGGCCTTCAGCTACCTGGACCGTGAACTGGTGGTGCCGCTGTCGGGCTGGCTGGGCGGTGCGGGTAAGCCGTTGCTGCTGGGCAGCCTGTCGGCGCTGGTGCTGGCGTATCTGGTACGTTTTCTGGCGGTGGCCTACGGACCGTTGGAAAACAGCCTGGCACGCATCCGGCCTTCATTGCCGGAAGCCGCGCGCAGTCTCGGCGTGAGTGGACCACGACTGTTTTTCAAAGTGTATCTGCCGCTCTTGCTCCCCGGAACCTTGAGCGCGGCGTTGCTGGTGTTTGTCGATGTGCTCAAGGAAATGCCGGCCACCTTGCTGATGCGCCCGTTTGGCTGGGACACGCTGGCGGTGCGGATCTTTGAAATGACCAGCGAAGGCGAGTGGGCGCGGGCCTCTTTGCCGGCACTGACGCTGGTGCTGGTGGGCCTGCTGCCGGTCATTGGGTTGATTCGACGCTCTGCTCGACCCATCGGTTAGGTGCCAGTCCTACGGCTTGCGGCTACAATGCGCGGCATTCGGTGCGCTCCGCCTTTCGGATCGGGTCGCTGTACGTGGCTGTAGCCCTTGCTTTTCAAGGTTTTCAGCACGAACAGCAACGCTGCGCACCTTCGCCAAGCCCGGAAGGAGAAACCCATGGGACAGCGTACGCCTCTGTATGACCTGCATCTCGCCCTCGGCGCGAAAATGGTCGATTTTGGCGGTTGGGATATGCCTCTGCACTACGGCTCGCAAGTTGAAGAGCACCATCAGGTGCGACGCGACTGCGGGGTGTTCGATGTATCTCACATGACCGTGATCGATGTCACAGGCCCCCAGGCCAAGGAATGGCTGCAGCACTTGCTGGCCAATGATGTGGATCGTTTGCACGGCTGCGGCCGTGCGTTGTACAGCGCCATGCTCAACGAGCGCGGCGGCGTGGTGGACGACATGATCGTGTACCGCACCGAGGCCGCGTACCGGCTGGTGGTCAACGCCGCCACCCGTGATCAGGACATGGCCTGGATGCAAGCGCAACTGGGCAGCTATCAGGTGCAACTGCATGAGCGGTCGGAGTTGGCCATGCTCGCCATTCAAGGCCCCAATGCCCGGCAGAAAATTGCCGAACTGGTCACCCAATCGCGCGGTACCCTGATTCACCAGCTCAAGCCCTTTGAAGGCCAGGCCGATGGCGATTGGTTCATCGCCCGCACGGGTTACACCGGCGAAGACGGCCTGGAAATTGTCCTGCCGGCCGATCAGGCCCCAGGCTTTTTCAACGACCTGGTGGGCGCCGGTATTTCACCTATCGGCCTTGGCGCGCGGGACACCCTGCGCCTTGAAGCCGGCATGAACCTGTACGGCCAGGACATTCACCCGGACGTTTCGCCCTTGGCGGCGAACATGGCCTGGAGCATCGCCTGGGAGCCCGCCGCGCGTAATTTCATCGGCCGTGCAGCGCTGGAGGCCGAGTTGGCGGCCGGTGTGCAGTTCAAATTGGTTGGGCTGGTGCTGGAAGAGCGTGGTGTTTTACGGGCTCATCAGGTTGTTCGCATCGCCAATGTTGGCGAAGGAGAGATCACCAGTGGTAGTTTCTCTCCTACGCTTAGCAAATCCATTGCCCTGGCGCGTGTACCGACGGCGACTGCCGATCGGGCCGAAGTGGAAATCCGCGGCAAGTGGTACCCGGTTCGAGTGGTCAAACCGACCTTTGTGCGCCATGGCAAAACCTTGATCTAACCTTCCGGCAGGCCAATGGCCGCTGACACTTTTTCTTGAGGACACAGACTATGAGCAATATCCCTGCGGACCTGCGTTTTGCCGAAAGCCACGAATGGGCCCGTTTGGAAGCCGACGGTACTGTGACCGTCGGCATCTCCGACCATGCCCAGGAAGCGTTGGGGGATGTGGTGTTTGTTGAGCTGACAGAAGTGGGCAAGGTGTTTGCCGCTGGAGATCAATCGGGCGTAGTTGAGTCAGTGAAGGCCGCTTCGGATATCTACTCGCCGATTGCGGGCGAAGTGATTGCCGTGAACGAGGAACTGGGTGGCAGCCCTGAGCTGCTGAACTCCGACCCTTACGGCGCCTGGATCTTCAAGCTCAAGCCAAGCGACGCGGCCGAAGTGGGCAAATTGCTGGATGCCGCCGGTTACAAATCCGCTATCGGCGAGTAAACGCAAGACCGATGTGGGAGGGCGCAAGCCTCCCTCCCACATTCAAGCGCCGCCGGTGGTGAGTGTCAGTTCGCTTTCAGCACTGCCTTGACCGCCGCCACCGACCGTTCCACGTCCGCCTCTGTCATCGCCGTAAACATCGGCAACGACACGATCAAACGCCCAACCCGCTCCGCCACTGGAAACATCCCCTCCTTGAACCCCTGCGCCCGATACAGGCTAAGCAGGTGAATCGGCGGATAGTGATAGCCAATACCCACGCCTTGGGCTTGCATCTGCTCCATGAAGGTCGCGCGGGCGGGCAAGCCATCCTGGCGTTCCGGCAGCACCAGTTGGAACAGGTGCCAGTTGCTGTTTTCGAAATCTGCCGGGGGCAATTGCGCGCCATACCTTTCTTCAAAATCACTGCCAAAGCACTTGAAGTAGTGCCGCGCCAGGTTCTGGCGGTGGGCGGTGATCTGTTCGATGTGGGCAAACTGCCCCAGCCCGATGGCGGCGGCGATATCGGTCATGTTGAACTTGCCGCCCAACACGTCCACATCCAGGCCGTCGAAGCCGCTGCGGGTCACGCCCTGCAAGCGGTATTTTTCTGCCAGGCGTGCCTCTTCGGCGTTATTCAACACCAGGCAACCGCCCTCGGAAGAGGTGATGTTCTTGTTGGCCTGAAAACTGAACGACACGAAGTCTCCCGTGGCACCGATACGCTCTCCATCCCAGCTGGAACCCAGGGCCTGGGCGGCATCCTCGACGATACGCAGGTTGTACTTGTTAGCCAGGGCGTAAAGCATCGGCATATCCACAGGCAGGCCGGCCAGGTACACCGGGATGATTGCCTTGGTGCGCGGCGTGATCGCCGCTTCCACCTGGGCCAGGTCGATATTGCGGGTGACCGGGTCGATATCGGCAAACACCGGTGTGGCGCCCACCTCCAGGATCACGTTCGCCGTGGCGACCCACGAGATCGGTGTGGTGATGACCTCATCCCCCGGCCCGATACCGGCGATGCGCAGGCCGATCTCCATGGTGCAGGTGCCAGAGTTGAATGTGCGCACCGGACGGCCGCCAAAGTACTCCGACAGCTGGGCCTCGAACGCCTGGACTTTCGGCCCGCTGGTGATCCAGCCCGAGCGAAGCACATCGCCTACCGCCGAAATAGTGGCTTCATCGATAGTAGGTTTGGAGAACGGCAGAAAGGGCTGTTGGCTCATAGCGACGAAGGCGTCCGTTTCAGATTGGCGATGAATGAGAGGCTTATCAGTGCGGATATGGTTGCACGGCATGACTGAATATAGCCTGTCGCCTGTGAATGAATCGTCACGTCGCGGGCAAAAAAATGCCGCTGTAGCAGCGGCATTTTTTAAAGCGGGGGGTATCACTCGGTGACAGCGTTTTTCGCGAGGATGGCGTTGGCCAGTTCCATGTCCGTGGCTTGCAGGCCAGGGTTCTCGGCGCGGACTTTTTGCATGGCGGCTTCCAGGTATGGGCCACGGATCCCGCCATCGCTGGCCACGAAGCTGCCCGCGTCGTCCTGGGCGGCAACTACCAGCTTGTGGTCCTTGAAGGTCAGGTACGTCGAGCCGGTGGTGGCGCCCGACGAGATGACATTGCGCCAGAAGCTATCGGCCATGGCTGAACCGACAGGAAGGGAAAGCACAGCGAGGGTTGCGACAGCATATTTGAGACGCATGATGGGTGACTCCGGTGGGGTTATCTGAGGGTTTTGATTGTAGATAGCGCAACCGAGTTCCATCACTGACTAAACAGTTTCAACTTTTAATATCACACCGTCCTGACCCACTACTCGGACTTGAGCGCCTACGGGGCTGTCCGGGCCGGTCACCATCCACACACCATCGCCGACTTTGACTTTGCCCCGGCCGTCCACGATGGCTTGATGCACCAGGAAGGTACGACCGATCAGCTCCGAACCCCGCTCATTCAGCCCCGGCTGATCACTGGCCTTGGCACTGCTGCGCTGGCGTTTCCACCAGTACACCGCCGTCAGTATCGACAGCACTGCGAACAGCAGCAGCTGCCACTCCAGACCAAGTGGCGGTACCAGGAACTTGATCACGCCCACGGCAGCAGCGGCGATACCCATCCACAACAGGTAACCACCGGCGCCGAATACCTCAAGAATCAGCAGCACCGTGCCCAGTGCCAGCCAATCCCAAAATGACAGGTGCTGCAGGAAATCCCACATGGCCTCAGCCTTTCTTGTTATCGAACGTTGCCTTGACGATCTCGCCGATACCGCCGACCGCACCAATCACCTGGCTTGCTTCCAGCGGCATGAGAATCACCTTGCTGTTGTTGGCAGAGGCCAGCTTGCCCAAGGCGTCGATGTATTTCTGGGCGACGAAGTAGTTGACCGCCTGCACGCTGCCCGACGCGATGGCTTGCGACACCACCTGCGTTGCACGCGCTTCTGCCTCGGCCTGACGTTCACGGGCCTCGGACTCCAAAAACGCCGCTTGCCGGCTGCCCTCGGCCTCGAGGATCTGCGCCTGCTTCTTGCCTTCGGCCGTCAGGATCGCCGATGCCCGCAGGCCCTCGGCTTCCAGGATTTGCGCACGCTTGATCCGCTCGGCTTTCATCTGGCCGGACATGGCGGCCATCAAGTCGGCGGGTGGGCTGATGTCTTTGATTTCGATACGCGTGATCTTGATGCCCCACGGTGCGGTGGCTTCGTCCACGGTTTTGAGCAGTTTCTCGTTAATGCCGTCGCGCTGACTGAGCATGGCGTCCAGTTCCATGGAGCCGAGTACCGTACGGATATTGGTTTGCAGCAGGTTGCGAATGGCATGTTCGAGGTTGTTGACCTCGTAGGCGGCCTGGGCGGTATTGACCACTTGGAAGAAGCACACAGCGTCGATCTGCACCGTGGCGTTGTCGGCCGTGATCACTTCCTGAGGCGGGATGTCCAGCACGCTTTCCATCACGTTGATCTTGCGACCAATGCGGTCCATGACTGGAATGATGATATTCAGGCCGGGCTTGAGCGTGTTGGTGTAGCGGCCAAAACGCTCGACCGTCCATTGGTAGCCCTGGGGTACTACCTTGAAGCCCATGAACAGGATGGCGATGGCCAAACCCACGAAAAGAAGCAGTACGGTTCCGATCTGCATGGCGATTCCCTATCTGATGGTGTCAGTGACACGATGTCCGGCCGATTGTAGCGGTGTTGTCACCGATAAGAACGGTTTCAAAGCGCTGCAAGCAAGGGTTTTGTTACTGAATCACCGGGCGTCACCCGTAATACCTCCGCCATGGTGGTCAGCCCTGCCTTCACCTTTCCCATGCCGGCTGTGCGCAGGTCACACATCCCTTGCTCAATCGCGGCCCTCCGTAACGACTGCACATCGGCGCCTGGCGTGATGAGCGCTTTGATCGCCTCGTTCAGCACCATGACCTCGTACACCCCTGCTCGGCCCCGATACCCGCTGTTTCGGCATTGCGCACAGCCAATGGCCTCGTACACCTCACCCGCCGCCTTTTTGCAGTGGGGGCACAGCACGCGTACCAATCGCTGGGCCATCACTCCCAGCAAGGTGGCCTTGATCAAATAATGAGCAATACCCAGCTCCTGCAAACGGCTGATAGCGCTGGGTGCGTCGTTGGTGTGCAGCGTCGACAGCACCAGATGCCCGGTGAGCGCGGCCTGGATCGCCATTTCTGCGGTTTCCTGGTCGCGTATCTCGCCGATCATGATGATGTCGGGGTCTTGGCGCAGCAGGGCGCGGATGCCGCTGGCGAAGGTCAGGTAGATGTTGTGCTGCACCTGCATCTGGTTGAACGCCGGTTCGACCATTTCTATCGGGTCTTCCACCGTGCACAGGTTGACCTCGCGGGTCGCCAGTTGCTTGAGCGTTGTATAGAGGCTGCTGGTCTTGCCCGAGCCGGTGGGTCCGGTGACCAGAATGATGCCGCTGGTCTGGCGAGTCATGGCGTGCCAGCGCTGCTGGTCCTCGGCGGACAGGCCCAACTGATCGAAGTCCTTGAGCAGCACCTGAGGGTCGAAAATCCGCATCACCAGCTTTTCGCCGAAGGCGGTGGGCAAGGTCGACAGGCGCAACTCAACCTCGACACCCACCGGGCTTTTGGTCTTGACCCGGCCGTCCTGAGGTCTGCGTTTTTCCGCGACGTTCATCCGGCCCAGGCTTTTCAGGCGGCTGACCACCGCCATCGTGACGTGAGGAGGGAATTGATACACATCGTGCAACAGCCCATCAATGCGAAAGCGCACCTGCCCCTGCTCACGGCAGGGTTCGACATGAATATCACTGGCGCGCTGGGCGAAAGCGTACTGCAACAGCCAGTCGACGATATGGACGATATGCGCGTCGTTGGCGTCCGGCTCCTGGTCGCCGCTGCCAAGGTTAAGCAGGTCGAAGTTACCCTGCGATGCCGCTTTTGGATCCGCACCGCTGACGGACTTTGCCAGCCGGTAAAACTCGCCGATACAGCGCTGGATTTCCTGAGGGTTGGCCACCACGCGCTTGATGGAACGCCTGAGCATCTGCGCCAGCCCGGCTTCCCAACCGGTCACATTGGGCTGGGCGCTGGCGACGGTGACGGTGTGCGCATCCACTGCGACGGCAAGAATGGCGTGGCGTTGGGCAAACCCTTGGGACATCAGCGGCACCAGCTTTGCCACATCGATCTTCAAGGGATCAATGCGCAAATAAGGTTGCCCGACATGCAGGGCAAGCCAATGGGTCAGGGTTTCCAGGCAGGGCCCCTGGGCTGCGATGCATTCCAGCGGGTGCTGGGTATTGCCGGCCGGCAGCGCGCACAAACGTTGAGCAATGTCGGCGGTGATAAGCCCAGCCTCGAGCAAAGGCGGCAGCAACGCATGCAGTTCCAATCGCTGATCAACAGACATGAAGGTGTTCCTGGATATCTTGGACGTCATCCCAGGCTAGTCGGCCCCTGAATATCCTCCCTTCACTGTGTATTGCAGGCTTTTACCGGGCGGCCGCAATGACCGCCTGAGGCCCGACGGAATCAGCCGACCACATGTCCAGCGTGCACACGTTGATCAAGTTTCGGATCTTTTCGCCGATCACTTGGGCCCGGTGCCAGCTCAGGCCATCTATCACAATGTCGATATTCAACAGGCCGTCTGCGCGGGTTACGGTGACTTGGCTGGGCGTTAAAAACTGCAAAGCGAAAAAGTTGAGTACCCGACAGAGCACGTCAGGCTCGGCCTCGGCGGCGACCCTGTAATGGGCTTGGCAATGAGCGGTGCTGACGGCCCAGGCATCGACGCGACCGGTTGGGTGGTGGGTTTCGACGGCGTGCATGCTGATTCTCCAGATTCGACGGAAGAAATTTTTACATGCGCTTGCGGAGATTTCTTATCTAAGATGGGCTCGAATTGCACCTTATTGAATGAATCAATTCAAGGTAACGACCATAAAAGGTATTTTTATGCGCAGCGAGTTGGACGCTTACGACCGCCGTATCCTGGCCCTGCTACAAGAAGATGCGTCGCTCTCCAGTGCGCAGATCGCCGAGCAGGTCGGCCTGTCCCAGTCGCCATGTTGGCGGCGGATTCAGCGGCTCAAGGACGAGGGTGTGATTCGTGGCCAGGTGACGCTGCTGGACCGTAAGAAAATAGGCCTGAACACGCAGATTTTCGCCGAGGTCAAACTCAACGCCCACGGCCGATCCAACTTCACGGAGTTCACCGATGCCATTCGAGGCTTTCCGGAAGTATTGGAGTGCTATGTATTGATGGGCGCGGTGGATTTTTTACTGCGCATCGTGACGTCGGACATTGAGGCGTACGAGCGGTTTTTCTTCGAAAAACTGTCGATGGTGCCGGGGATTCAGGAGGTCAATTCGATTGTGGCGTTGTCCGAGATCAAATCGACCACCAGCCTGCCAGTGTTGCGCTGACAGGCTTGCCCGCGATGGTGATTACAGGCGCAGCAGCGTCTTCCACGCACGGTTCTGGTACACCGCAATCGCCTGATGCATCCGCGCATCCAGCGACTCATCGGTGATTGGCTGGTTGGCCAGTTGCGCTAACTTGTTCAGCTCGCCGTACAAGCGGTCCAGTTCCGGAATGTCCACCACATGACGTGCGTGGTGCAGCCAGGCCTGGATGCGTTCGATACGCGGCAGTTGCTCGGCCAAGTCTTCCGGTTGTTGCTGGTAGCGCGACAGTTGCAGCGCAACGGCGTCGTCGGCCAGCAGGCGTGGCAGCCAGTTGGTGATTTGCGCGGCGCCCTGGCGGTTGCCACGGACGTTACGCTCGGCGGTCCAACTGCGGGCCAGCAGCCAGCGCGAGGTGTTCAGCGAGAACAGGCCCCAGCGCACGTCTTGCAGTTCTTCGGCGAACTGCTCGGGTGCGGCTTTGCGGATGTCTTCGTCGTCATCACCGGCCTGTACCAGTGGGCGCCAGTCTTCCAGCAAGGCGTCCAGTGCACTGCGCAACTCGCTGGTGGATTGGCGCGGTGCGGCCTGGCCGAGGCTGCCGATCAGCGCGCGCAATTCACCGAGGTTGTCGACCCAGTCCTGCAGCAGGCGCCAGTGACCATTGAAGCGGTATTGCTCGGCCAGACGCTGGCTGCTGCCCAACAGGTGCCACATGATCGCGGCAAATGCGTCGTCCAACGGCATTTCGGCGTGGATCTGCGGCGCTGGCAGGCTCAACGAGTAACTGCCGGCGTCATATAGACGGTAGCCGCGCTCAGCCTTGCTGATATCGCAGGGCATCAGGGCCAGGGTGGCTGCCAGTTCGGCGGCCAGTTCCAGCAGGGCCGCCGGCTCGCCTTCGCGCAGTTCCAGTTCCAGCTCGCAGATTTCTTCTTTCTGCTTGCCGACCACCACGTGGCCCAGGTCCAGGGCAGCTTCGATCACCACCTTGGCTTTGCCACGACCCCAGGCGATTTCAGCGCGTTCACGCACGAAATCGGTGGTGAAGATTGGCTTGAGGGTTTTTTTGTCCAACTCGGCCAGTTGCTCGGGCCAGCATTCGCCGTCGAGTTTTTTCACGTCGAGCTTGGCTTTGGGCAGATCCCAATTGTACTCATTGCGTTCCGACAAGCCTGCGACGCTTTGGCCACGGGTCTTGAGGGTCTGGATGATCTCGTCACCGTCTTTGCGCAGGCGCAGGGCGACTTTGGCCTGGGCCAGGTCACGCTCTGGGGTGTCGAAATACTGGTTCATCAACTCACGGCGTTCCCAGCCACTTTTGTTGCGTTTTTTCAGTAGCGGGTGCTCACGCAGTGCGGCGAGTGTTTCGCGGCTGACGCGGAGCTTGATTTCGGTTTCTTTCTGCATGGCCGGAAAATCCAGGATCGGGAGCGCAGCCGGGGAAAAAGGTGGCTGCCAAGGCCGTGCAGTGTACAGGACTGAGCCCGGCAACGCGCCGCAACGGTTTATTGTGTCGTGCAGATGGTTCTATAGTGGGGTTCATCCGGGAAGTAGAGAGACCGCGCATGCCGTTACCCACTATGAAAGAGCAGTTCGCCGCGCTGATTGCCGCGCCCTCGGTCAGTTGCACTCAAGCGTCTCTCGACCAGACCAACCGCCCGGTGATCGATTTGCTCGCCGGTTGGCTGGGCGACCTGGGGTTTTCCATCGACATCCAGTCCGTCAGCCCCGGCAAGTTCAACCTGCTGGCCACGTTCGGCAGTGGGCCGGGCGGCCTGGTGCTGGCCGGCCATAGCGATACGGTGCCTTATGACGCGGCGCTATGGAAAACCGACCCGCTCAAGCTGACGGAAGTCGACGGCCGCTGGGTAGGATTGGGCAGTTGCGACATGAAGGGCTTTTTTGCTCTGGCGATCGAGGCGGTCTTGCCGCTGCTGGATCAGCCCTTCAAGCAACCATTGCTGATCCTGGCGACGTGCGATGAAGAAAGCTCGATGTCGGGCGCTCGTGCCCTGGCCGAGGCCGGTCGCCCGCTGGGCCGCGCGGCGGTGATCGGTGAGCCCACGGGCCTCAAGCCGATCCGCCTGCACAAAGGCGTGATGATGGAGCGCATCGACATCCTCGGGCAAAGCGGCCATTCGTCGGACCCAAGACTGGGCCACAGCGCCCTCGAAGCCATGCATGACGCCATCGGCGAACTGCGCGGCCTGCGTCTGGCCTGGCAGCGCGAATACCGCAATCCACAATTCAGCGTGCCGCAGCCAACGATGAACTTCGGCTGCATTCATGGTGGCGACAACCCCAACCGCATCTGCGGCCAGTGCTCTCTGGAGTTCGACTTGCGACCTTTGCCGGGCATGGACCCCGAGGTGCTGCGCGCGGCCATCCGGCAGAAGCTCGAACCTCTCGCCGAGCGCCATCAGGTCAAGATCGACTATGCGCCGCTGTTCCCCGCGGTGCCGCCGTTCGAGCAGGCTGAAGACGCTGAACTGGTGCGGGTCGCGGAACGATTGACCGGTCATCGTGCCGAAGCAGTAGCGTTCGGCACCGAAGCGCCTTATCTTCAGCGCCTTGGTTGTGAAACCCTGGTTTTGGGCCCTGGCGATATAGCCTGTGCTCACCAGCCGGGCGAATACCTCGAAATGTCACGCTTGACGCCTACAGTGCGTCTATTGCGAGAGCTGATAGAACACTACTGCCTCAAGCCTGCATAAATTAACCCCTGCCTGTTCGTCCATAGAGACAAGGAGAGTGAGCGTGTCGCCAAGCCTGTTCCGACGATAACCATCAGCCCGCTGTGCGTTTTCACGATTCATCTTTTTTCGGCTGCTTTTTATTACAGGCCCAGGTGTTATGCCCGAATACGTCAATTGGCTTCGTCACGCTTCGCCCTACATCAACGCCCACCGCGACTGCACTTTTGTGGTCATGCTGCCCGGCGATGGTGTGGACCACCCCAATTTCGGCAATATCGTCCACGACCTGGTGCTGCTGCACAGCCTGGGTGTGCGTCTGGTTCTGGTCCACGGTTCGCGCCCGCAGATTGAAGCGCGCCTTGAAGCGCGCGGCCTTACCCCGGCTTACCACGAAGGCCTGCGCATCACGGATGCGGCAACGCTGGAGTGTGTGATCGACGCGGTTGGCCATCTGCGTATCGCGATCGAAGCGCGCTTGTCGATGGACATGGCCTCGTCGCCAATGCAGGGTTCGCGTCTGCGGGTGGCCAGCGGCAATCTGGTGACTGCGCGCCCGATCGGCGTGCTCGAAGGTGTGGATTACCACCACACCGGCGAAGTGCGCCGCGTCGATCGCAAAGGCATCAACCGTCTGCTGGACGAGCGCTCCATCGTGCTGCTGTCGCCCCTGGGTTATTCGCCCACCGGTGAGATCTTCAACCTGGCCTGCGAAGACGTCGCCACCCGCGCCGCCATCGATCTGGGGGCCGACAAACTGTTGCTGTTCGGCGCCGACCTCGGCCTGATCGATGAAAACGGTCGTCTGGTGCGCGAACTGCGCCCGCAACAGGTGCCGGCCCACCTGCAACGCCTGGGCAGCAGCAACTACCAGGCCGAACTGCTCGATGCGGCGGCCGAAGCCTGCCGGGGCGGGGTAGGGCGCAGTCATATCGTCAGCTATGCCGAAGACGGTGCGTTGCTCACCGAGCTGTTCACCCGCGACGGTGGCGGCACGCTGGTGGCGCAGGAGCAGTTCGAACTGGTACGCGAAGCGGCGATTGAAGACGTTGGCGGCTTGCTCGACCTGATCAGCCCGCTGGAAGAACAGGGCATTCTGGTACGCCGTTCGCGGGAAGTGCTGGAGCGTGAGATCGAGCAGTTCAGCGTGGTCGAGCGCGAGGGCATGATCATCGCGTGTGCGGCGCTGTATCAGATCGCCGACTCGGACGCGGGCGAGCTGGCGTGCCTGGCGGTCAACCCGGAGTATCGCCATGGCGGGCGCGGTGATGAGTTGCTGGAACGCATTGAAACCCGTGCCCGTGCCCAGGGCCTGAAGACCTTGTTCGTTCTCACCACCCGTACTGCCCACTGGTTCCGCGAGCGCGGTTTCGTGCCGAGCAGCGTCGACCGTCTGCCGTCGGCGCGGGCCTCGCTGTACAACTACCAGCGTAATTCGAAGATTTTCGAAAAGGCCCTGTAACCCCCGGTTTTGGGAGCACCCTCAGATCTGATTGCAGGAGCAAGCCTGCTTCTTCAGTCAGATCGCGGGTCGCTCTCAAACGCTGAATAGTCCGGCAGCGCCGTCTCAACTTACCCCTGCTCCTTCAAGCATTTCGCTGTTTCCCGATCGCCTTCGCTGTGCCGCCTTTGAGCAGCGCTTCGGTTTGCTGTGCCTTACGCACTACCCATGCTTTAGAAGTATTGATTTGCGCCGATATGTTGAAGACGACGTTGGCTAAATGGCGCAAGTCTGCCGCCGCCGGAGGGCTTGAACCGAGGTTGCCGATGTGTATATCGCCCGGCACAAGGGCGGTGAGTACTCGCGGCCGGCTGTCAAAGCGGCCCCTTAGACAGCTAAAGAAATTATTAGTGACACAAAAACTGTAACAAATTGACGGGAGGATATGCCTTTCGCCATCATGGCGTCGCCTTTTTGATCGTGGGTGACGTATGCGGCAGAGCGTCCATACTGATCGATCTAAAAAAGTGCTAAAAAATACCCTTTAGGAATTAGCTTATGGAGCGTCGAGTCTTCCCTGGCTGGACCGCGCTATGCAAATGCTTATTCCTGGATCGTATGAAAAAGAATGAAATAATTCTTTTTGGGTTTATGAAAAACTCATTACCCTGCAGGGACCAAATCAACGGTGATTAGACCAAGGTAGTAGACACACAAGGTTACGATTGACTTGCCAGTCACTATCCGGTGCTAATCGCGCATCTGTGGATCGAGGGCGTCAGACCTGAGACCAAAGAAATACAAAAATTAGAAACGAGAGGAGCGGTACATGAAGAAGTCCACCTTGGCTTTGGCTGTAGCTTTGGGCGCAATCGCCCAGCACGCAGGCGCTGCCGGTTTCATCGAAGACAGCAAGGCCACACTGGGTTTGCGTAACTTCTACATCAACACTGATAACCGTGACGACGCTACCAAAGCGGCCGGCGCGCAGAACAAGGCGGAAGAGTGGGGCCAAGCTTTTGACCTGCGCTTCATCTCCGGTTACACCCAAGGCACCGTAGGCTTCGGTCTTGACGCTATCGGCCTGCTGGGCGTGCGTCTGGATTCGGGTGGCGGCACCAACGGCGCCACCGCTGCGTCGACTGGTAATGCTGGCTCTTACGGCGGTACGGTTTTCCCGAGCAAGTCCAATGGCGAAGCCGTTGATAACTACTCCAGCCTGGGCCTGACCGCTAAAGTCAAGATCTCCCAGACCGAACTGAAGTTGGGTACTTTGCAGCCTAAGCTGCCGGTCATCGTCACCAACGACGGTCGTCTGTTGCCGCAAACTTTCCAGGGTGGCCAGATCACCACCAACGACATCAAGGACCTGACGCTGGTTGCCGGTCAGATCGAAAAAGCCAAGGGTCGTAACTCCAGCAACGTCGAGAACCTGTCTCTCGCGGGTGCCAACGGCCGTACAGCTGCTGGTCGCGACACCAACAAGTTCTACTACGCTGGTGGCGACTACAAGATCACCAAAGACCTGACTGCCCAGTACTACTACGGCAATCTGGATCAGTTCTACAAACAGCACTTCCTGGGCTTGCTGCACAACTGGGCGATTGGTCCAGGCGTGTTGAAAACCGACTTGCGCTACTTCAATAGCCGCGCTGACGGTGCCAACAGCCACGACGCCAACTACTTCACCACCGGTGACTACGGCACTACCGCTGCTGGCGCTAACGTCACCAAAGGTAAAGTCGACAACAACCTGTACAGCGGCTTGTTCCTGTATTCGGTGGCCGGTCACACCTTCGGTGGTGGTTATCAGGTCAGCAACGGTGACAGCGACTTCCCATGGTTGAACCAAGGCGACGGTTCGTCGGCTTACTTGACCACTGACTCGCAGATCTCCAAGTTTGCCCGTGCTGGCGAACGTACATGGCAAGCTCGCTACGCGTATGACTTCGCTAAAGTGGGTGTGCCAGGTTTGACTGCTGGTGTGGTTTACCTGCGTGGCGACAATATCGATACCCGCGGTCGAGTGGGTGTTGCCCAGGTCCAAACAAACTCCAATGGCGCGAACGAGTGGGAGCGTGACATCACTGTTGCCTACGTCGTACCAGAAGGTACGTTCAAGAACGTCGGTGTGGCCTGGAAAAACGCCATGTGGCGCAACGATATTGCCGGTCAGCGCAACCAAGACGAAAACCGCGTAATCGTCAGCTACTCGCTGCCACTGCTGTAATAGCGTAAAGCTGTTGTAAGACCGTAAAACCTTGCCCGGCGCAACGCCGGGCAAGGTGTCTTGCTTTTCAAGTCGGGCTAAACCCCCGCAAGCCCTTCCTGAACCCCTCTTTACAGCGTCTCAAGGCCTTCTCGAACCTTGAAAGCGATGTTGCACCTCGCCCTTTCCCGCGTCCAATGAACACATTTTTAATATTCTTTTATCGTCTAGATAAATCGATATTTATTCTTTTTAAATAATCTGCAATCCATGCACAGTAGGCTCCATAAGCATTCATCAGGAGCCACACCATGAGCCTAAGACTGGGCGATATCGCCCCCGACTTCGAACAGGATTCCAGCGCAGGAAAGATTCGTTTCCATGAATGGCTGGGCGATAGCTGGGGTGTGTTGTTTTCCCACCCGGCGGATTTCACCCCGGTGTGCACCACCGAGCTGGGGTTTACCGCCAAGCTCAAGGATGAATTCGCCAAGCGTGGCGTCCAGGCCATCGCCCTGTCGGTCGACCCGGTGGACTCGCACCACAAGTGGATTGAAGACATCAACGAAACCCAGCACACCGTGGTCAACTTCCCGATCCTGGCTGACGCTGACCGCAAGGTCTCGGACCTGTACGACCTGATCCACCCGAACGCCAGTGACACCCTTACCGTGCGTTCTTTGTTCGTGATCGACCCGAACAAAAAGATTCGCCTGACGATTACTTATCCGGCCAGCACTGGGCGTAACTTCCATGAAATCCTGCGGGTTATCGACTCGCTGCAGCTGACCGACAACCACAAGGTCGCCACGCCCGCCAACTGGCAGGACGGTGATGATGTGGTGATCGTGCCGTCGCTCAAGGATGAAGAAGAGATCAACAAGCGCTTTCCCAAGGGTTACAAGACAGTGAAGCCCTATCTGCGGCTCACCCCACAACCCAATCGCTGAAGCTCGGGGGCTTGTCCCCGATGGCGTCACCAAGTGCACTGCCTTTCAAGCTGAATGACACAGGGGTTTTCAGGCCGTTTCCACGGCCTTTTTTTCGTCTGGTGACTTCAAAACCGTATATGCAATTAAAGAATAAACAAATGAAAAAATAAGATTTATAGATATATAAATCTACTGATAAGGTCTGTTCCATCTTGGCGCCATCGCCCACCCAGCGAACCGCCGGCACTTGCTCAAGGAATCCCTGCATGTTGGTCGTCACACTTGGAGGCAGTCCCAGTCAGCGTTCCCGTTCCGGGGTCCTGCTGGAAAAAACCCGTCAATGGTTGCAAGACAAAGGCGTTGAAGTGGTGAGTTACCAGGTACGGGACTTCCCGGCCGAAGACCTGCTGCACGCACGCTTCGACAGCCCAAAGGTCATCGACCTGCTGCAACAGGTGGCTAACGCCGACGGCCTGGTGATCGCCACGCCGGTGTACAAGGCGTCATTCTCCGGGGCGCTGAAGACCGTGCTCGACCTGCTGCCTGAACGCGCGCTGGCCCACAAGGTCGTGTTGCCGATGGCCACGGGCGGCAGCATCGCCCACATGCTGGCAGTGGACTATGCCTTGAAACCGGTGCTGTCGGCGCTGAAGGCCCAGGAATTGCTCCACGGCATTTTTGCCGAAGACAGCCAGATCGCCTATGGCGAGGGCAGCGTTCAGGCGCAACTGGTGCCGGTGCTCGAGCAGCGTTTGCACGAGGCGCTTGAAACGCTCTACAGCGCCATGGCCCGTCGCCCGAAACCGCTGGACCCCCATGTATTGAATGATCGTTTGTTGACTGCTCGCTGGAGCATCTAAGCCTCACCCCTTTAAGAAACACTCACCTTACTCAGCCGCCAACGGCCAAGCAGGTGCAGCCAAAACCCTCATCGCATAATTGGAGAGAGCGCCATGCGCACTGTCATTTTGCGTCGTGGTCTGGTCGCACTGTTTGCTGCGGCTGTGTCCTTCGGCGCCATTGTTCAAGCCCAAGCCGCAGAGACCTTGCGGATCGGTTATCAGAAATACGGCACCCTGGTGCTGCTCAAAGCCAAGGGCACCCTGGAAAAACGCCTGGCCGCCAAAGGCGTGCAGGTGCAGTGGACCGAGTTTCCCGGTGGGCCGCAATTGCTCGAAGGCCTGAACGTCGGTTCCATCGACTTCGGCGTGACCGGCGAAACCCCGCCCGTGTTCGCCCAGGCGGCCGGTGCCGATCTGCTCTACGTCGCCTACGAGCCGCCCGCGCCGACCAGTGAAGCGATCCTGGTACCCAAGGACTCGACGATCACATCCGTGGCCGAGCTCAAGGGCAAGAAAATCGTGCTCAATAAAGGCTCCAACGTGCACTACCTGTTGGTACGTGCCCTCGAAGACGCCGGCCTGAAATACACCGACGTGCAGACCGTTTTCCTGCCGCCCGCCGATGCCCGCGCCGCGTTCGAGCGCGGCAGCGTGGACGCCTGGGTGATCTGGGACCCGTACCAGGCCGCCGCCGAGAAACAATTGCAAGCCCGCACCCTGCGTGACGGTACCGGCATTGCCGACAACCACCAGTTCTACCTGGCCACCAAGCCGTATGCCGAGCAACACCCGGACGTGATCACGGCACTGGTGGAAGAAGTGCGTGCAGTGGGCGAATGGTCCAAGGCCAACCCGCAGGAAGTCACCGAACAAGTCGCACCGCTGCTCGGCCTGCCGGCTGACATCACCCTGACCTCGGTGAAGCGCCAGGGCTACGGCGCGCTGTTTCTCACGCCTGAAGTGGTCGCCGCCCAACAAAAAATCGCCGACAGCTTCTACCAACTCAAATTGATCCCTAAACCCTTGAGCATCAAGGACGTGATCTGGACGCCACCGGCCGCTGTGGCCAAAGCGCCGTAATCCGACTTTCTTCAGGAGACAACTCCATGAGCCTCACTATTTTCTGGTTCCTGCCTACCCACGGCGACGGCCATTACCTCGGCACTGCCGAAGGCGCCCGCGCTGTCGATCACGGTTACCTGCAGCAAGTGGCCCAGGCCGCCGACCGTCTCGGCTTCGGTGGGGTGTTGATTCCCACCGGGCGCTCCTGCGAAGACTCCTGGCTGGTGGCCGCCTCGCTGATCCCGGTGACCCAGCGCTTGAAGTTTCTCGTCGCCCTGCGCCCCGGGATCATCTCGCCGACGGTGGCCGCGCGTCAGGCGGCGACCCTGGATCGTCTGTCCGGCGGTCGTGCGTTGTTCAACCTGGTGACCGGCGGTGACCCGGAAGAGTTGGCCGGCGACGGCTTGTTCCTCAGTCATGAAGAGCGCTACCAGGCGTCAGTGGAGTTCACCCGTATATGGCGCCGCGTGCTGGAAGGCGAAACCGTGGATTACGACGGCGAACATATCAGCGTCAAAGGCGCCAAATTGCTCTACCCACCGATCCAGCAGCCACGTCCGCCGCTGTACTTCGGCGGCTCCTCGGAAGCGGCCCAGGACCTGGCCGCCGAACAAGTGGAGATGGTGCTGACCTGGGGCGAGCCGCCGGCGGCTGTCGCCGAGAAAATCGAACAGGTACGGGCCAAGGCCGCCAAGCTGGGGCGTACCGTGCGTTTCGGTATTCGCTTGCATGTGATCGTGCGCGAAACCAACGATGAAGCGTGGAAGGCGGCCGACAAGCTGATCTCCCATCTGGACGACGACACCATCGCCCGTGCCCAGGCTTCCCTGGCGCGCTTCGACTCGGTCGGCCAGCAGCGCATGGCAGCGTTGCACGGCGGCAGCCGCGACAACCTGGAAGTCAGCCCCAACCTGTGGGCCGGCGTCGGCCTGGTGCGCGGCGGTGCCGGTACGGCGTTGGTGGGCGATGGCCCCACCGTCGCCGCGCGGGTCAAGGAGTACGCCGCGCTGGGTATCGACACCTTTATCTTCTCTGGTTATCCGCACCTGGAAGAGTCGTATCGCGTCGCCGAACTGCTGTTCCCGCACCTGGATATCGAGCGTCCGGAGTTGCCCAAGAGCGCCGGCTATGTGAGCCCGTTCGGCGAAATGGTCGCCAACGACATCCTGCCCAAAGCCGCGTCACAGAGCTGAGGCGGCGTTATGAGCTACGAAAAAATAAGCCATCGTGTCGCACCCTGGGTGCTGCCGGTTTTGTTGCTGGCGGTGTGGCAATTGTCGGTGTCGGCGGGCTGGTTGTCGACGCGCATCCTGCCGGCTCCCAGCGCGGTCATTGACGCCGGGGTTCGCCTAGTGGCCAGCGGTGAAATCTGGACGCACCTGGCCATCAGTGGCTGGCGCGCGGGCCTGGGATTTGTGATCGGCGGCGGCATCGGCCTGGCGCTGGGGTTTATCACCGGTTTGTCGGCGTGGGGCGAGCGCCTGCTGGACAGCTCGGTGCAGATGATCCGCAACGTGCCGCACCTGGCGCTGATCCCGCTGGTAATCCTGTGGTTCGGCATTGACGAAACCGCGAAGATTTTCCTGGTGGCCCTCGGCACGTTGTTCCCGATTTACCTCAACACCTATCACGGCATCCGCAACGTCGACCCGGCGCTGGTGGAAATGTCGCGCAGTTACGGGTTGTCCGGCTTCAGCCTGTTCTGGCAGGTGATCCTGCCGGGGGCGCTGCCGTCGATCCTGGTGGGTGTGCGCTTTGCCCTGGGCTTTATGTGGTTGACGCTGATCGTGGCGGAAACCATCTCGGCCAGCTCAGGCATCGGTTACCTGGCGATGAACGCCCGTGAATTCCTGCAGACCGACGTGGTGGTGCTGGCCATCGTGATGTACGCGATCCTCGGCAAATTGGCCGACCTGGCCGCGCGCGGTCTGGAGCGCGAGTGGCTGCGTTGGCACCCGGCGTATCAAGTGAATAAAGGCGGTGCGGCATGACGGCTCAACAACCTGCGCGCCTGCTCAAAGGAATCCCCCTGGCGGTGCGCAAACTGCGCAAGTCGTTCGGTGCCCGTGAAGTGCTCAAAGGGATTGATCTGCACATTCCGGCGGGCCAGTTCGTGGCGGTGGTGGGGCGCAGCGGTTGCGGCAAAAGCACCTTGCTGCGCCTGCTGGCCGGCCTGGACAACGCCACTGATGGCGAGCTGCTGGCCGGTTCCGCGCCGCTTTGCGAGGCAATCGAAGACACTCGGTTGATGTTCCAGGAAGCCCGTTTGCTGCCCTGGAAAAAGATCATCGACAACGTGGGCCTGGGCCTTAAAGGCAACTGGCGCCCTAAAGCACTGCAAGCCCTGGAGGCGGTCGGCCTCGCTGAGCGCGCCCATGAATGGCCGGCAGCGTTGTCCGGTGGCCAGAAGCAACGCGTGGCCCTGGCCCGTGCGTTGATCCACCAGCCGCGCCTGTTGCTGCTCGATGAGCCGCTCGGCGCGCTGGATGCACTGACCCGCATCGAGATGCAGCAACTGATCGAAAACCTGTGGCGCACGCACGGTTTCACCGTGTTGCTGGTGACCCACGACGTCAGTGAGGCTGTATCGATTGCCGACCGGGTCATCCTGATTGAAGACGGCGAAATCGGCCTGGACCTGATCGTCGACCTGCCCCGCCCACGGGCCCGTGGCTCCCACCGCCTGGCCGCGCTGGAAGCCGAAGTGCTCAACCGTGTGCTGGCGTTACCCGGCACCCCGCCGGAACCCGAACCTGTTTCACCGCTGCCCACGCAACTGCGTTGGGCGCAATAAAGCAGCGGCACGCTTCGAGCTTGCCGCTATTTCGACTCGAGGAGAAATCGCATGACTATTAAAGCCATCAACGTACGTAACCAGTTCAAAGGCACCATCAAGGAAATTGTGGTCGGCGACGTACTGTCGGAAATCGACGTGCAGACGGCATCGGGCATCGTGACTTCGGTGATCACCACGCGCTCGGTCAAAGAGCTGGAGTTGGTGATTGGCAGCGAAGTGATCGCCTTTGTGAAATCCACCGAGGTGTCGATTGCCAAGTTGTAAGGGGCGTTGTTTTTGAGGCCGTTATCGAGGGCTTGCCCTTGATGAGGTCGACCTCGTCAGCGCTTGGGCAGGTAAGCCGGTAAATACAGCCCCACATACGCATCAAACACGCGCATGCCTTCTTCCGCCATGCGCGGTGTGATCTGCCCGTGCTGATGCACCGAGCGCGCGTACACGCGGTCGCTCAGCTCCAGCGCCAGGGCGAACACGTCCACGTCATGGGGTAAAGCCGGCACCTCGAAGTGTCGGTTGAAGACCTCCAGCATCAAATCCCCCAGCTCCAGATCATGTTGTCGATCTGCCTGAGTCACTTCGGTGAGGCCGTGCTGCGTCAGGATCAACTGGCGGGCGGCGGCGTCCTGGCTGTACACGCTGAGCATGCGCTGCTCGATCACGCAGGACAGGTCGCGCCAGTGTTTGAGTGAGTCGTGATCGATCGGCGCCTGAATGGCTGCGCGAAACGCCGCGTGAACATCGGCCGTCAAGGCCTCCAACAGCGCCGGCACACTGGCGAAAAAGTGATACACCGACGACGGCGGAATCTGCGCGCGTTCGGCCACGCTGTAGATCGACAACCCGGCCACGCCTTCGGCGGCCAGCAAGGTGCGGGCTGCGTCAAGAATCGCATCAATCCGGGCCTGGCTGCGGGCGCGGGGTTTGCGAGGGGCAGCGGCGGGGCGGGTGGTCATGGAAGTCTCCTACAAGGCAGAGCGCATTGTACGCAGAGCTTGAGGATGATCCATACCTGGGAGGAGGCTGTGGTGAGTGTGCTTATGCGTAGAGCCGGCTTGCCGTGGTGCGCGGGCTTGTCCCGCGCCGGGCTGCGAAGCGGCCCCAATAAAAAACGCCGAGTTCTTCTGAAAGAACTCGGCGTTGGTGTTTAGGGCTGCTTAGCAGCCCGGCGCAGGACAAGCCTGCTCACCACAACATTTAATACAGCAACCGCTTACACGGTATGCAGGTACCAGTTGTATTCAAGGTCGGAGATGGAGTGTTCGAACTCTTCCAGCTCACTTTCCTTACAGGCGACGAAGATATCGATGTATTTAGGATCGATGTACTTGGCCATGACCTCGCTGTCGTCCAACTCGCGCAGCGCATCACGCAGGTTGTTCGGCAGGCTCTGCTCGTTTTGCTCGTAGCTGTTGCCTTCCACGGGTGCGCCCGGTTCGATCTTGTTGGTCAGACCGTGGTGCACGCCTGCCAGGACCGAAGCCATCAGCAGGTAAGGGTTGGCGTCTGCACCGGCCACACGGTGTTCGATACGTACGGCATCGGACGCGCCGGTTGGTACGCGAATCGCCACGGTGCGGTTGTCCAGGCCCCAGCACGGCGAATTCGGCACGTAGAACTGTGCGCCGAAACGACGGTAGGAGTTGACGTTGGGGCAAAGGAACGCCATCTGGGCGGGTAGGGTCTCCAGCACACCGCCGATCGCATGACGCAATGCGGCGTTCTGCTCGGGATCCTCACTGGCGAAGATGTTCTTGCCGTCTTTGTCCAGGATCGAAATGTGTACGTGCAGCCCGTTGCCTGCCTGGCCTGGGTAAGGCTTGGCCATGAAGGTGGTGTCCATCTCATGGTCGTAGGCGATGTTCTTGATCAGGCGCTTGAGCAGTACCGCGTAGTCGCAGGCCTTGATCGGGTCGGCCACGTGGTGCAGGTTCACTTCGAACTGCGCCGGGGCACTTTCCTTGACGATGGCGTCAGCCGGGATACCTTGCTCTTTGGCCCCTTCCAGAATGTCCTGGAGGCAGTCGACGTATTCGTCGAGGTCATCGATCAGGTAGACCTGTGTCGAGTGCGGGCGTTTGCCGGAGATCGGCGAGCGGGGTGGTTGTGGCCGGCCGTTCACGTTCTCCTGGTCGATCAGGTAGAACTCAAGCTCGAAGGCGGCACAGATGGTCAGACCCAGATCGTCGAATTTGCTGACGACTTGGCGCAGGACTTCGCGCGGATCGGCGAAGAAAGGTTCACCTTCAAGTTCGTGCATGGTCATCAGCAATTGCGCGGTAGGGCGCTTTTGCCAGGGCTCATTGCACAGGGTGTCGGGGATTGGATAACAGATTCGGTCAGCATCACCGATGTCCAGACCCAGGCCGGTGCTTTCCACCGTTGAGCCGTTGATATCCAGGGCAAATAAAGAGGCAGGCAGGTTAATGCCCTTCTCGTAAACCTTGTGGAGGCTGGTGCGTTCGATGCGCTTGCCGCGCACCACACCATTCATATCCGCAATTAGAAGGTCTACGTACAGAACCTCAGGATGATCCTTAAGGAACGCGTTCGCTTCGTTAAGCTGAACGGCACGCGGGGGTACCGACATGATGCAACACCTTTGTTGTTAAAAATATCAATCATTGATCTTTTCTGGTTTCAGTCAACCCGAACGGCATGCCGAAGTCAAGCGAGGCCTTTTTTGCCCTAAAAAAGCGCTCCGGTGGCTTTTTTGCGGGGTTTTGGGGCGGTTTTACGGGTTTGACCGGCTTGGGACTCGCGGGCTTGAGCGGGCCGTGTTGTATTTTTTACGGGGGTGTTGTGTAAAAAAATGAACAAGGCTAAGCTCGATTCAAACCCATAACAGCAATAATACCGGGGTGTTTCATGTTTCACCTGCCGCCACTCGGCGTCTCTGCCTGCTTGTGCCAGGCGTTGCCCGCAGTCCGTTCGCCCCGCGTGAATGCCTATGCTCCGGCCAATATTCTTGACGGCCAGTCAAACCTCTTCTTTGCCTCCTCACCTGCCCCCGATCGGCCTCTCTCTGCGCGGGCGATCATGATTCTGCACAACTTTGGCCTGAGGAATGCAACGTTGCAGCAAATGGCAGGTAAGCTCCTACCCTGAACGAAAAAACGACGCGGATGCTGCGTCAACCAACGCCTGGCCTTTAACGGATGCCAGGAAACCCAGCCCAGAGGCATTTATGAGTAACAACCTCGACCAGCTCACCGATTGGTTGAAAGACCACAAGATCACAGAAGTCGAATGCATGATTGGCGACCTGACCGGCATCACCCGGGGCAAGATTTCGCCGACCAACAAGTTCATCGCCGAAAAAGGCATGCGTCTGCCCGAGAGCGTTCTGTTGCAGACCGTGACCGGCGACTACGTCGAAGACGATATCTATTACGAATTGCTCGACCCGGCCGACATCGACATGATCTGCCGTCCCGACCAGAACGCCGTGTTCCTGGTGCCTTGGGCCATCGAGCCGACCGCCCAAGTGATCCACGATACCTACGACAAGCAAGGCAACCCCATCGAGTTGTCGCCGCGCAACGTGCTCAAGAAAGTCCTCAAGCTCTACGCCGACCGCGGCTGGCAGCCCATCGTGGCGCCGGAGATGGAGTTCTACCTGACCAAGCGCTGCGAAGATCCGGACTTCCCGCTGCAACCGCCGATCGGCCGTTCCGGGCGTCCGGAGACGGGTCGCCAGTCCTTCTCTATAGAAGCGGCCAACGAATTCGACCCGCTGTTCGAAGACGTCTACGACTGGTGCGAACTGCAAGAACTGGACCTCGACACCCTGATCCACGAAGACGGCACCGCGCAGATGGAAATCAACTTCCGTCACGGCGATGCACTGTCCCTGGCCGACCAGATCCTGGTGTTCAAGCGCACCATGCGTGAAGCCGCGCTCAAGCACAACGTGGCGGCCACCTTTATGGCCAAGCCGATGACCGGCGAGCCCGGCAGCGCGATGCACCTGCACCAGAGCATCATCGACATCGCCACCGGCAAGAACGTCTTCTCCAATGAAGACGGGACCATGAGCCAGCTGTTTCTCAACCACATTGGCGGTCTGCAGAAATTCATTCCCGAACTGCTGCCGCTGTTTGCCCCCAACGTGAACTCGTTCCGTCGCTTCCTGCCCGACACCTCGGCACCGGTGAACGTGGAGTGGGGCGAAGAAAACCGTACCGTCGGCCTGCGCGTGCCGGATGCCGGCCCACAGAACCGTCGCGTGGAAAACCGCCTGCCGGGCGCCGATGCCAACCCGTACCTGGCGATTGCCGCCAGCTTGTTGTGCGGCTACATCGGCATGGTCGAAGGCCACAACCCGAGCGCACCCGTGGTGGGTCGTGGTTACGAGCGCCGCAACCTGCGCCTGCCGTTGACCATCGAAGACGCCCTGGAGCGCATGGAAAACAGCAAGACCATCGAGAAATACCTGGGTCAGAAATTCATCACAGGCTACGTCGCGGTCAAGCGGGCCGAGCATGAAAACTTCAAGCGCGTGATCAGTTCGTGGGAGCGGGAATTCCTGCTCTTCGCCGTCTGATGCGCCGGGCGCCCGGGGCAACCCGAGCGCCCTTCACTGAAAAGTCTAGGAGATTGGTATGTCCAGCAACAACCCGCAAACCCGCGAATGGCAAGCCTTGAGCAGTGATCACCACCTGGCGCCGTTCAGCGACTTCAAGCAATTGAAAGAGAAAGGCCCGCGGATCATCACCAAAGCCCACGGCGTGTACTTGTGGGACAGCGAAGGCAACAAAATCCTCGACGGCATGGCCGGCCTGTGGTGCGTGGCGATCGGTTACGGTCGCGATGAACTGGCCGACGCCGCCGCCAAGCAAATGAAAGAACTGCCGTACTACAACCTGTTCTTCCAGACCGCCCACCCGCCGGTGCTGGAACTGGCCAAGGCCATTTCCGACATCGCGCCGGCCGGCATGAACCACGTGTTCTTCACCGGTTCCGGCTCCGAAGGCAACGACACCATGTTGCGCATGGTCCGCCATTACTGGGCGATCAAAGGCCAGCCGAACAAGAAAACCATCATCAGCCGCAAGAATGGCTACCACGGCTCGACCGTGGCCGGCGCCAGCCTGGGCGGCATGACTTATATGCACGAGCAGGGCGACTTGCCGATTCCTGGCATCACCCACATTGCCCAGCCGTACTGGTTCGGCGAAGGCGGCGACATGAGCCCCGATGAGTTCGGGGTCTGGGCCGCCAATCAATTGGAAGAGAAAATCCTCGAGCTGGGCGTGGACACCGTCGGCGCCTTTATTGCCGAGCCGATCCAGGGTGCCGGCGGCGTGATCGTGCCGCCTGCCACGTACTGGCCGCGCATCAAGGAAATTCTCGCCAAGTACGACATCCTGTTTATCGCCGACGAAGTGATCTGCGGTTTCGGCCGTACCGGCGAATGGTTCGGCAGCGATTTCTACGACCTCAAGCCGCACATGATGACCATCGCCAAGGGCCTGACCTCGGGCTATATCCCGATGGGCGGCCTGATTGTGCGCGATGACGTTGTGGCAGTGCTCAACGAAGGTGGCGATTTCAACCACGGTTTCACTTACTCCGGCCACCCGGTGGCTGCGGCGGTTGCCCTGGAAAACATCCGCATCCTGCGCGAAGAGAAAATCGTTAACCGCGTTCACGACGAAACGGCACCGTATTTGCAAAAGCGTCTGAGGGAGCTGGCTGATCACCCGTTGGTGGGCGAAGTTCGTGGTGTGGGCATGCTCGGTGCGATCGAGCTGGTGCAAGACAAGGCCACCCGCAAGCGTTATGAAGGCAAAGGCGTGGGCATGATTTGCCGCAACTTCTGTTTCAACAACGGCCTGATCATGCGCGCCGTGGGCGACACCATGATCATTTCGCCGCCGCTGGTGATCAGCAAGGCTGAAATCGACGAACTGGTGACCAAGGCGCGCAAGTGCCTGGACCTGACTTTGGAAGCATTGCAGGGCTAAGTGCTAGGCTCAGTGCCAAGCACACTGGGCAGTTATAAATGTAGGGGCTTTGGTTGAAAGCCGGCCCCTGAACTTGCCAGACTGTCGCCCTGTTTTGTTGCCCTCTCGAAGGGCCGCTGAACATAAAAAAACGTGGCCCAAAAAAGAAAAAATTGGAGCATCACCAAATGAAGGCATTAGGTTTGAAGAACGCTGGCAAGACCCTCCTCGCCTTGTCCCTGATGGGCGCAATCGCGGGCGCGGCCCAGGCAGACGATAAAGTGCTGCACGTCTACAACTGGTCCGACTACATTGCACCGGACACCATCGCCAACTTTGAAAAAGAGTCGGGCATTAAAGTGGTGTACGACGTGTTCGACAGCAACGAGACCCTCGAAGCCAAGTTGCTGGCAGGCAAGTCCGGTTACGACATCGTCGTACCGTCGAACAACTTCCTCGCCAAGCAGATCAAGGCCGGTGTCTACCAGGAGTTGGACAAGTCCAAGTTGTCCAATTACGGCAACCTGAACAAATCCCTGCTTAAAGCCGTATCGGTCAGCGACCCGGACAACAAGCACGCGTTCCCGTACATGTGGGGCTCGATCGGCATCGGCTACAACCCGGACAAGGTCAAGGCCGCGCTGGGCGTGGACAAGATCGATTCGTGGGACGTGCTGCTCAAGCCAGAAAACATCGCCAAGCTTAAAAGCTGCGGCGTGAGCTTCCTCGATTCGCCGACCGAAATGCTGCCGATCGCGCTGCATTACCTGGGCCTGCCAACCGACAGCCAGAAAAAAGCCGACCTCAAGCAAGCCGAAGATCTGTTCCTCAAGATCCGTCCTTCTATCGGCTACTTCCACTCCTCCAAGTACATCTCGGACCTGGCCAACGGCAACATCTGCGTGGCCGTGGGTTACTCGGGTGATATCCAGCAGGCCAAGTCCCGCGCGGCTGAAGCCGGCGGCAAGGTCAAAGTGGCCTACGACATTCCGAAAGAAGGCGCCGGTAGCTTCTTCGACATGGTCGCTGTCCCTAAAGATGCCGAAAACGTCGACGCTGCTTATAAGTTCATGAACTACCTGCTCAAGCCGGAAGTCATGGCCTCGATCACAAACAGCGTGCGTTTCCCGAACGGTAACGAGAAAGCCACGGCACTGGTTGATAAAGACATCACCAGCGATCCAGGTATCTACCCGCCAGCGGATGTGCAAGCCAAGCTCTACGCCATTGCTGATTTGCCTGCTGCCACCCAGCGTGAAATGACGCGCAGCTGGACCAAGATCAAGTCCGGCAAGTAAGCCGTAAAACCGGTGGGAGGGGGAAATCTCCCCCTCCCACACATTAAATGACAGAAAGTTTTGCCGGATCGGTTTATCGAGGGTAAGTTGCGCGCCGGTTTTGTTGCCGGGCAGCCACTTCAAGGCCCAACTATTTAAGAGGACCTCCACTTGCCAATTTCTTTATTTCGTCAAGCCATGCTGGTGGGCGCAGGTATCACGCTGGCTGTCAGCGTGCAGGCTGCACCGACGGTGCATATTTATAACTGGTCGGACTACATCGGTAACGACACCCTGGCCAACTTCGAAAAGGCCACCGGCATCAAGCCCGTGTATGACGTGTTTGATTCCAACGAAACCCTGGAAGGCAAGTTGTTGGCCGGGCGTACCGGTTATGACGTGGTGGTGCCGTCCAACCACTTCCTCGGCAAACAGATCAAGGCCGGGGCGTTCCAGAAGCTCGACAAGTCGTTGCTGACGAACTACGTGAATCTTGACCCGGCGTTGCTCAAGCGCCTGGAGAAAAACGATCCGGGTAATCAGTACGCCGTGCCGTACCTGTGGGGTACCAATGGCATCGGTTATAACGTCGACAAAGTGAAGCAAGTGCTGGGCGTCGACAAGATCGACTCCTGGGCGGTGCTGTTCGAGCCGGAAAACATGAAAAAGCTGGCCACCTGTGGCGTGTCGTTCATGGACTCGGCTGATGAAATGCTGCCAGCGGTGCTCAACTACATGGGTTTGAACCCCAACAGCACCAACCCTGAAGACTACAAGAAGGCCGAAGAAAAGCTGCTTAAAGTGCGGCCCTACGTGACCTACTTTCATTCCTCCAAATACATCTCGGACCTGGCCAACGGCAACATCTGTGTGGCGGCCGGTTTCTCGGGTGATGTGTTCCAGGCCAAGGCCCGCGCCAAAGAGGCGGGCAAGGGCGTGAACATCGCCTACGCGATTCCGAAAGAAGGCGGCAACCTGTGGTTTGACGTGCTGGCGATCCCCAAGGATGCCACCAACGTCAAAGAGGCCCATGCCTACATCAACTATTTGCTGCAACCTGAGGTCATCGCCCAGGTCAGTGATTACGTCGGTTATGCCAACCCTAACCCAGGGGCGGACAAACTGATGGAGCAATCGATACGCACCGACGAAGCGGTTTACCCACCGCAGGCGGTTCTCGAGCGGACATTCGTCAACTTCGAGCTACCCCCGAAAGTGCAACGTTTAATGACCCGTAGCTGGACCAAGATCAAGACGGGCAAGTAAGGCTCAAATTATCCTGGGTTCGTCCGCCTCGGGCGAACTGCACCATTTTTTTTGGGAGTTTCGTAAATGGCAGTTGCCTCCGGCGCCTATAAGAAAGCCCTCGAGGGCGACCAGACACCGAAAAAGGTGCTGGTCAAAATCGACCGGGTCACAAAGAAGTTCGACGAGACGATTGCCGTGGACGATGTGTCCCTGGAAATCAAGAAAGGCGAGATCTTCGCCTTGCTCGGCGGTTCGGGTTCGGGCAAATCCACGTTGCTGCGCATGCTCGCAGGCTTCGAACGCCCCACCGAAGGTCGCATCTACCTCGACGGTGTGGACATCACCGACATGCCGCCCTACGAGCGGCCGATCAACATGATGTTCCAGTCCTACGCCTTGTTTCCGCACATGACCGTCGCGCAGAACATCGCCTTCGGCCTGCAGCAGGACAAGATCCCCAAGGCTGAGGTCGACGCTCGTGTGGCCGAGATGCTCAAGCTGGTGCAGATGAGCCAATACGCCAAGCGCAAGCCGCACCAGTTGTCCGGCGGCCAGCGCCAGCGTGTGGCCCTGGCGCGTTCCCTGGCCAAGCGCCCGAAACTGCTGCTGCTCGATGAGCCCATGGGCGCCCTCGACAAAAAGCTGCGCTCGCAGATGCAGCTTGAGTTGGTGGAGATCATCGAGCGCGTGGGCGTGACCTGCGTGATGGTGACCCACGACCAGGAAGAGGCCATGACCATGGCCGAGCGCATTGCGATCATGCACTTGGGCTGGATCGCCCAGATCGGCAGCCCGATCGACATCTACGAAACGCCTACCAGCCGCCTGGTGTGCGAGTTCATCGGCAACGTCAACATCTTCGACACCCAAGTGGTGGACGATGCCGAAGGCCACGCGGTGCTCAAGTGCCCGGACCTGGACCGCGATATCTACGTAGGCTACGGCATCCCCACTTCGGTGGAAGACAAGTCGGTGACCTATGCGATTCGTCCGGAAAAGCTGCTGGTGACCACCGAAATGCCGACCTGCGAACACAACTGGTCCAGTGGCAAGGTGCACGACATCGCCTACCTGGGCGGCCACTCGGTGTTCTACGTGGAACTGCCAAGCGGCAAGCTGGTGCAGTCCTTCGTCGCCAACGCCGAGCGCCGCGGCCAGCGGCCGACCTGGGGTGATCAGGTGTACGTCTGGTGGGAAGACGACAGCGGCGTGGTACTTCGCTCATGAACATGAAAAAGCTCAAGCGGCGCTTGCACCGCATCGTCCCCAGCGGCAAGCAGGTGGTCATCGGGATACCGTTCCTGTGGCTGTTCCTATTCTTTGCCCTGCCGTTTTTCATCGTACTGAAAATCAGCTTTGCCGAAGCCGACGTGGCGATCCCGCCGTATACCGAGATCTACACCTACGTTGAGCAAAAGCTGCAGGTCGTGCTGAACCTGGCCAACTACGGTTTGCTCGCCGGTGACGAGCTGTACATCGCCGCCTACCTGGGTTCGCTGAAAATGGCGTTCTTCAGCACGCTGCTGTGCCTGCTGATCGGCTACCCGATGGCCTACGCCATTGCCACCGCGCGCAAAGAGATGCAGACCGTGCTGGTGCTGCTGATCATGATGCCGACCTGGACCGCGATCCTGATCCGTGTGTACGCCTGGATGGGCATCCTCAGCAACAACGGCCTGCTCAATGGTTTCCTGATGTCCATGGGGCTGATCAACGAGCCGGTGCAGATCCTCAACACCAACATCGCGGTGTATATCGGCGTGGTTTATTCGTACCTGCCGTTCATGATCCTGCCGCTGTACGCCAACCTGGTGAAGCATGACCAGAGCCTGCTGGAAGCGGCCTCTGACCTGGGTTCGAGCACCTTCAACAGCTTCTGGAAGATCACCGTGCCGCTGTCCAAGAACGGCATCATCGCCGGCTGCATGCTGGTATTTATCCCGGTGGTGGGCGAGTTCGTGATTCCGGAACTGCTCGGCGGCCCGGAAACCCTGATGATCGGTAAAGTATTGTGGCAAGAGTTCTTCAACAACCGTGACTGGCCGGTGGCGTCTGCCCTGGCGGTAGTGATGCTGGCGATTTTGATCGTGCCCATCATTCTGTTTAACCGCAGCCAAGCCAAAGAAATGGAGGGCAAGATATGAAGCGCGTCAGTTTCTCAAGCTTCATGCTGGTGGCGGGGTTGTTGTTCATCTACCTGCCGATGCTGATTCTGGTGATCTATTCGTTCAACGAATCCAAGCTGGTGACGGTGTGGGGCGGTTGGTCGATCAAGTGGTACGTGGGCCTGTTGGACAACACCCAACTGATGGGCTCGGTGGCGCGTTCGCTTGAGATCGCCTGCTATACGGCGGTGGCGGCGGTGGCACTGGGCACCTTGGCGGCGTTCGTGCTTACGCGCATCAGCCAGTTCAAGGGTCGCACGCTGTTCGGCGGCCTGGTGACGGCGCCTTTGGTCATGCCGGAAGTGATCACCGGTCTGTCGCTATTACTGCTGTTCGTGGCCATGGCGCAGATGATCGGCTGGCCCCAGGAGCGTGGCATTGTCACCATCTGGATCGCCCATACCACCTTCTGTGCCGCGTACGTAGCGGTGGTGGTGTCGGCGCGCTTGCGTGAGCTGGACCTGTCGATCGAAGAAGCGGCGATGGACCTGGGGGCGCGGCCGTGGAAGGTGTTCTTCCTGATCACCATCCCGATGATCGCGCCGTCCCTGGCGGCGGGCGGCATGATGTCGTTCGCGCTGTCCCTGGATGACCTGGTACTGGCCAGCTTCGTGTCGGGCCCGGGCTCGACTACCTTGCCGATGGAAGTGTTCTCGGCCGTGCGCCTTGGGGTCAAGCCCGAGATCAACGCCGTGGCGAGCCTGATCCTGTTGGCGGTGTCGCTGGTGACCTTCCTGGTGTGGTTCTTCAGCCGTCGTGCCGAGGAACACCGCAAGAAGGCCATTCAGCAGGCGATTGAAGAAGCCGCCGCAGATGGCTGGCAACAGCCGGACAAGCGTCGGGCTCCGGCGCCGGTCTAACGGCCGTAACAGGCGCAAAAGGTGGGAGGGGGCTTGCCCTCGATGGCGGTGGATCAGTCGATGCTGCAGTGACTGACTCCCTGCTATCGGGGCAGGCCCCTCCCACATTTGCTTGCACTTCGACTCGGCTACGCCCGGCACCTGCCGGGCCGAGCTATCGGGCAGGCATCAGCTTTAACGTGCCGCGGGTATTCGCCGTGACTTCCTCGTCGGTGAAGTGCGCCTGTTCGTACCCACCTTCGATGTAGGTTTGCGCCTGGTCGCTGTAGTGGCGGTCAAACGGTACCCCGCTTTGGCCGACGGGGTTGATGGTCAGGGCATGGGCCACGTCGGCGAAGTCGATCAGACGGCGGGTCGACGGCCCGTAGGTCACCGGCCAAGGCGCCGGGCCGATAGGGGCCGACTGATTGTTCGGCACTTCGTGGCTGCCGGGCGCCGGGAAGGGGCCGACGTTGACGATCAGGTCCAAGGGTTTTTGCGAACCGAGCGGATGGCCGTGGGTGAGGGTGTGGGCCTTGCCCCATTGCCATTGGGCCGGGTCGTCGCCGAAGGCGGCCTTGAGGTGCGCCAGGCTGTTGTCCCAGGCAAGTTTGACGGTGTCGGCGCGTTTGCCGTCCCACCAGGGCGAAGCAGGGTCGGCCGCCAGGCGTGGCAGGGCGGCGTCGATCACGCGGGTGCTGAGCAGGGTCTTGAACATGGCATCGCCCAGCTTCGGGTGGAAAGCTGCATCCGCCAGGTTGAACAGGAACTGGTTGAACAGCGTGGCGCTGGTGGAGTCGAGTGGGTAGTCGCCTTTCCACGTGGCCAATTGCTCCACCTGTTTCAATTGCGCCGGGTCCTTGACCACCTCACGCAGTACCGGCAACAGCGGTGCCAGCAGGCGCGGGCCGAACGCGGTGGTGGTGCCCAGTTGCAAGGCCTGGCTGTTATCCACATCCCACTTCACGCTTTTGTCGCTCAACTGCGCGTTCAACTGCTGGCCCCGGTCGGCCAGGTTGTAATAGCCGGGGATCTCCATGCCAGTGGGCGATACCGGCTGGGCGTTGGCCGACACCACATACCCGCGTGCCGGGTTTTCTTCCTGGGGGTTGGCGCTGAAGGGGTAGAAGCCCAGCTTGTCGGCCTGGGCGGTGCTGCCGTCGAGGATAAACCCGGCCGCGGCGCCTGCCGGGCGGATCGGCAACTGTGCCGCCGCCCACCAGCCGATGTCGCCCTTGGCGTTGGCCCACACGATATTCAGCCCCGGCGCGGAGACCTTGGCCGCCGCGGCTCGCGCTTTGGCCAGGGTATCGGCGCGGTTGAGCTGGTAGAACCCGTCGAGGATCGGGTTTTGGGTGTCGAGGAACGCCCACCACATGGCGATCGGCGTCTTGCCGGCGCTCTCACCGAGCACGTCATTGATGATCGGCCCGTGGGGCGACTGGCGCAGGGTGAGGGTGACCGGTGCCTGGCCCTTCACGGCGATCTGCTGCTCGCTGCTGGTCATGTCGACCCACTGCTCGTGGTACCAGACTTGATTGGGGTTGGCCGGGTTGACCTTCTCGGCGATCAGGTCGAGGTCATCGTTCTGGAACATGGTCAGGCTCCAACCGAAATCCAGGTTGTGCCCCAGGAACGCCACCGGCACCAGTGCGTTGTGATAGCCATACAGCTCAAAGCCCGGCGCCGACAAGTGCGCCTCGTACCACACCGATGGCACCGAGAACCGGATATGGGGGTCACCCGCCAGCAGCGGCTTGCCGCTTTTGGTGCGGCTGCCGCTGACGGCCCAGGCGTTACTGCCTTCGAACTGCGGCAAGCCGTTATCGGCCAGTGCCTGGTCGCTCAGGGCGGCGATGGCGCCCAGGGTCTGCCAGTCGCTGGCGGCAAGGTTGAGCGCGCCCTTGGGTTGCCAGCCGAGGTCGAAGACGTTCAGGTAATTGCTGCCCAGCTCGTCGCGCACGTAAGTCAGCAGAGGCTCGGTACGAAACGCTGCGGCAAAGCTGTAGGCCAGGTAACCGGCGACGCTGATGGTGTCTTCGGCGGTGAACCGGCGCTTGGGGATGCCCAGTACGTCGAACTCCATGGGGCTGGCGTGGCTGTCCTGATACTGGTTGATGCCGTCCAGGTAGGCTTGCAGGGCCTTCCACGCGGCGGACTCGTGGTCCATGTGTTCCACATAGCTCAAGGCGCGCTCACGAATGCGCAGACTGCGAAACAGTTTGTCGGTCTCGAGCAGCTTGGGCCCCAGCACCTCGGCCAGTTCGCCACGGGACAGGCGCCGCATGATTTCCATCTGGAACAACCGGTCCTGCGCATGCACATAGCCCAGGGCGCGATACAGGTCGGCCTCGTTTTCGGCGCGGATATGCGGCACACCACGGTCGTCATAGCGCGCCGTGACCGAGCCTTGCAGGTTGGCCAGCGTGACCGTGCCCTGGCGGGTGGGCTGCTTGCTGTACACGTACCAACCGGCGCCGAGGCCGATCAACATCAGTAGAACCGCGAGAACCCGCAAGACGCGCTTCATGGACTGTCCTTACCTGCAATGGAGTGACTAACGATCTTTAGGCCACGAACAATAGCAGCCCACCGCCAGGGTGTGCGTGGCATTCACTTCACGCCCCGCGCCAAGGGCTTTGAGGATCGGCTCGATAAAGCTGTTGCTCGAATTGCACGTCAGCCCTTCGCTGTAGGGGCCGAAGTACGCAAGTTTGCCATTGCGATCCCAGATGCCCACGGCCGGGCTGGCCGGTACTTGGTCGGCGCCGGGCAGGGCGGCGAGGGTTTTCATGTGGCGCAGGTTGTCGGGCAGTTGGCCGTGGCTGCCAGGCTTTTGCAGTGCGTAGAACTCCACCCCTTGGGGCGCGTACTGCTCGATCAATTCGCCCAGGTGCTGCTGGTTGCCGACGTTGCACGGGCAGGCCGGGTCCCAGAAGTGCACCAGACGGATCGGGCCCGGGCCGCTCAATTCGGCGGGCAGGCGCAGCGGGTCGCCGGAAAACACGGCCGTGTGTTCGCTGAAGGCGCGCAGGTAGCGGCCCTGGAACCAGTCATACGCGGCCCACAGCACGCCGGCGCAGATAACCAGGATCAGGCTGGCGAACAGGGCGGTACGGTAGGGCTGTCGCATTCAGATCTATCCTCGAAGGTCGCGTAGCTTGCCATGCTTGCCCTGACAGATGAATATCGCAGCTCGATATTCATCTTCGCCGCAAGTCTGGAACCCTTTATGCCCGTCACCTTTGACCCCGATCATCTGCGCGACAGCTTGCTCCCCCTGGTGGATGCGCAACCGCTCAGCGCCGAGGCGCGGGTGTACCAGCGTTTCTACGGCCTGGATCTGGCTGCACGCAATGTGCCGGCCGTGAGCCGCCTGGGACGTTTCGAGGTGGACGGGTTCACGGTGGTGGCCCAGGTGTGGTGGCCGCCGGTGCCGGTGGCGACGATGTTCCTGTTCCATGGCTTCTACGACCACATGGGCTTGTATCGCCACGTGGTGGATTGGGCGTTGGATCAGGGTTTCGTGGTGATCGCCTGCGACCTGCCGGGCCATGGCCTGTCCAGCGGCGCCCGAGCCAGCATCGATGACTTTGCGGTGTATCAGCAGGTGGTGCAGGCGCTGTTTGCCCAGGCCGAGGCCCTGCAACTGCCGCAACCCTGGCACTTGTTCGGGCAGAGCACCGGTGGCGCGGTGGTGGTGGACCATTTACTCCACCACGGCGCCGACAGTCCGGCCCAGGGCAAGACCTTTTTGTTGTCACCGTTGGTGCGCCCGCGTGCCTGGGGCTGGTCACAGCTGAGCTATTACCTGCTGCGCCCATTCGTCAACGGCATCGCGCGGCGGTTCAGCGAGAACACTAACGACCCTGAATTCAAACCCTTTTTGGAAGCCGACCCGCTCCAGCCGCGCCAACTGCCCACCGCCTGGGTGGGGGCACTGTCGCGTTGGATCAAACGCATCGAAGCGGCGCCGCGCAGTTCGCGGCGACCGTTGATCGTGCAGGGCGAGGAAGACATGACGGTGGACTGGCAGCACAACCTGCAGGTGCTGCGCGGCAAGTTCGATCAGCCTGAGATGTTGATGCTCAAGCGTGGTCGGCATCACTTGGCCAATGAGATTCCGGAGATTCGCGAAGAATACTTCCAGTATTTGACGGACCATCTCAAGTAAGGCGATCCAACGGTGAGAGGGGGCGGGCGCCTGTCCTTATTTTACGGCGCCAGGCTGGAGGTGCTCTGGCCGACTGCCAGTCCCGCACGAATCGCCGCCAACGCCGCCTGGTAGTACGCCTTGCCCTCCGGCGACTCTGCAAACGTTGCGAATTCTTCCAGTTCAGGGTCAGACAAATCGCGATAGACATACAGCAGCGTGTTGTTCAGGTCATTGCCGATCTGCTGCATCAAACGCTCGCGCTGTCCATTCAACATACCCTGGGCCTGACCGCCGCCGAGCAGGCCGGGGATCATCTGGCTCAAGCTGTCAGCGGCCACACCGGCGATCGCCAGGCTCACTTCGGCGCCGGCTTCGCGGGCAGGCAGGGCCTGGGCCAAGTGGCCGATGATCAGGCTGCGGGTGGCGTCGGCTTCGATCCTGGGCAAACCCTGAGCGTTTTTCGCCAACTGGTCGCGGCGGGTGGCGAGCAGTTCGGCTGCGACAATCTTGCGTCCCAATGGCGACTGGAAGAACGCCAGGGCGGGCTTGGGGTCCGCCAGGTGCTTGCGCAGTTGCGCCTCGGCACGTTGGTCCATGGGCTGGGCGGCAAAGCGTTTATTACTGTTGTCCACCAGCGCCTGGTACACCGCCGGCGGCAGACTATTGCGATAGCGCTGCTGGGCGGCACTGAGGGCGTCATTGAAATGCGCACGTTGTTCGGCCCAGCCGGCGACCTTGTACAACTGGTCATGGCCGTCTGCCCAGGCGGGCAAAACGCAGAACATCAGCAAGGAAAAAAACAAACGACGCATATGGACTCCTGTCAGTCGGCCACTATTGTCCGTGTCGGGCGTAGGATTTGTCGAGAAGTCCTATCAGTCACCTGACTAAAGTGCATTCACACGCTCGACGGCGCTGTCGGATTCACAGGCGTATGGATACTATGCGCGCCATGCAAATACCCCTTGATCACCCACTGCTGCAACGCATCGTCGACGACCTGGCCGAAAAAGGCTGGTCGCAGCAGAACGGCTTCCTGCCCCAGGCTCTGACCCTGGAACTGGCGGCTGAGTGCCGTAAACGTGCGGCCGAGGGTGAACTGGCCCCGGCGGCGGTGGGGCGCGGGCTGTCGCAGGAGATTCGCGAGGGTATTCGCGGTGACCATATCCAGTGGCTGGAGGAGGGCGACGCCGCCGTCTGTGACAGCTACATGCTGCTGATGGACAGCCTGCGTCTGGCGATGAACCGGGGTTTGTTCCTCGGCCTGGAAGACTTCGAAAGCCATTTCGCGATGTACCCGCCGGGCGCGTTTTACCTCAAGCACCTGGACCGATTCCGCGATGATGATCGGCGCATGGTCTCGGCGGTGATCTACTTGAACGACGCCTGGCTGCCCGAGCATGGCGGCCAGTTGCGCATGTACCTCAAGGACGGCGTCGAATACGATGTGGTGCCCACCGGCGGTTGCCTGGTGGTGTTCCTGTCGGGCGAGGTGCCCCACGAAGTCATGCCTGCCACGCGCGAACGGCTGTCCCTCACCGGCTGGTTTCGTCGGCGGGGCAACGAGCCGTTTTAACATGCAAAAGATCCTGATCAGCCGCTGTCTGTTGGGCCACAAGGTGCGCTACGACGGTGGTGCCAGCGGGCCATTTGACCAGCTCGCCGCGTGGCAAGCCGAAGGCCGGGTGGTGGCGATTTGCCCGGAAGTGGCCGGCGGTTTGCCGACGCCCAGGCCTGCGGTGGAGATTGGCGGCGGGCAGGGCGCGGATGTGTGGGACGGCCGCGCGAGCGTGCTGACGGCCGAGGGCGAAGACTTCAGCGCCGCCTTTCTCGATGGCGCGTGGCAGGCCCTGGCGCTGGTGCAGCGGCACAACATCCGCATCGCTGTGCTCAAGGCCAACAGTCCGTCGTGCGGCAACCTGCTGACCTACGACGGCACCTTCCGCGGCGTGAAGGTGCCGGGTGAAGGCGTCACGGCGGCGCTGCTCAAGCGCCATGGCGTGCAGGTGTTCAGTGAGTTGGAGTTGCCGGAGGCGGCACAGGCGTTGGCGCAACTGTAGGGGCCTGGTCTTCGAACCACTTCTGCCACAGTGCCTTTAGTCGCCCATCGTCCTTCACGCGCTTCAATGCCCCGTTCAAACTCGTCTTGAAGGCCGGGTTACCTTTCTGGAACGGGATCGCCAGCTCAGACTTCTCGTCATAAACCTCGCTGAAATCGAACCGATCCTTCATCTCGGCAGTCATAGCGATATGGTTGATGGCCACGTCGTATTTGCCGGTTTCCACACCTGGCAGCAGGTCGGCGTCATCGGTGGTGATAAACGAGGAGCGCACGTCCATTTCTTTTGCCAGCAGTTCACCCAACTCGACTTCAAACCCGGTGAGCTTGTCGCCCTCCTTGAAGTTGTAGGGCGGGGTATTGGCTTCAAGGGCTATGCGCAGTTCACCGCGATCATTGACGTCGTCGATCAGTTCGGCATGAGCCAAGGGGCTCAGAAGAGGTAGCAAAAGTAACAGGCCAGGCGAGAAGCGCATGGTCACTCCTAAAGAATTTGAATGTGCGAGGCGCCGTTCAGCATCGCTTTGCTAGGGTGGTGAGTGCCTTGGACAGCAATTTGTCGCGAAGTTGTCACAACCCTACAGATTTCACAGAAAAACTGGAGAAGCGAATGAAAGCCCTTTTGTCCCGTGCAACGATTGCCAGCCTGCTGCTGGGCACCTCGATGTTGGCCGGCGCCGCAGACCTTCCTCGTACGCCTGCGCCTAAAGGCGCTGAAGTGTTTATCGTCTCGCCCAAAGATGGCGCGACCGTCGACAAAACCTTCACCGTCAAATTCGGCGTCAAGGGCCTGGACCTCGAGCCGATCGACAAACAAGTGCCTAACGCCGGCCACCACCACCTGCTGGTCGACCAGGACGTGAGCGCACTTAAAGCAGATGAGGCGATTCCGGCCACGGCTACCTCGATTCACTTCGGCAAGGCGCAAACCGAAACCGAGCTGACCCTGACCCCAGGCAAGCACACGCTGCAACTGGTGGCTGGCGATAACGTACATCGCCAATTCGAGCCCACGGTAGCGTCGAAAGTCATCACGGTTAACGTCAAGTAAGCTGTGTTCAGATAAAAAAATGGGAGGCCCTCGCGGGTCTCCCATTTTTTGTGCAGCGTTTAAAGCCTTAGAACAACACGCGGCTACGGATAGTGCCGTTGATGTGCTGCAGCTTCTCTTGCGCCAGGTCCGAGTACTCGGCATCGACGTCGATGACCACGTAGCCGACCTTCTCGTTGGTCTGCAGGAACTGACCGGAGATGTTGATGCCGTTTTCCGCGAAGACCTTGTTGATCTCCATCATCACGCCAGGGATGTTCTGGTGGATGTGCAGCAGACGGTGCTTGCCAGGGTGAGCCGGCAGGGCCACTTCCGGGAAGTTTACGGACGATACCGAGGTACCGTTGTCGCTGTACTTGACCAGTTTTTCCGAAACTTCCAGGCCGATGTTGGCTTGGGCTTCAGCGGTGGAACCGCCGATGTGCGGGGTCAGGATCACGTTGTCCAGGCCACGCAGCGGGCTTTCGAAGATGTCATCGTTGGAGCGCGGCTCCACCGGGAACACGTCGATAGCGGCGCCGATCAGGTGCTTGTCCTTGATCGCGTTGGCCAGGGCGTCCAGCTCGACCACGGTGCCGCGTGCTGCGTTGATCAGGATGCCGCCCTTCTTGATAGCGCGGATTTCCTTCTCGCCGATCATCCACTGGGTTTCAGCGGTTTCCGGAACGTGCAGGGTGACGATGTCGGACATGCCCAGCAGCTCGGTCAGGCTCGACACCTGGGTGGCGTTGCCCAACGGCAGTTTGGTCAGGGTGTCGTAGAAGAACACCTGCATGCCAAGGCCTTCAGCCAGCACCGACAGCTGAGTGCCGATCGAGCCGTAACCGACGATACCCAGCTTTTTGCCACGGATTTCGAAGGAGTTGGCCGCGCTCTTGATCCAGCCGCCACGGTGGCAGGAAGCGTTCTTCTCAGGAATGCCGCGCAGCAACAGGATGGCCTCGGCCAGCACCAGCTCCGCAACGGAACGGGTGTTGGAGTACGGTGCGTTGAACACCGCGATGCCGCGCTCGCGCGCTGCGTTGAGGTCGACCTGATTGGTGCCGATGCAGAAACAGCCAACTGCCACGAGTTTCTTGGCGTGATCGAAGATCTCTTCGGTCAGTTGAGTGCGGGAGCGTATGCCGATGAAGTGCGCGTCGGCGATCTTTTCCTTGAGCTGGGCTTCCGGCAGAGAACTGGTGATGTACTCAATGCTGGTGTACCCGGCGGCTTTCAGAACGTCGACAGCCGATGGGTGGACGCCTTCCAGAAGAAGGAACTTGATCTTGCTCTTATCGAGAGAAGTCTTGCTCATCTGCGTAAACCTGTATCCCGGAGAAAAATGGCAGGGAATCGAGCAGCGCAAGCTGACCCGGACGGCAGGAAAGCCGTCACCGCAGAAACGCCCTTGGGCTCTGTCCTGCGGGGGCGGTATGCTAGCATACGCGCCCCGCTAACACTCATTCCTGCGACGTGAAGCGTTCTCAGGATGACCATGAATTGTTCGAGAGTTCTGTCGATGACCCATCCTGCCCTGATTGATGAGCTAAAGACCCTGGTTGAGCCCGGCAAAGTGCTGACCGACGCCGACTCCCTGGAGGCTTACGGCAAGGATTGGACCAAGCACTTCGCACCCGCGCCCACCGCCATCGTCTTTCCCAAGACGATCGAGCAGGTCCAGGCCATTGTGCGCTGGGCCAATGAACGCAAGGTGGCGCTGGTGCCATCGGGCGGTCGCACCGGCCTGTCGGCAGCCGCTGTGGCGGCCAATGGCGAAGTGGTGGTGTCCTTCGACTATATGAACCAGATCCTCGACGTGAACCTCACCGACCGCACCGCCGTGTGCCAGCCGGGCGTGGTCACCAAGCAATTGCAGAACGTCGCTGAAGAAAACGGCCTGTACTACCCGGTGGACTTTGCATCGTCCGGTTCGAGCCAGATTGGCGGCAATATCGGCACCAATGCCGGCGGAATCAAGGTCATTCGCTACGGCATGACCCGCAACTGGGTGGCCGGCATGAAAGTCGTTACCGGCAAGGGTGACGTGCTGGAACTGAACCGCGACCTGATCAAAAACGCTACCGGCTACGACATGCGCCAACTGTTCATCGGCGCCGAAGGCACCCTGGGCTTCGTCGTCGAAGCCACCATGCGCCTGGACCGGGCGCCGAAAAACCTCACTGCCATGGTGCTGGGCACCACCGATTTCGACTCGATCATGCCGGTGCTGCATGCGTTCCAAAGCAAGCTGGACCTGACCGCCTTCGAGTTCTTCTCCGACAAGGCCCTGGCCAAAGTCCTCGGCCGCGGTGACGTGCCGGCACCGTTCGAAACCGAGTGCCCGTTCTACGCGCTGCTGGAATTCGAAGCCACCACCGAGGAAGTGGCCAACCACGCCCTGGAAACCTTCGAGCACTGCGTGGAGCAGGGCTGGGTGCTCGACGGGGTGATGAGCCAGAGCGAAACCCAACTGCATAACCTGTGGAAGTTGCGCGAGTACATCTCCGAGACCATCTCCCACTGGACGCCGTACAAAAACGATATTTCGGTCACTGTCTCCAAAGTGCCGGCGTTCTTGAAGGAAATTGACGCGATCGTCGGCGAGCACTACCCGGATTTTGAAATTGTCTGGTTCGGCCACATCGGCGACGGCAACCTGCACCTGAACATCCTCAAACCGGAAAGCCTCAGCAAAGACGAGTTCTTCGCCAAGTGCGCTACCGTGAACAAGTGGGTGTTTGAAACCGTCGAGAAGTACAACGGCTCGATCTCCGCCGAACACGGCGTGGGCATGACCAAGCGCGATTACCTGCACTACAGCCGTTCCGCGGTTGAGATCGAATACATGAAAGCCGTCAAAGCGGTGTTCGACCCGAACGGGATTATGAACCCGGGCAAGATCTTCGCTGTTTAACCGCCCCTGAAGGAGTCGTTTCATGAGCTACCAGCACAAGTATATCGACGGCACCAGCATCCACTTTCCGGTGGGTAAAGTGGTGTGCATTGGGCGTAACTACGCCGAACATGCCAAGGAACTGGACAATCCGGTTCCGACTGAGCCGTTGCTGTTCATCAAGCCAGGCAGCTGCGTGGTGCCGTTGGAAGGCGGGTTCGCCATCCCGACCGAGCGCGGTTCGGTGCATTACGAAGCGGAAATCGCGGTATTGATCGGCAAACCGCTGTCGAACAAACCGAGCCGTGAAGAAGTGCTGGATGCCATCTCCGGCTTCGCCCCGGCCCTGGATTTGACCCTGCGCGACAAGCAGGCCGAACTCAAAGCCAAGGGCCTGCCGTGGGAAATCGCCAAGTCTTTCGACGGCGCGGCGGTGCTGGCGCCTTTTGTGGTGAGCAGCACCTTTGCCGACTTCACCGACATCGGCATCCGCCTGACCATCAATGGCGAAGTGCGCCAGAACGGCAACAGCGCGCAGATGCTCAACCCGATCATCCCGATGATCCAGTACATGGCTGGCTGCTTTTCGCTGCAGGCCGGTGACGTGATCCTCACCGGCACCCCGGCCGGCGTGGGCCCGCTGAATGTGGGCGATGAGCTGGTGCTGGAACTGTCGGGCGTCAATCGCTTCGAAAGCGTCGTTCGCTGAGGTCTGACCCGGCGCACTGGATCTCTGTGGCAAGCCCGCTTGCTGTAATAGGCGGGCTTGCTGTGGTAAGCGGGCTATTTGTTGTAGTCGGCTTTTTGTGGTGAGCGGGCTTGCCCCGCGCTGGGCTGCGCAGCAGCCGTCAAGCTCCTACGCCTTCGCCACACCCCCCCATCCGGTCTTTTTGCATTTTTTTCACACGCCATCCGGATAATCCCCAGCCTCCAGGGCGCGGGCCTGTTGATCCTGTGCTATCACCTAACGCTGACTTTCCGGAAAAGCGCCCAATGGCCGTGCCTCTGCCCTCCGTTACACCCAAGCCGCGTTCTCGTTTTGCCCTGCGCTGGTATTCCTGGCTGCTGCTGGCAGGGGTGATCGTCTATGGCGTTTCCTGGGCCATGCATTGGGACGACCGCGGCGTACTCTGGGTGCTGGAACGTTTTGAAACCCCAGCCGAACGCAGCGAAAGTGTATGGCTGCCGGACTACCACGTGGTCATCGATGCCAAGGTGTTGCCGGGCATGGAGAAAGACGAGGCCTCGGATGTGGCCTATAACCCGCAGACCAAAACCCTGTTTTCGGTCATGGGCAAAAACCCCTTCCTCGTCGAGTTGAACCTGCAGGGCGATGTACTGCGCAAGATGCCGCTCAACGGCTGGGACAACGCGGAAGGCGTAACGGTGATGGAAGACGGCATGATGGCGATCGTCGATGAGCGCCAGCATGGCCTGACCCTTGTCAAGGTTGATGCCACCACCCAGCAACTTAATAAGGCCGATTTCCAGACGGTCGACCTGGGGCCCTCCAAAGACCAGAACAAAGCCTTTGAAGCGGTCGCGTGGGATAAGCGCCACCAACAGTTGGTGCTGGGCGAAGAGCGCCCACCGGCGTTGTTCACCTGGAAAAGCGATGGCAGCCAGCCTCTGGTTGGCGACAAGCAGAAACTGGCCAGTAAAGAGCTGGACATGCGCAACCTTTCGGCCCTGGCCGTGGACCCACGCACGGGCCACCTGCTGGTGCTCTCGGCTGACTCCCACTTGCTGCTGGAGCTGGACGAGAAGGGCGAACAAGTCAGCTTCATGACGTTGCTTGGCGGATTCAACGGGCTCAAGGACACGATCCCGCGTGCGGAAGGGGTGACCATGGACGAGAACGGCACGCTGTACATCGTCAGTGAGCCGAACCTGTTCTACCGTTTCGAAAAGCAGAAATAGCACACCGATTACGTCGCATACCTCGCTGGCAGCGGCATTCGCCAGACATTTGGGCGCGTTTAAGTTTAAATTCAGACAGGCGTGATATTCATTCGCCACTTTTGATTTTGAGCCCGCCCCGATGCGTCGATTAGCCCGCCCCAAACCCATCCTATATGTACTCGCGCTGATCGCCCTGATCAGCGCCGGGGCTGTTGCGCAGCACTTTCGCCTGTTCGAGCGCGCCTGGTTCAACTGGCAGGCATGGCGCCAGCCGGCAAATGCCGGTTCGATTGGCCTGGCGGATTACCGGGTGGCCGTGGAGGCCCAGGTCATCGAGGGGCTTGATGACGATGTCTCGGCGCTCACCTACGACCCGGTGCGCAAAAGCCTGTTTACCGTCACCAATAAAAATGCCGAGCTGATCGAATTGTCGCTGGAGGGCAAGATCCTGCGGCGTATTCCCCTGGTGGGCTTTGGTGATGCCGAGGCAGTGGAGTTCATCAGCGACAACATCTACGTCATCACCGATGAGCGCCAGCAGCGTCTGATCAAGGTGCATGTGGACGACGACACCCAGTTTCTCGACGCCGGCGACGCTGAACAAATGACCTTGGGCGTGCATGTCGGCGGTAACAAGGGGTTTGAGGGGTTGGCCTATGACTCGGTGGGCAAGCGTCTGTTCGTGGCCAAGGAGCGCGACCCGATGCTGATCTACGAGGTCCACGGTTTTCCCCATTTCAAGCCGGAAAAGACCTACTCGGTGCACGTGGTCAACAACCCCAAGCGTGACGCCGGGCTGTTTGTGCGCGACCTGTCGAGCCTGCAATACGACGAACGCAGCGGCCACTTGCTGGCGCTGTCGGACGAGTCGTTTCTGGTATTGGAGCTGGATATCGACGGTCGCCCGCTGAGCAGTCTTTCTCTACTCAACGGGCGCCATGGCCTGAACAAGCGAGTGCCGCAGGCCGAAGGCATCGCCATGGATGACGAGGGCACCTTGTACCTCGTCAGCGAGCCGAACCTGTTCTACGTGTTCAAAAAACCGGTCAGGCCTTAAGGGTTTTCACGCCTTCTGGCGTACCCAGCAGCAACACATCCGCCGGACGCGCGGCGAACAGGCCATTGGTGACCACGCCGACAATGGCGTTGATCCGGGTTTCCAGTTCTACCGGGTTGGTGATCTGCATATTAAAGACGTCGAGGATGATGTTGCCGTTGTCGGTCAGCACGCCTTCGCGGTACACCGGGTCGCCGCCCAGTTTGACCAGCTCGCGGGCCACGTGGCTGCGGGCCATCGGGATCACTTCCACAGGCAGCGGGAACGCACCGAGCACCGGCACCAGCTTGCTGGCGTCGGCGATGCAGATGAACGTCTTGGCCACGGCCGCGACGATCTTCTCGCGGGTCAGGGCCGCGCCGCCGCCTTTGATCAGGTTCAGATGTTCGTCGCTCTCATCGGCGCCGTCGACGTAGAACTCCAGGTCGCTCACGGTGTTGAGCTCATACACCGGAATGCCATGACCCTTGAGGCGCGCGGCAGTGGCTTCGGAACTGGCCACGGCGCCGTCGAACGCGCCCTTGTGTTGGGCCAGCGCATCGATAAAGCAGTTGGCAGTGGAGCCGGTGCCGACACCGACGATGCTCTTGTCGTCGAGTTTAGGAAGGATTAAATCGACGGCGGCCTGGGCCACTGCCTGTTTGAGTTGATCCTGGGTCATGCGTGCTCCGGAACGGGCGGGGAGTTATCGAGGCGCGCGAGTATAACCCAACAAAACCTCGGGATTCGTGTGGTCGTACGGCCAAAAGCCGGGTTAGACTCCTCGGCCCTGCCCAACCCGCCCAGTGATTTCCGCCGATGCTTGAACAGTACGTCAAAAAGATCCTCACCTCGCGCGTTTACGACGTTGCCGTAGAAACTCCGCTGCAGACCGCCCGCCAGCTCTCCGAGCGCCTGGGTAATAACGTCTGGCTCAAGCGCGAAGACCTGCAGCCGGTGTTCTCGTTCAAGATTCGCGGTGCGTATAACAAGCTGACTCAATTGACCGCCGAAGAGCGCGCGCGTGGCGTGGTCACGGCCTCGGCGGGCAACCATGCCCAGGGCCTGGCCCTGGCGGCCAAGGTGCTGGGGGTCAAGGCGACTATCGTGATGCCCAAGACCACCCCGGAGATCAAGGTCGAAGGCGTGCGTTCTCGTGGCGGTAAAGTGGTGTTGCACGGTGATTCCTTCCCGGAAGCCCTGGCCTACTCGCTGAAGCTGGTCGACGAAAAAGGCTACGTCTACATTCACCCCTACGATGATCCGCACACCATTGCCGGGCAGGGCACCGTGGCGATGGAAATCCTGCGCCAGCACCCGGGGCCGCTGGACGCGATCTTCGTACCGGTAGGCGGCGGCGGCCTGATCGCGGGGATTGCGGCGTACGTGAAATACCTGCGGCCGGAGATCAAGGTCATCGGCGTCGAGCCGGACGACTCCAACTGCCTGCAAGTGGCGATGGCTGCGGGCGAGCGCGTGGTGTTGCCGACCGTGGGGCTCTTTGCTGACGGCGTGGCGGTGGCGCAGATCGGTCAGCACACCTTTGATATCTGCAAAGACTATGTCGATGAAGTGATCACCGTGAGCACCGATGAAATCTGTGCTGCGATCAAGGACATCTACGACGACACCCGCTCCATCACCGAACCGGCTGGCGCATTGGGCGTGGCGGGGATCAAGAAGTACGTGGAGACCCGTGGTGTCAGCGGCCAGACGTTTGTCGCGATCGACTCCGGGGCCAACGTCAACTTCGATCGCCTGCGCCATGTGGCCGAGCGTGCCGAGCTGGGTGAAGGGCGCGAAGCGATCATCGCCGTGACCATTCCCGAGCAGCCGGGCAGCTTCAAGGCGTTCTGCGAGGCTGTAGGCAAGCGCCAGATCACCGAATTCAACTACCGTTACCATTCCGGCAGCGAGGCGCACATCTTCGTTGGCGTGCAGACTCACCCCGAAACCGACCCACGCAGTGCGTTGATCGCCAGTCTCACTGAGCAGGGCTTTCCGGTGCTGGACCTGACGGAAAACGAACTGGCCAAGCTGCACATCCGCCATATGGTCGGCGGCCATGCGGCCCACGTCAGCAACGAAGTGGTGTTTCGCTTCGAGTTCCCGGAGCGTCCGGGGGCGCTGTTCAACTTCCTGAACAAACTGGGCGGGCGCTGGAACATCTCGATGTTCCACTACCGCAACCACGGCGCGGCCGATGGCCGAGTGGTCGCGGGGCTGCAAGTACCGGCGAACGAACGTCATCTGGTACCCGCAGCGCTGGAGGCCATCGGCTACCCGTACTGGGATGAGAGCGACAACCCGGCCTACACGCTGTTCCTCGGTTGAGCGACTACGCTGAGGATGCGGCCTTTAAGGAAGACGACACATGGAAACCCTGACCACCCTGAAAGTTATCCACATCGCGGCCACCGTGCTGTTGCTGCTCAGCGGCCTGGGCCTGGCGCTGTTGACCTGGCGCAAACGCAGCGCCGGCCCGGCGGTCAGTCTGCAGCGGCCGGGGGCGTTCGTGTGGCTGTTGATGGGCATTTGCCTGGTGAGCATGCCGTTCACCGGCTGGTGGCTGGTGCACCTGACCGGCTGGCCGCTGGGACAGACCTGGATTCTGGGCTCCAGCCTGATTTACACCGTCGCGGCGCTGGCCTGGTTCTGGCTGCTGGCGCGACTCAATCGCCTGCGTAAAGGCGAGGGCGGCAGCGTGAACTTCACGCTGGTGCTCGCAGTGGTGAGCCTGATGGGGTTTGTGGCGATTGCGGGGTTGATGGGGGCCAAGCCGGTTTAAGGCTCGCCCGCGACAGGGTCATCAGCTACGCAGGGTAATCACCGGCCAGCCGCGCTTCTCGGCCTCGGCGCGAAGATTAGGATCCGGGTCCACGGCCACCGGGTGCGTTACCTGCTCCAGCAGCGCTAAATCATTCATCGAGTCGCTGTAGAAATAGCTGTCTTCCAGGCTATGGCCAGTCTCTTGCAGCCAGCGATTCAAGCGCGTCACCTTGCCTTCACGGAAGCACGGCACGTCAGTGCTGCGCCCGGTGTAGCGGCCATTTTCCATCTCGCACTCGGTGGCGATCAGGGTGTCGACGCCCAGGCGTGCGGCAATTGGCGCGGTGACGAACCGGTTGGTGGCGGTGATGATCACCAGCTTGTCGCCGGCGGCGCGGTGCCTGGCCAGCAGCTCTGAGGCCTGCGGCAGCATGATCGGCTCAATGCAGTCGCGCATATAGTCGTTGTGCCACTCATTGAGTTGGGCCATCTCGGTACGGCCGAGAATCTCCAGGCAGAAGTTCAGGTAGGCGGCGTTGTCCAGCTGGCCGGCCAGGTAGTCCTGGTAAAACTCGTCGTTGCGAGCTTTGTAGGCCACCGCGTCAAGAATCCCGCGCTCGCACAGGTAATCGCCCCACGCGTGGTCGCTGTCACCGCCGAGAAGGGTGTTGTCCAAGTCGAATAAAGCCAGGCGCATTGCAGTTACTCGCTGAAAAGTCTGTAAAAAGGCGTCCAGAATACGGTCTTTTCACAAGAGTGCACATAAGCTAAGAAGCCTCGTTGCCGCTTGCGCAAGCTTTGTGGAACAATGCGGCGACATGCGTTTGCGAGGTTGTTGCCGTGATCGACCCCGATGGTTTCCGTCCTAATGTCGGGATCATTCTTACGAATGATGCCGGACAGGTGCTATGGGCTCGCCGAATCAACCAAGATGCCTGGCAGTTTCCTCAAGGTGGAATCAACCCCGACGAAACCCCTGAAGACGCCTTGTACCGTGAGTTGAATGAAGAAGTCGGCCTTGAGCGTGAAGATGTGCAAATTCTGGCCTGTACCCGTGGCTGGTTGCGCTATCGTTTGCCGCAACGCCTGGTGCGTACCCACAGCCAACCGCTGTGCATCGGCCAGAAGCAGAAATGGTTTCTCCTGCGCCTGATCTCTAACGAGCAGCGGGTGCGGATGGATTTGACCGGTAAACCGGAGTTCGATGGCTGGCGTTGGGTCAGCTATTGGTACCCGTTGGGCCAGGTGGTGACATTCAAGCGCGAAGTTTATCGTCGCGCTCTCAAAGAGCTTGCCCCGCGCCTTTTAGCGCGCGACTGACGACGGAGTTCGACCCCGAGCCATGCTCAATACGCTGCGCAAGATCGTCCAGGAAGTTAACTCCGCCAAGGATCTCAAGGCGGCGTTGGGGATTATTGTGTTGCGCGTCAAGGAAGCCATGGGCAGCCAGGTCTGCTCGGTTTACCTGCTGGACCCAGAGACCAACCGTTTTGTGCTGATGGCCACGGAGGGCTTGAACAAGCGCTCCATCGGCAAGGTCAGCATGGCGCCCAATGAAGGTCTGGTTGGCCTGGTGGGGACGCGTGAAGAACCCTTGAACCTTGAAAACGCGGCCGATCACCCGCGTTACCGCTACTTTGCCGAAACCGGCGAAGAGCGCTATGCGTCGTTCCTCGGCGCACCGATCATTCACCACCGCCGCGTCGTCGGCGTGTTGGTCATCCAGCAGAAAGAACGCCGCCAGTTCGATGAAGGTGAAGAAGCCTTCCTCGTGACCATGAGCGCGCAGCTCGCCGGGGTTATCGCCCACGCCGAAGCCACGGGTTCGATTCGGGGTCTGGGCCGTCAGGGCAAGGGTATCCAGGAAGCGAAGTTCGTCGGTGTGCCGGGCTCGCCGGGTGCCGCCGTCGGTACGGCCGTGGTCATGTTGCCGCCGGCCGACCTCGATGTGGTGCCGGACAAGTCCATCGACGACATCGACGCCGAAATCAAACTGTTCAAGACGGCCCTCGAAGGCGTGCGCGCCGACATGCGCAATCTGTCGACAAAACTGGCCACCCAACTGCGCCCCGAAGAGCGTGCGTTGTTTGATGTGTACCAGATGATGCTCGACGACGCGTCGCTGGGCAACGAAGTCAAAACCGTGATCAAGACCGGCCAGTGGGCCCAGGGCGCACTGCGCCAGGTGGTTACCGATCACGTCAACCGTTTCGAATTGATGGATGACGCCTACCTGCGCGAACGTGCCTCGGATGTGCGCGACCTCGGTCGCCGTCTGTTGGCCTATCTGCAGGAAGATCGCACCACCAACCTGGTCTACCCCGACAACACCATCCTGATCAGTGAAGAACTGACGGCCACCATGCTCGGCGAAGTGCCCGAAGGCAAGCTGGTGGGTCTGGTGTCGGTATTGGGCTCGGGTAACTCCCACGTTGCGATCCTGGCCCGGGCCATGGGGATTCCGACGGTGATGGGGCTGGTAGATCTGCCGTATTCCAAGGTCGACGGCATCGACATGATCGTCGACGGCCATCGCGGTGAAGTCTTTACCAACCCCAGCGACGTGCTGCGCAAGCAATACGCCGAAGTGGTTGAAGAAGAGAAACAACTGGCGCTGGGCCTCGATTCGTTGCGCGAACTGCCGTGCGTGACCACCGACGGCCATCGTGTACCACTGCTGGTCAACACTGGCCTGCTGGCCGACGTTGCCCGCGCGCAACAGCGTGGCGCCGAAGGGGTGGGGCTGTACCGCACCGAAGTGCCGTTCATGATCAACCAGCGTTTCCCGAGCGAGAAGGAGCAGCTGGCGATTTATCGCGAGCAACTGCAGGCCTTCCACCCGTTGCCGGTGACCATGCGCAGCCTGGACATCGGCGGCGACAAGTCACTGTCGTATTTCCCGATCAAGGAAGACAACCCCTTCCTTGGCTGGCGCGGTATCCGCGTGACCCTCGACCACCCTGAAATTTTCCTTGTACAGACCCGCGCCATGCTCAAGGCCAGCGAAGGCCTGAACAACCTGCGCATCCTGCTGCCGATGATCTCCGGCACCCATGAGTTGGAAGAAGCCCTGCACCTGATCCACCGCGCCTGGGGCGAAGTGCGCGACGAAGGTGCCGACGTACCGATGCCGCCGATTGGCGTGATGATCGAAATCCCGGCGGCGGTGTACCAGGCCAAAGAGCTGGCGCGGCAAGTGGACTTCCTGTCGGTGGGCTCCAACGACCTGACCCAATACCTGCTGGCCGTGGACCGTAACAACCCACGGGTGGCCGACCTCTACGACTACCTGCACCCGGCGGTGCTGCAAGCGCTGCAACACGTCGTGCGCGACGCCCACGCCGAGGGCAAGCCGGTGAGTATCTGCGGTGAGATGGCCGGCGACCCGGCTGCGGCGGTGCTGTTGATGGCGATGGGCTTTGACAGCCTGTCGATGAACGCCACCAACTTGCCAAAGGTGAAGTGGATGCTGCGCCAGGTTGAACTGAGCATGGCCAAGGACCTGCTGGCCGAGTTGATGACCATCGACAACCCGCAAGTTATCCACAGCTCGCTGCAACTGGCGCTGAAGAACCTGGGGCTGACACGCATGATTAACCCGGCTTCCGCCAAAACCTTGTAACCGATCGTTCCCACGCTCTGCGTGGGAATGCAGCACCG